>JAZNVP010000108.1:0-21504 GCA_045592865.1 Oscillospiraceae bacterium
TTATAGCCAACCACCAGACCGCCCTTGACTTTGTTAACCTTATCGGCGCCTGCAAAAAACCGATGAATTTTGTGGTAAGCCGCTCCATATTCGGCACTCTCCCCCTGCAGGGCTTTCTCAGCAAACTGGGTCTTATTCCCAAGCAGCAGTTTCAAACCGAGGTCAGCGATCTGAAAAAGATGAAGAGCGTTATATCCTCCGGCGGAAGGCTGGCGATTTATCCTGCGGGACTTATGTGCGAGGACGGCCTTTCCACCCCCATTCCCGCAGCCACCTACAAGCTGTTCAAGTGGCTGGGTGTGGATGTGTACATGGCAAAGACCTGCGGCACCTATTTTGCTATGCCTAAATGGACCAAGGGTTTCCGCAGAGGCAAAACAACGTTGGACGTTTATAAGCTTTTCGGCGCGGAAGAACTCAAAAGCATGTCCGCAGAGGAAATAAGAGAGAAAACTGAAAAGGCTCTCCTTTTTGATGCCTATCGTGAGCAGGAAGAACTCTTGGTTAGGTATAAAAACGGAAGTAAGGTTAATGGCCTTGAAAACGTTCTTTACTGTTGCCCCCATTGCAAAGAAGAGTTTTCTGTTGCCGTTAAGAATGAAAATACCCTGTTTTGCAGAAGCTGCGGCTATTCTGAAACCTCGGATGAATACGGGTTTCTTCATAAAAACAGCGAGGTAGGGAAAGAGATAAGATACGTTTCCGACTGGAGCAGGGGAATATATAAAGATTTAAAGGAAAAGATCTCAAGGGGCGAAAACACAGTTCTTTCGGCAGAAACTGAGATACATATGGTGGATACGAAAAAGAAAAAGTATGTAAACGTAGGGTGTGGCACCGTTACGCTCTCCCCCGAAAAAGTTGTTATCGATGGTGAAATTGGTGGGGAAGAAACAAATCTATCGGTATCAACCGCCGCGTTCCCAACCCTTCCATTCAGCCCGGGTAAATACCTTGAAATTCAGGACGGTAAGAATATATACCGACTCGTGCTTCGTGACGGAAAACAGGTAATGAAGTTTATAAATATGGTTAAGATATTCTTTGAATTAAAATCTAAATAAAGGAGCAGATTATGTATACGATCTACGTTAAATTTGACTGTTTGCCCGAAAAGCGAGATGCTTTTATCAAAAAGGTTAAGGAAACAGGGGTGTTAGAGGCAATAAGAAATGAAAACGGTTGCATAAAATACGACTACTATCTGTCCGAAAAGGACCCTGACGAACTGCTTCTCATTGAGCAGTGGGAAACAAAGAAGCATCAGGAAGTTCACCTCACGGCTCCCCATATGGAAACGCTCCGCAGTTTTAAGGGTGACTATATTACGAATACCGTTTTAGGCGAAATAGAGTTAAAATAATTTGCGGAGAGAAAATATGATAAAAAAGAAGGTTTTTTACACTGAGCTTTCATACCTTTTAGGGCTCGTTATTATGGCTTTTGCGGCGGCTTTCACAGAAAAGGCAGATTTCGGTATGTCGATGGTGGTGGCACCTGCTTACATACTGCATCTTAAAGTTTCAGAGTTCTTACCGTGGTTCTCGTTCGGGGTTGCAGAGTATTGCTTTCAGGGCATTCTTATCATAGTAACCGCAGTGTTAATGAAAAAATTTAAGCGTTCCTATCTTTTTTCCTTCGTCACCGCGGTTATCTATGGGACCATTCTCGATGGCGCTATGGCGCTTATTTCGGTTATTCCCGACAACACCTTTGTTCTTCGTGCCGTGTGGTATATTATTGGAACCGTTTCTTGCTCGTTGGCGGTGTCGCTCTTCTTTCATACATATCTTTCCCCCGAAGCTTATGAACTCATAGTCAAAGAGATTTCCGAAAGGTTTTCGATAAATATCAACAAATTCAAGACGGCCTATGACTGTTTCAGTTGCGTTCTCGGGATAGCGATGTCATTTCTGTTCTTTGGGTTCGGAGTTTTTGAGGGGGTCAAAATGGGAACGATAATCTGCGCCCTAATAAACGGATTTCTAATTAGCAGGTTCACAAAGCTTTTGGAGCATTTCTTCGAGTTTAAGGATAGGTTCCCAATAAAAAAATACTTTGAATAATAAAAGCCGACCAAAAGGTCGGCTTTTAATTTTAGTCTTCGATGGCTGCTTTTCTTGAGAAGATAGCGTGTATTTTTTCGGGATCGAACTTAGGCTTTCTGTCGTAGGTGTAAAGACCGTTCTGCTCCTGCTCAACGTCGGTGAGTTGGGTGTAGCAAAGTCCCATAATGCGTTCGTTATCTAAGATAACGTCGGTGAGACCCTTAATTCTGTCTATGCACTCTTCGAGCGTTTTAGGTCCGTTACCGTAACCCCAACCGCTCTGATCCTCGGTCCAACGGGTTCCGCCGTATTCACTTACAAAAATCGGTTGCCACTTATTATAGGTGTGAAATTGAGAGTGGCGGTCGATGTTTTTGCCCTCGTTTGTGAGGCTATCAAGGCTTACCTTGAATTTCTCGGGCTCCTGCTCGTAATCATGGATATCAAAGATATCGGATTCAACGTGAACATATCCGCTGACGTCGATACAGGGACGGGAAGGATCAAACGCCTTGGTCAAGCGGTAGAAGGCTCTCTGATTTTTTGCCTGTTCACTTCCGGGAATGAGTCTTTCGGTTTCGTTCTGAGGACACCAACCGATGATTGCGGGGTGGTTATAGTCGCGTTCGAGTTCTTCTACCCACTCGGTCATTAAGATAGCATTACTCAAGCTTTTTGCGCGATGGAGACTCCAATCGGGATATTCGCCCCAAACGATATAGCCTTTGCGGTCGCAGTGGTATAAAAATCTTTCCTCGAAGATCTTTTCGTGAAGTCTTGCACCGTTAAAGCCCATTGCGAGAGAACGGTCGATATCGGCGATTAGGTCTTCTTCACTGGGAGCAGTGTAGATACCGTCGGGGTAGAAGCCCTGATCAAGAATGAGGCGCTGGAATACCGATTTTTCATTTAAAAGGAATTTAAATCCGTCTAAACGAACCGAACGGAGCCCGAAGTAACTGTTTACCTTATCTTCGCCAAAGGTGAGAACAAGGTCATAGAGTCTTCCGTTTCCAACCTCCCAGAGATGTTTCTCTGAAAGCGGAATTGTGAGGATATGGGTTCCGCCGCATGACGTGGCTTTCGCTTTGCCGACGGGTTTTCCTTCGTAGAAAGCCTCTGCCGTTAATTCAGCGGTTCCTTTAAGCACTGCTGAGACAGTAAGGGTTGCAGAGTCTATATCTGTGTCATATTTAGCTCTTACAATATAGCTTTCGGGGACGAACTCGAGCCAAACGGTCTGCCAAATTCCCGTTGTGCGAGTGTAGAAGCAGCCGTAAGAATTATATTCGGTGCTCTGCTTACCCGAGGGGATCTTGGGGTTTCTTGTGTCGTCGAGCGCGTTAAGCGTTATAACGTTTGTGCCTGCGGTTAAGTAATCGGTTATATCAAACGTAAATGAAACGTAACCGCCGATATGCTCTCCAACGTGAATACCGTTAACGTAGAGGTGCGACTCATAGTCAACTGCTCCAAAGTGGATAATAACTCTGCCGCTGAGTTCTTCTTCCGAAATTTCAACGGTTCTTTTATACCAGACCGAGTTCATAAAATCGGTGTCTTCAATGCCGGAAAGACGGCTTTCGGGACAAAAAGGAAGGTTGATGACCTTATTTAAAACGGCATCGGGTTTATATAGACCTCTTTCCTTACCGCTAACGCTGCGGTCGATCTCAAACTCCCAGTTTCCATTTAAACATCTCCAGTTTTCACGCATAAACTGCGGCTTCGGATGCTCTGTTCTCATAATCATAGTTTTCCTCCTCATGTTTTCTACCTTAAATTATAAACAAGAGGAATAGCATTTCAATAACATAAATTATTTAAAATTTGACATATCCTACTTTTTGTATTATTATATTTTCGAGGTGACAATATGGTTGAAATAACGAATGTGCGCCATTCTTTCCCCGAAAAAGCAGGGTTTAAGATAGAACGCCGCAAGGGGCATAAGGATTATACTTTTTTACATTTCCTAAACAAAGTTAAGATAAAAATTGATGGAAAAGAGAAAGAAATTCCGGCAGGTTCGGTTATAATATATAACATCGGAACTCCGCAATACTTTTTGAGTGAAGAGAATCTGGTGCATGATTGGATGCATTTTAAGGGAAATATAACTCCGTTTTTGAGGCAGTTTGAATTGAGCCTTGACACTGTTTACACTCCTGCTAACACCGCTTTTATAACCCCGATCGTTCGAGAGATCGAAACCGAGTTTTTGTCCGATAAAGAAAATCGGGATAGGGTGATGGATCTAAAATTTGAGGAACTCCTCCTTAAACTGTCCCGCGCAGTTAAAAAACAAACCGATGAGCATATAGATAAGACTACTGCGACAAGACTTCGTGAGCTTCGTGGAGAGATTTTTGTAAATTACAGTGATAAGTGGACTATTGAGAGCATGGCGAAAAAGGCAGGTTTCAGTGAGTCGAGGTTCTATGCGGTCTATAAGGCGGTGTTCGGAGTTTCGCCTATAAACGACCTTATCAACGTTCGTCTTAACAAGGGAAAAACCTATCTTACTATGACCAAGAAAAGTATAGAAGAGATATCGGAGCTCTTGGGATACGATAATACTACTCATTTTATCCGTCAGTTCAAGGATAGGGTGGGACTTTCGCCAACGAGGTTCAGAAAACAGAATACCGATAAATAAAAAAAGAGGCGTTTAAAACGCCGCTTTTTCTATTCTGTGAATACGTATTCCGAGAGTCTTTTGAAGGCTTCCTTTACAAGCGAGTGGGGGAGGGCTAAATTCATTCTGATATGACAGTCTCCGCCGAAGCGGCAACCCTCTTGCCAGAGAACGCCGACCTCTATGCCGCGCTTTGTGAGTTCTTCTATAGTGACAGAGTGGGTCTTGCACCACTCAGTGCAGTCGAGATAGATAAGATAGGTCCCCTGAGGCTTTGAAACCTTGATACCTTCAAAGTTTTCTTTTATATAATCTAAGGCATAATCAATATTTCCTTCGATTACCGTTCTGAGTTCAGAAAGCCATTCGTTTCCCTCTTTAGAGTAGGCTCCGATGAGGGCGTGTTGGGATAGGACGTTCATAGAGTTATAATGAGAAAGTGAGGACTGCTTGTCCATCCTTTCTTTGAGTTCTTTGTTATAAATAACGTGATAGCTTCCTATAAGCCCTGCAAGGTTAAAGGTTTTCGAGGGGGCGTAGAAGGCTATCGTTCTCTGTTTTGCGTCCTCTGAGACTGACTGGGTGGGAACGTGCTTATTGTTATATAGGGTGAGGTCAGACCAGATCTCATCGGAAATAACAAAAACGTTATTATTCTTATATACCTCCATTGCCTTTTCTATCTCCCATTTCTCCCATACTCTGCCCGATGGGTTATGAGGGGAACAGAAAATAGCGGTGGTTATATTGTTTTCTTTTATCTTGCGGTCCATATCCTCAAAGTCCATACGGTAGATGCCGTTTTCGTCGAGATATAGGGGACTGTGAATTATATTATATCCGTTGTTATTGAGGACTGAAGTAAATCCGCAATAGGTGGGAGAGTGGACGAGGATATTGCCGTGAGGCTCTGAAAGAACCGATAAAGCCGATGAAACACCGCCCAGAACGCCGTTTTCATACCCGAGGTTTTCATTTCGGAGATCGTAAACACTATTATGCTTTTTCTGCCAATCTGTTATTGAAGCATAATACTCTTCTGAGGGAGCATAGTAGCCATAAATAGCGTGTTCCATTCTTTTGGAGATAGCCTTATTAACGCTCGGAACGGTAGCGAAGCACATATCGGCTATCCACATAGGTATTTTGGAAAAGCCTTCCTTAACAAAAGCACCTTCCATCTGGATAACGTCTAAAGCGAGGGCGTCTTTGCCTTGGCGGTCGATAACGGTTTCAAAATCATATTTCATCTGATATAATTTCCTTTCACGTAACCTTAAGACAAATATAGCATAATTTGTAAAATAAAGCAACCTCCGAAATAACGGAGGTTGTTTTATCTTTAGATATATGGAATTATTTTACTGCAATCGCTGAGCACCAGGTCTGGTTTATCCTCGCTTTTTTCAAGAATTCCTGCAGTGGTTTCTCCGCTGAGAACGAGAACGCTTAAAGCACCTGCGTTAAGTCCGCTCTTGATATCGGTGTATATCCTGTCACCTACAACGGCGGTGTTTTTCGGGGCGACGCCATATTTCTCCATAGCGAGTTTTGGCATTAGGGGGGTGGGCTTTCCGATAACAACGGGTCTTTTGCCTGTTGCGTTGAATATCATATCGCAAACGCTACCACAGTCGGGCACACTTCCAAATTCGGTAGGACAAACGTAGTCGGGGTTAGTTGCGATATAGGGAATATCACGCGAAAGAAGCAGCTTGCAAACGTCTTCAAGCTTTTTGAAGGTGAGTTCGGTATCAAAGCCCATAACGATGCAATCGGTCTCGGAAATGTCTTCTGAAACCTTAAAGCCCTCGCGACGAAGCTCTTCCTTTAGAGACTCGGTTCCGCAAACGTAAAGGGTGGCACCGAGATGGTGCTTTTTAAGATAGTAAGAGGTTGCCATTGAAGAGGTTAAAAAGTCGTCCTCGGTTGATTTTATTCCTAAGTTATCAAGTTTTTTAACGTAATCTTTAACGCTTTTTGATGAGTTGTTGGTTAAAAACAGATACCTTTTACCCTTTTCCTTAATGGTTTCAAGCAGAGTTGGTGTAAACTTAAAAAGCTTATTGCCGAGATAAAGGGTCCCATCCATATCAAACAAAAAGAGTTTTACGTTTTCGAGATCTTTTAAAGTTGCCATAATTCTTCCTTAATATTTATTCATCTTCAACAAACACAACGTTTTCAATTTCCAATATTGAATCTATGTTAACGTTAAGGCGTTTATCTATTATGATGTTAACACCTAAATGCCCTGAGGTCAAGGTCTTGGGGCTTACAAATCTATGCATAAACGGAGAATCTATCTTGGTTGTGATATCCGAAATTACTTTGTTGGCGCGATACATATCGTCTATCTCAACGTAGATTATCTCGGTTGCCTTTTTATTCTTTTCAAATTTGCTGAAAAGGGTGGTGGTTATCATAAACAAGACGGTCGCAATTATGGCTCCCGAATAGAAACCGAAGCCAACGGCAATACCGATAACACTGGTCGTCCAGACACCTGCGGCGGTGGTAAGACCTGTTATGACGTTGTTGCTTTTTAAGATTATCATTCCTGCGCCGAGAAAACCTATTCCCGAGATGACCTGCGCAGATATTCTCAGAACGTCTCCGCCCTGACCTAAAACGTCAGAAACGTAGATGCTTATCATAGAGGTGAGCGCGGCGCCAATGCAAACGAGAATATGGGTTCTCATTCCTGCTGCTCGGCCGTGACGGGCACGTTCATTACCGATAAGACTTCCAATAAGGACTGAAATTAGACACCTGAATGCGACTTGTGCTAAAAAATAGTAGTTCATAATAGCCTCCTTATAAATAAAGAAAAAAGCAGGAAGTGTTTTTAAGCCTTTCTGCTTTTTCTGATTTTACTGATTTACAAATACCAAAGCTCAGACATACCTGTTGAAACCGCAATTGCTCCGTTTCTGAGAGCATCTGTTACCTCTGCCTTAGTTTCGATAAGACCGCCTGCTATAACGGGGATAGAGCCTTTTGAAAATTTTTCAATAACCTTCCCAATAACACCCGGCATAATTTCAATAAAGTCGGGCGAGGAGTTTCCTAAAAGGTCGGATATGCTTCCGACACCGTGGGTATCAAGCGCGAAAAGACGCTGAACGGTCAAGAGTCCTGCCTCTTTTGCGAATTTTATAAGGTGCCCCCTCGTGCTGATAATTCCGTCAACCCCGCATTCTGAGAGGTATTCTATGGCAGACTTATCCTTTCCGATACCTTCGGCAAGGTCGATATGGATAAAATAATATTTTCCTGCACCGTGCGCCAGATCGATATTTTTCTGAACGTTTCTGATGTTGGCTTTAAGGTCGAAGATAACCTCAACGGGCGAGGAAAGGGCATATTCAAGATCATTGCTTGAAAATGATGCTATAATTGGGCTTCGCTCCAAACAATCAATAAGTGTTTCGGATTTCATTTTTCACCTCAATTAAAAAAAGACGCATGGACACACCGGTTTCTCGTGGTCCTTGCATCTCCAAAACTCTGCATATTTAGTATACTTTATTTTAAGATATATGTCAAGTTTTATTTTTTTAACACATTAATGTGAAAAAATAAAGCAGGAACGAAAAAGCGTTCCTGCTTTTTGATTTAAGGGTTTAAAACTTCGTTGATTGCGTCTTTTGCGGCATCGACACTATCCTGGTTAGGAATCATAACGTATAGCGCCTGTGAGCCCGAAGAGTAGGTGGTTTTGTAAGCACCTGTTCCGTCAACCGAAACCGTTTCGATATCCCAAGAAGGCATTTTTGAAAGCTGCATTTTGATAAGATCGGAAATTTCACTATATGAAATATTGGTTTTCATATTTGAAATAAAGGAATCTAAGAGAGATTTCAGATTGCTGGAGTTTAAAATGTAAGGCGAGATCGCCTTATCTATTACCGCACCTATAACCTTTTGCTGATTGATTCCTCTCTGACGGTCTCCTCCGGGAAGAGTATAACGTTCTCTGACAAACGCGAGTGCCTGGTCGCCGTTAAGGGTATTTTCGCCTTTTTTGAAATAATACCTTGTTTCAGATAGTGATGCGTCGCTTGAAAAACTGTATTCAGAATTAACCGTTATTCCGCCAACAGCGTTAACGATATCAACCACCGATTTGAAATTGACCTTGATATAGTAGTTTATATCTATATCATAGAGGGAAGCAAGGGTCTGCATCGACCAATCAATTCCGTATGAACCTGCGTGGGTGAGTTTGTCCAATTTATTGGGATCGCCTTTGAGTCCTACGTAATAATCACGGGGGGTGTTAACCATTAGAATCTTATGAGTGTTAGGGTTAACAACAACGATCATATTAACGTCGGAAAGGCTCTTATCGTGGATAGCCGAAATATTTCTTGCGTCGATGCCCGAAATATAAACGATAAAAGGTTCTTTGGAAACGTCCTTTGTAACGGTGCTTGTGTTAAGATCGTTATCTATCGGGATGTTGGAAATTGCACCGTGCAGTGTTCCGAACATAATCGAAGCATACATATAAACCGAAAGGGTTACAACGCTGACAACAAGGCTTATTATCTGCGTTGCCTTGACTGCGGTTTTTCGTGTTAGCAGAAGAACGTGGAAGCCAATCAGTATAACGCATAAAAGCGACAGCAAAACGATATAAAGAGCGGGTAAGAAACCGATTACCGAAAGATACACGGTCATACCGAGAATTCCTACGCTTGCTGCAAGAAAGAACACGTTAACAATACAAACGAATAGCATTCTAAGGTCTTTTTTATCAGGTTTAGTGGTATGTTTTTTCAAATGCTTCACCTTCTTTTATACGTTGGAACAACTCTTGCTACAATATCTTTAATATCTTCGGACTCTGCAGTGCAAGCGGCCTCAAGTTCTTTTAACTGAGACACGAATAACTCATCGTCCATATCAATAGGTTTTCCGATATGGATAAGTTTATTTGCAGTATCCTGGAGACCCTCTTCGTCCATAAGAAGCTCTTCGTATAGCTTCTCGCCGGGACGGAGACCGACGTATTCAATTTTAATGTCAACATCGGGTTCATATCCCGAAAGACGAATAAGATTTCTTGCCATATCGGCTATTTTTACGGGGTTACCCATATCAAGAACGTATATTTCACCGCCCTTTGCATAGTAGCTTGCCTGTAGAACGAGAGACACAGCTTCGGGAATAGTCATAAAGAAACGGGTTATATCAGGATGAGTAACTGTAACGGGGCCGCCTTCTTCGATCTGCTTTTTGAAGAGCGGAATAACGCTTCCGTTACTTCCTAAAACGTTACCGAATCTAACGGCAACGAACTCGGTGTTCTCTGCCTTACGGTTCATCATCTGAACGACCATCTCGCATAGACGTTTTGAAGCGCCCATTATATTTGTTGGGTTAACTGCTTTATCGGTGGAGATAAGGATGAATTTCTTAACTCCGTATTTAACCGCAGCAGTAGCCATTTTATAGGTTCCGAAAACGTTGTTTTTGATCGCTTCGTTAGGACTGTCCTCCATTAAAGGAACGTGCTTGTGCGCTGCTGCGTGGAAGATAATGTCAGGTTTATGGTTTTCAAGAACCCAGTCAACACGGGCGGTATTTCTTACCGAGCCGATAAGAACCTCCATATTAAGATTAGGGAGTTCTCTCTGAAGTTCCATCTGTATATCATATGCGTTGTTTTCGTAAATATCAAATATAAGAAGCTTTTCAGGATTGCTTCTGGCGATCTGACGGCAAAGTTCACTTCCGATCGAACCGCCTCCGCCGGTTACCATAACGGTCTTTCCGGAGATATACTGATATATTTCTTCCATATTAACTTTAATAGGATCTCTCTCTAAAAGGTCGTGGATCTCGACCTTGCGAAGATTTGTTATATTGACCTGACCGTTAACGACCTGATAAAGTCCGGGGGTTATTTCGACCTTACAACCGGTCTTACTGCAGATGTCAAGAATTTCCTTGCGGTCACGCGCTTCAATACTGGGAATAGCTAAGACGATCTTATCAATGCGGTAATACTTTGCAGCGGCAATGATATCGTTGCGGGTTCCGATTACCGGAATGCCCTCTAAGAGACAACCCTTTTTTGCCTTATTATCGTCGATAAAACAAACGACCTTGCCTTTGAGTTTATCACTGTCCGAAAATTCGCGCATAAGCATATGACCCGCGATACCTGCGCCGATTATCATTATTCTTTCGAGCTCGGGTGCACTGTGCTTAATTTTTGCGGAATGGTTACCGATCTCTCGGAGAATTCTTCTTCCAAAGTGGACGCAGACAGTGCTTATGAAACTAAGGATAAAACCGATAATGTAGAAAGAACGGGGCATGTCCATTTTGGTGATCGAAATATATGCCAATCCGAGAACCGAAAGGCATCCGTAACTAAGAACTATTCGGAACATGTCGCTGACACCGGCAAAGCTCAAAATCCCGTTATAAAGTTTGCAAAGTGCAAAAACAATAACCGAAATGAATGCCCACGGGAATATTGTTTTAAAATAGGTGTTGATATATTCGGTGTCTATTGCTTCGAAACTGAAATCGTGCCTTAAATAGAGCGCGACAAAAAACGAACCGGCAATAGCAATTATATCCATTATTATGAGAATAAATATAATCTTATACCTATCTCTTCTTGCTAAAGATCTTTTCATAAAAACTCCTGTCTGCCGAAATAAACGGCAAAATGATTTTTTTATAAAGAAAATTGCTATTGTAACGGGAATTACGATAGCAATTATAAATGGTTATTACTTTCTGTTAAGTGAATACATTATAATACATATTTCACAATAATTCAACAGAAAAACAACAAATAATACTGGAAAAACGGAAAAATAACCAAATTTACAATACTATGCTAAGTTATTCTATCACAAAAGTTGATAAAATGCAAGAGACCCTATAAAGAGCGCCTATTTTTGCTTCATAAATTCTCTCGGAGAGACGCCGTAGTTTCTTTTAAAAGCTTTTGAGAAGGTGTATATATCGGGGTATCCCACCGATAGCGCCGTTACAGAGATGTTTTCTCTTCTGTTTGTCAGAAGCTCCATCGCTTGTTTCATTCTAAAGTTTAATAGATATTCGGAAGGAGAAACACCTGTCTTTTTCTTGAAAATAACCGAAAAATATGTTCTGTTGAGATTTAGTTTTTTCGCAATCTCCCCGACTGTTATTCCGTTGATGTATTCGGTGTGCATATAGCCGAGAGCGGTTTCAACGTAGTCGATTTCGGTTTCGGTTTTTCCTTTGATTACCGAAAAAAGTTCCCATATTTTTGCGGCAAGATATTCGGGAGGACTGTTTCTTTTGTTTTCAAGTGCTCTTATATCTTCAAAAATTTGCCTTGCGGAGCCCGACTTTATAACCTCTGAGAGCTTGCAAGGAAGCGCTTCGCACTCGAAGGCTAACCAGATATACTCCCAAGGCTCTATGCTATCGGCCTCGTAATAGGTTTCAATATAGGGCGGGATAACAAACATTTCGCCCGATTTTACATTATGGGTCTTGCCGTTTATTCTGAATATTCCCTTACCCGAGATAACATAGTGGATAAGCCAGCAGGTTCTGACGGCAGGCCCGTGAGAATGGGAACTTTCGCAGTTTTGATGCCCATAAAAAAGAGGTTTGATAAAGGAAATGTTTTTTTCAATAACTGTTTCGAAGGTCATAAGTTCACCTCTCAAAATAAAACAAATTGACAAATTTTAATAACATATTACCATTTTATTTTTTTGCTGTCAACAGTATAATCGTGGGTGAAAGGAGAGGTGAAACTCTATGAAACTAACATTTATGGGTGCAGGAAGCACCATTTTTGCAAGAAGAGTTGTTGGTGACTGTATGTGTTCAGAGGCACTTAGAGACAGCACCTTCGCGCTCTATGATATCGACGCAGAGCGCCTTGAGGAGAGCCGTGTTATCTTAGAGGCAATGAGAAAGGCTAAGGGTGGCTACGGAAGGATAGAGTGCTACGTTGGGGTAGAAAACCGCAAGGAAGCGCTAAGAGGCGCAGATTTTGTTGTTAACGCCATTCAGGTAGGACTTTATGATCCTTGCACCATTATAGATTTTGAGGTTCCGAAAAAATACGGGCTCCGTCAGACTATTGCGGATACGCTTGGTATCGGCGGAATTATGAGAGCACTCAGAACCATTCCTGTTATGGAAGACTTTGCTCGCGATATGGAAGAGGTATGCCCCGATGCGCTTTTCATGAACTATACCAACCCGATGGCGATGCTTTCGGGATATATGCAGAGATATACGCCCATTAAAACGGTTGGTCTCTGCCACAGCGTTCAGGTATGCAGTGAGCATCTTCTTAAAGATCTTGGAATGGATGAATATCTTGGGGGCAGAAAAGAGATTATTGCAGGTATCATCCATATGGGTTGGCTCCTCGATATCAGAGATAAAAACGGAAACGACCTCTATCCTGAAATAAAAAGAAGAGTTGATGCATATATTGCCGATCCCGACAAAAAGGATAAGGTTAGAATGGATTACATACGCAATTTCGGCTACTACTGCACCGAATCGAGCGAACATAATGCAGAGTATAGCAACTTCTATATAAAGAAAAACTACCCCGAGCTTATAGAAAAATTCAATATTCCGCTTGACGAATACCCAAGAAGATGCGTAAACCAGATAGAGTCCTGGAAGAAGGAGTATGAGACCCTTAAAAACGAAGAGGCTAAGGAGTTCACTCGCTCTTACGAATATGCTTCAAGGATTATGGATGCTATCGTAACGGGAATTCCTTATGAAATAGGCGGAAACGTTCTGAATAAGGGCCATCTTATTGAAAATCTGCCTGAGGACGCTTGTGTTGAGGTTCCTTGCCTTGTTGACGGACACGGAGTTCACCCTTGCCGTGTAGGTCGCCTTCCCGTTCAGCTTGCCGCAATGAATATGACAAATGTAAACGTTCATCTTTTAACTATTGAGGCGGCTCGAACACTCAAGAAAGAGCATATTTATCAGGCGGCAATGCTTGACCCTCATACTGCGAGTGAACTTGATATTGACACCATTAAGAAAATGGTTGACGATTTAATTGAGGCGCACGGAGATTATTTGCCTAAATACAACTAAAAGGAAAAGGATATGAACGAGTTTTATTCTTTGAATAACGGGAGACTTCGGATAAAAACCTCCGCTTTAGATATTTCGTTTGACGGAGTAACTGAAGTCTTGTCAAAAACAGAGGACAATGAAGGCCTTTCTATGCCCTTTACCGTTCTTTCTGCAACAAAGGAAAAGGGTGAGCAGAAATATATTTTTTGGGAAGATTTGCCGCTTGTTTACATGCCTGACTGTAAGGAAGAAAAACTTCTGGATATTGAAGGTGAGCACTGGACGGTAACGTCGGTGAAATTTAAGGCTTTCACCGATGATAACGACACACTGGTGCATAAAAATAAGAAAAACCTGTTCGCGCGTAACCTTTATGAAGGCATGGAAGGGGATATCTTCTTTCTCAAAAACATTTCGACCGAAAAAGCGGTTGTTATTATTTCTGAAACACCCGATTATCAAAAGACGGTTTTGAGAATAAACGGCGGTGCGGTGTTGATAGATAACGGCGGTTATGGAGTGGCACTTGGGTTTACTGAAAACAGCGGTTGCGAAGCACTCTGCCGGGAATACTACCGACACAAGAGAAGACCGAAGGTTTCAATGATGATGTCGAATACATGGGGAGACCGCAACGGTTTTTCTCGAGTTTGCCACGAATTTGTAAAAAAAGAGATAGATGCGGCAGAGGATATCGGCGTTGATATCGTTCAGATCGACGACGGATGGCAGGTAGGGCCCACTGCAGATCTCTCGCGGAGAGATGAACTCGGCAGAAGGGTGTTTGCAGATGATTTCTGGCAGATCTCGGACGAGCGTTTTCCGAAAGGGATCAAGGTTCTTTCCGATTATGCGAAAGACAAGGGCATAAAGCTTGGTCTTTGGTTTGCACCCGACAGTCACGACAATTTTAAAGCTAAAAAACGAGACATTGAAATTCTCAGAGAGGCATATGAGAAGTGGGGAAGCAGGTTCTTCAAGCTCGATATGTATTGGATACAAAATAAAGAAGAGTGCGAACAGTTCCTTGAATTCCTTAAAAGTATTTATGGTTTTGGAGAGGTTGCCACCCAAATCGACGTAACCCGAGGGGATCGTGTTAACTATCTTTGCGGCGGCGAATACGGAACGGTATTCGTTGAAAACCGTTATACCAAGTGGGGAAATTATTTTCCGCACAGAACGCTTCGCAATCTTTGGAGCCTTGGAAGGTTTATACCAACGGCTAAGTTTCAGTTTGAGATAGTCAACCCTGATCTTAATACCGAGGCTTACGAAAACGGAGACGTTTTTGCGCCTGAGAACTATGATTTAGATTATCTGTTTGCCAGTGTGATGCTTTCTAATCCGCTTTTCTGGATGGAAATGCAGTTTTTATCCGAAAAGAGAAGGAAAGAACTGAAAAGGATAATTCCTATCTATAAGGAACTGAGAGAGGAATTTAAGGATTCCGACGTTGTTCCGATAGGAGATATGCCTTCGGGAAGAAGTTTTACCGGCTTTGACGTGAGAAAAGACGGAAAAACAAAATATCTGCTTTTGTTCAGAGAATCGGCAGAAGATGCTATGGGGGGTTACGGCCTTGAAACAGATCTTAGCGGTGCAGAGGTTATTATTTCCAACGCAGACGTTGAGGTGAACGTTACGGGCAAACTCGTAACGGCGAAGTTTTCGAAGCAAAGGGCGTATGCGCTTATTAAAGTAAAATAAAAAAACGGCAGTTTTAACTGCCGTTTTTTTACATTTCAGAGCCGTGTTTAACGGTTTTTTTCTTATTTGCAACCAGAGCCTTTTCACCCGAAAGATACATCGTTACAAGTCCGAAAAGGACCATAACGGTTGATATCTTAATTATAATGGGAATAATTGTTTTATAAATAAAGGTGCAGATAAGGGTTGCGGTTTCGCCGCCGATCAAGAGTGCTGCGAGATATCCGAAGAAGGTAAGTCCGCCGCCGAAAAGGCAGATGAGAATACCGTAACCGAATATTAGCTTAAAAACTTTAATTAGCTTTTGGAGAAATTCTTTCATTTTATTATCCTCCTTTTAAAGTCCGATTATGGGGAGCCATCCCATAAGAACGGCAACCTCTAAAATAAACTGAGCTGCAACCCACCACAGATTATTCTTAAAGGTCTTAGAGAAATCAGATTCTGCAAGGGTCATACCTGCATACATTCCAAGCCCCAGAGGCGGCGTTATACCGCACATAACTCCGCAGATGCAGGGGAGCATTGCTGCAGAAAGCAAGGGATCGCATCCGACCGAAGCGAGAACGGTTATGAACATAGGTCCAAAAATAACAACTAATGAGGAACCGGGGATAACCATTCCCATAAAGCATGTTATAGCACAGATAGCAAGGACTGTTCCGAGTTTGCCGAAATCCCAGGCGGTTATTATAGCGCCCATTTCTTCTGCAACGTTAAGGTCGCTGAACAGAGAGCCTATCATATAACCGAAAACGCAGACTCCGATTGCTGGAGCGATGGTTTTAATGCTGTCACCGAATATTTTGGCGAGATTGTGGAGACGAACGACCTTTTTATCCTTCGCGATAAGGCAGGAATAAATCGCCGAAAGTCCACCGATAAAAAGAAGCACCGAGCTGGAAAGATATTTAGCGCCCGTTGCGCCAAGACGTGCGGTGAAGAAACTGTCCTTGAAGAGATAGTCGAGAATAAAGGGAAGCAGAATTATAACAGGGAGAAGAAGTCCCTGCCAACCGCTTTTTAGGGTTTCTTTAATGTTGGGGAGCTCTTCTTTTGACATCGGCTTTACCTTATAATATTTACAAAAGGTGAAAACCATTAGGAGCCTTTGAAGGATAAACCATAAGGCAACACCCCAAAGAACGATCCAAAACTGACCGGTTGATATGTTAAGCGTGGGGTAAAGAGCTGTGAAGGCACCGAGCGCCGCAACTATGTTCGAGGATGGGGGAATCATATTTCCCATGTAACTTGCGTTACTTTCAATGTTTGCTGCGAGTTCTGCGGGAAATCCCGATTTTTTCATTGCGGGAATGGTTATAGCACCCGTTGCCATAACGTTTCCGGGGCCCGAACCGGAGAGTGCTCCCATAAAGGAACTTGCAACAACTGCCGTGTAACCCGCACCGCCGGGAAGTCTGCCAACGAGCGAGAGTATTACTGCGATGCAACTGTCGATAATCTTGGTTTTGGTAAGTATTATAGACATCGCGATAAAGGCAACCATTGAATAAAGAAGCGAGGTGGAGAGGGCGTCGTTAACGTAGCCCAGAACGTTTCCCCAGGTTCCCGTAATTGTCAGTAACGCTAAAAAGCTTATGAAAACTGCTTCATAAACGGGCCTTTTGAAAAGAATAAACCAAACACATATAATGGCAAGCATTATGCCGAGATATATAAGTGATGAAGGCATAAATAAAACTCCTTTCGTTTTGTTGGTTATTACTAACAGGTTATAGTATACATAACTAAAAAGGAATTGTCAAGAGGCAAAATTGCTTTTTTACACTTGAATTTGTAAACAAAAGAGGGTATTATGTTATTAGAAAACTTTAAGGGGTGCGTAAATTGAATTCGCGTCAACTTCAATATGCAGTTATGTTAGCAGAGAAGGGTAGTTTTTCTTCGGTTGCAGAGCAACTCCGGATAACCCAACCTGCGCTCAGTAAACAGATAATGCTTCTTGAGAATGAAATAGGGATAAAGCTTTTTAACCGCAAGTCGTCGCCCGTAACGCTGACTGCGGCAGGAGAGCATTTTATATCCGAGGCTAAAGACCTTCTTTATAAAGAGGATCAGCTTATAAAGTCTTTAGAGGAATATAAATCGGGAGAAAAGGGAACCCTCACGATCGGGATAACTCCTTTCAGAAGTTCCTATTTAATAACCGAGGTAGTGGAAAAAATTCGCGCGGTCTATCCTAAAATTAAGATAAAACTCTGCGAAGAGGGAAGCGAGATCTTAAGAAAGGAAGCCGCCGAGGGTAAATATGATTTCGCGGTTGTTAATCTTCCTGTTGACGACTCTTTGCTAAACATTATTCCTATGGAACCCGACCGTTTGGTTCTGATTGCTTCCGAAACTTTAGCCGAAAAGTATCCGTCAGTTTTCTGTAAAGAGGAGATAGAGTTTAAAGAATGCAAGGACCTTCCCTTTGCGGTAGTGAGTCCTTCTCAGGAGATGAGAGTATTATTTGACAGGCTTTGTCTGTCAAACGGTTTTTCGCCCAACATAGCGGTCGAAGCCGTGAAGCTGACGACCGTTTGGAATTTAGCAAAAAACGGTATTGGCGCGGCGCTTCTCCCTGTGCAGTTTATTTCGGAAAATGAGGGCGTTAAGGTTATAAAGGTCAAGGATATTTCTTATTCAAGACAACCTGCAGTTATCACCAAAAAAGGTCAGTATGTTTCGGAATATGCAAAATACGCAATAAAGCTTTTAACTAAAGGGGAGTAACCCAGAAACAGAAATTTAGGTTTCATAATAAAATAAAAAACGGCAGTGTTAACTGCCGTTTTTTTATTTTAGCATATCGTAGTAAGCATAGTTTTCGGTGGAGTGAACGCCGTCCTTTATAACAAAAAGGTGAACGTTTTCACCCACCTCTTTTGCCATTCTTTCAGAGTGGGCTTTTATCGGAACGTGAATATCCTTGTCGCCGTGCGAAATATAGTAGGTGGTTTTTCTTAGTTTTTCGGGGAAGTCGGCAGGGTTTTTTCCCTTTATAAGCTCTTTGAACTCAGCAGTGTCTTTGGTGCCCCAGGCGTTTTTGCAATGTTCAAGACTGAAGCCTGCCAAAAGATCGTAAACGGGGAAGGTGCCGATAACAAAGTCTACCGTTTCGGGATACATTGAAACTATTCGGTTACAGAGAGTTCCGCCTGCCGAGGTGGGCCAAAGAACCATTTTCTCTGCAAGGGGGAAGTGTTCTCTGAGATAGGAAAAAAACAAAAGGGTATTATTAAGTCCGTCATCGAGCCCCCAGGTGTCAGGGCCGTTGGAAAGGGCGGCAAAGAGATAACCGTTTTTAAGAGCATAGTCTCGCTGGGTGCGGTAAAAGGGCTCATCTCTGTAGTCCAGAGCACCTC
This sequence comes from Oscillospiraceae bacterium, assembly GCA_045592865.1. GTDB lineage: Bacteria > Bacillota > Clostridia > Oscillospirales > JAGBHD01 > RGIG9114. Next base: position 18,855 of record JAZNVP010000108.1, read on the forward strand.
TTCCGCTTCCGTGAATGCAGAGAAGCAACGGGATTTTCCCTTCTATTTTCTTGGGAGATACGGTATAGGCAGTTCCCTCGTCTTCATAGTTTTTCTTAACGCCCTCAAGGCAGAAAACGTTTTCTTTAAAAAGAGAAAGATCGAGTTCTTTTGAGGGTGAAGTATCGCCGAAAATTTTCATAACGTTTCCTCCGAGCGTTTCTGTTTCGTTTCAGAAGCCTTACTGATACTATTTTAGCACAAACACAAAGAAAATCAATTATTAAAAATTATACGTCAAAAGAGTGGTCCTATCCTATCCTTACCTCAAACACGCGGAACTCTTCACTTCCGTTAGTGTTAAGGAAGGTTATTTTGACCCTATCGCACTCTGTTTTTTCAAAACCGACGCGGCACATTCTCAAAACATTATCGGTAACTGATCTGCTTGCAACGACTTTTCCGTCAGAGATAAGCTCGATCTTAAAATCTTTAACGAGCTCGGGAGGCGTTCCTATTCTTTGTTGACGGCGTCTTATAAAATCTCCTCAATTATTCCGAGGTCCCAAAGGAGTCGGGATAGGATATATTTATCTCTTATATCCTTGGTAGCAAAGAAGGTGGTTCTGATAATAGATGACTGAAGTCCAATTTCCTCGAGGGTTGTGGGAGCGCCCAGAGTTTTAAAAAGTTTCTCAAGTGAAGAGAATGAAGGGAGCTCTTCTTTTATGATTTCTTTGATTTCTTCCCAGTTGGCTATAATTTTTTCAAATCTTTCCTTATGCTTCTCGGTGTCGTATTTTTTCTCGGTTTTTTCGAGTTCTATAATACTGTCGGCGCTTTTGCCTAAAAATTTAATTAGTGTGTTTTCCCATTCGGTATAGTTAAAGTTTTCGGCATAGCTTAATGCTTTTTCCTTATCAGGAGTGATTTCCAAGAGTTTTTCGTATAGTTTTATTGTAATAAGGCTTCCTATTCCGCACTGTATTCCGTGAAAATCGGTGGGGGTGCCGAACTCGGCTGAACGCATATCCCAGATGTGTGAGAAATAGTGCTCCGTTCCCGAAGCGGGTCGGGAGACACCTGCAAAGTTCATCGCAACTCCTGTTGCAACAAGTCCGTCAAAAACGGCGCTGACGGCGGTTTTATCGCGGGTCAGAAGACCGGAAGCATTGTCGATACACTTTTTAACAGCCGAGCGAACAAGCGACGCTATATTTTCGCAATAATATTCGCCTGTTACAATAGCGCCTATTCTCCATTCGCATATGCTTGTATATTTGGCTATCATATCGCCGAGCCCCGAAAGCATCATCTTTATGGGAGCGGTAGCGAGGATATCGGTGTCGCCTATTATCACATCGGCGCATTTGGTATTAAGAGAGATTTTAAGTCCTGCCCTTGTAACTGAACTCGTTGCTGAGGCGTATCCGTCCATTGAGGGCGCGGTTGCAACTATTATATAGGGTTTATTTGCGACCGAGGAGATTATCTTTCCAATATCGTTAATAACCCCTGAACCGACACCTATTATAGCATCAACGTCGGTGTTGTAGTTCATAAATGCAAGGCCTACGTGGTAGTCGTCAGGATGAACGTGGTCCTCGCTAAAAACGAATTTTGAAAGCGAAATATTAGCTCCGCTGAGAAGAGATAAAACTTTTTCGCCTGCCACTTTGTAGGTGTTTTTATCGGCAAGGAGAAAAACCTTTTTTGCGCATAGTTTATTTAAAACATCGGGAAGAGAGTTAATGGCACCTTCCCCTGAAATTATTTCTGAATTAAAGATATGTTCTCTATTGCAATCGCATTTTTTATTATTTAATGACTGAACTGTTATTTCCTTCACACTATCAACCTCTGTTTTCAGTATATTATGAAGATGATAAATAATCAATATTTAATAGTAATATTGACATTATAATCATAAATTGATTATAATAGTGATAAATTTGAATGAATGGTGATTATTTATGTCTGTTTATAACCGCGAAGGGAAATACATAACTCTGTTAGGATTAGGAAGTAAAACCGTTAAAGAACTCTCCGAAAGAATGTTTATCAGTGAACCGACGGTTCGCAGGGATATAAAAGAACTTGCGAAAAGGGATATCCTTGAATGCAAACGAGGAACAGTGAGCCTTAAAGCGAACGCCGCTGATAAGAGAATACCTCTTTTTATTCGTGATATGGAACAAAATGAGGCTAAAAATGAGATAGCGTTGAAGGCTAAAAAAGAGATAAAGGATGGCGACGTTTTATTTTTAGATGCTTCGACTACTGCTTATCATCTTATAAAGCATCTTTCGGGATTTAAGGATATTATAATAATAACCAACGGTGCGAAAACGGCGCTTGATGCGGCGGCAATGGGTATTAAGACCATCTGCACGGGCGGAGAAATGGCAAACGAGTCCTTTTCGTATATAGGTCCCGATGCCGAAAGGGTGTTAGAGAGATATAACGCCGATATCGCGTTCTTTTCCTGCAGAGGACTCACGGAAGACGGGGTCGTGACCGACCCGTCGATCCTTGAAAACTCGGCGAGACGAATAATGATGAAGAATTCAAAAAAGTGCGTCCTTCTTTGCGACAGGGGAAAGCTTGGGAAAAAATTCTTGAACACCCTCTGCATCGCCGACGAGATAGACCCTGTTATAACAGATTAAAA
>JAZNVP010000109.1:0-23329 GCA_045592865.1 Oscillospiraceae bacterium
ATGGCTACGATCCGACTTGAGAATATCTTTTCCTCTGACCTCTATCGTGCGGAGCGCAAAATAGGAGCGGACACAGTCCTCTCCCGAACGGAGCGTAAAATAATAAAGGTGGGGGTTTTCGGGGGTCCAGTTGATCGGAGAGGGAATTTCTATCTCGGTCTTGTTTCCGATAAAAGTATATTCCTTGTCGCCGATAATAACCGTTTTTTCCTCTTCTCCGCCCTCGGTTTCTATAATAACCGAAGTGAGTGAGGGGGTTATTTTAAGCTTACTAATAAATTTCTCGGGAAGATTTTCTATCCAGACGGTTCCTATAATTCCGCTGGTCGCGGTATACCACATTCCGCCGCGCTTTTTGGTCTGTTTACCGTAAGGGAGATCATGGTCGAGTCTGTCTATAACCTCAACTCTGATGCTGTTTTCGCCGACGTTTATAAACTCGGTCAGGTCTATAGAAAAGGGGATATATCCGCCGATATGGCTTCCTGCTTCCTTGCCGTTTATAAATACGGTGCACTCCTCATCGACTGCGCCGAAATTAAGAATTGTTCTGCCGTTTTTAAAGCTTTCGTCGAGATTAAAGGTGCGGGAATATATCATTTTATCCCGTTTCGTTATTTCGGTTTCTATCCCCGAAATACGAGACTCAACAGGGAAAGGAACTAATATTTCGCCCTCTTTTATGAGTTTTTTGCCTCTCTGTATTTTAATATTCCATTTTCCGTTTAAGGAAAGATATGAGTCTCTTTCCATTTGGGGTCTTGGGTATTCGGGAAAGGGGGTGTCCGTGAGGTCTTTTTCAAAGGGCGTTGTGAGGGAAACGGTTTTGGGTTTAATCCTTTTTCCAATAAAGAAGATAAAGGGGAGAAGAAAAACAATAACCGCCGCGGCACCAAGGAAAATGTATTTATTGGGGAGAAACGAGGTCGTTCCGTCGGAATTCAAAATAACCTCGGCGTCCTTTAATATAGCGGCGCCTATCGAGGGACCGATAACGCCCGGGATAAGAACCTGCGAGAAAATTCTGAGGCCCTGGAACATTCCCGATTTGCCGACGGGGGTGAAGTCTCTTATCAGTGCTCCGAACACCGCCATCGATGAAAGATATCCGCACATCATAAGAAGAGAGCCTAAGAAAACAAGCGGAACTGAGGTGAAAAGGTATAGGATGGCATAGCCTAAAACCAACCAAAGAACCGAAAGTGAAACCGAAAGCTTAAAGCCTTTTTTATCGTAAACCTTGCCCCAGAGCGCAGTTACCACCGAGGCTAAGATTATGGCGGGAGCCATAATGAAAACGTAGTTTGTGAGCCTTAGCGTTTTCTCATAATAGATTATGAGGTAGGGCATAAATATCTGAATTGAAATATTAAAAATAGCAAATGCCACAAGCGCGATATATAAAAGAGGAGTCTTTTTCGCTGATGATGGGCGGAAACCGTAGAAAATATTATAGAAATATCCCGTTTCGGAGGGCTTAATATCGGGTTCTTCTATAAGGAAGAGACCGAGTATACCGATTATCAGAACGATAGCGCCGATAATTGCGAAGATATAGACCCAACTTTCAGATTTTGAAAGGTCGAAGAACATAAATCCGCCGAACACAACCAAGATAGCAACAAGCGGCATCATTGCGTTTATTCCCTCAACTGCACCGCGGTTTGAGGGGTTGGTGCTATCGGTTATCCAAGCATTAAAGGCGGCATCGTTAGCGCTTGAACCGAAGAAGGTCATAACGCAGTCCATAATAATAACGAGGCTAATGCCTAATGAAGCGGCGCTCACAGCCATCGGAAAGAGAGCGTTTATAACGTCAAGCCGTATAAACACGAAACTGAAAATTGATATGCCCCAAAGGATATATCCGCCCGAAATGAAAAGTTTTCTTTTTCCGATCCGATCGGAAAGTGCACCGATGAAAACGGTGGTGAGGGTTGCGGCAACTGCCGAAGCGGCAACCATAGCAGAGATCTCTTCGGGACCTGCTCTGAACATATTATAGATGAAAACGTTGAAATACATATTTTCAATTACCCAGGCAACCTGACCCATCAGACTGAACAGGGTGAGGGCACACCAAAAGCGCCCCGAAAGTTTGTTTTTCATAACCTTACACCAAACCTCTCGATTAAACTTAATTCGAGTATAACACAGAAAATACTATCAAACAAGTGGATATTTTTGCAGAAACTTTTCGCAAAATTCGCCTTAATGTGAGAAGATTATTTACCGTTCGTCTAAATTTTATCCTGTTTTTGCTTCTTTTTTAGCGTTTTCTTTAAATTTTCCAAAATATGTAAAAAATAACCGCAAAAGGACTTGAAATATATGGAAAATTATGGTATATTACTGGAAGATGGTGGTAAGGAGAAGTGGAGGAAGTTATGAGTTTGCGAGTATTTATTGCTCACGCGGCAAAAGAGAGGGAGAGCGTTTTTGAAAGAACGCTGAAACTGCCGAAGTTCAGTATTATTTATGCTGAGAACGGACAGAACGGTGAAGAGGTTGCAAGAGAAATTTTGGAGAAAGGCCCCGATATTGCGGTATTTGACGCGGTGATGTCCCATGCCGACGGACTTTCGGTTATGGAGAAGATAAGCGGAAGCGGAAAACATGTGTTAACGATAGTGTTAATGTCGGCGCATAACGCAATTATGGAGTCGGAACTATTGAGAGCAGGTGCAACCTACGTGTTTGTTAAGCCTGTCAGTGATGAGGTGATCTGCAAAAGAATTATCAGTATGTCAATGTCTGAGGGGGAGAAGGATAGCGCCAAAGGAACCGCAAAAGCGGTGTCGGTTGAGTCTGCGGTAACGGGGGTTATCCACGAACTTGGTGTTCCTGCGCATATCAAAGGGTATGATTTTTTAAGACGCGCTATTATGCTTTGCATCGAGGACGAAAAGCTTATTCATTCGGTAACGAAGATACTCTATCCTGCGGTGGCAAAACACTATGAAACCACCCCGTCGCGCGTGGAGAGGGCGATAAGACACGCTATTGAGGTTGCCTTTGACCGAGGCGACGTTGACACCCTCGAAAGATACTTTGGCTACACCATTAAAAATTCAAGAGGCAAACCCACCAATTCTGAATTTATAGCGCTCATTTCGGATAATATGAGAATGAGATTAAAATCAGCGAATTAAAAAATAAGAGCAACGGTTTTAACCGTTGCTCTTATTTTTTATATTCGATTATATCTGAAACCTGACAGTTTAAGGCGTCGCAAATTCTTTCCAACACAAAACTATCGTATCTTTTAACCTTGTTTTTATAATAATTATCTATTATCTGATATTGAATCCCCGTCCTCTTGGAAAGTTCATATCTGGTTATACCGCTTTTCTTTAATGCTTTATCAAGTGTTAATCTAATCATAATTTTATTTTACACCTCTTATATTTATCAGAGCGTCGGGCTGTTTTTATAGATCATCCTTAGGCTTTTCGTTTTTTGGCCATCTGGTTAGATACCGGGGTCTATATATCTCCCATATACTAGAATGTTTTTTTGTCTTTTTATTTTTGGTAAACAATCTAATTATTAAGTAAATAATGACGCCTGTTACTGTATATTGAACAACTTGAAGACCTCTTTTATCACCATTGATTATTAGCAGTATAGTGCCTAAAATTTCAGATAAAATCCCTGTATAAAAGCATATAACGGGTAAAAGATATTGCTTTTTATAATATTCATTTTTTTCTTCCTCATTATATGCTTCGAGTTCATTTTTCTTGTATTTATCAACTACTGATGTGGCAATTAATCCGAAAAAGCCTAATATAAGAGATATGCCGCCGATACAAGTGAATATATTGCCAAAAAAAGTGTAGCCTAAAAAATCAAAAAAGAATTTTATATCGTCAAATAGCCTGTCGAGAAAAATCATAAAACTGCTCCTGAAATGTGTTAGGTAAAGATTACTTACATTTTAATTTTATCAAAATCTGGGAATGTTTGTCAACCGAACTAACAGCCGCAGGTTTACTGCGGCTGTTAGTTTTTATTTCTCTGCTTTTAAGGGGCGGAAGGTGTTATAGGCTCTTTTGAATTCGCGAACGATTGCGCCTATATCTCCGCTATAGTTTAAGAAGGAAGCGCCCTTGTTGAGATATTTCTGCGCTTCTTCGGGAGAACCAACGGGAAGCCCCCACCATTTTCCGTGTTTTTTAGCGGCTGCGATTATCTTTTCGATAGCCTCTTCGAGAACGGGACTGTTGTCCTCACCGAAAACACCGAGACTGCAGGAAAGGTCTGCAGGGCCAATGAAGAAAGCATCAACGCCTGGGGTTGCGGCGATCTCGTCGATAACGTCTAACGATTCCTTATCTTCGATCTGAATCATAACGAAGGTCTCGCGGTTAGCGAATTCTTTTGATTCGAGAGCGTCGTCAAGACAATAGCGGCAGTCGGCACCGGCAAAGTCCATTCCTCTTCTGCCGAGTGGGTGGTATTTAGCGTTCATAGCAATTTCTCTTGCTTCTTCTGCGGTCTTAACGTGAGGCACCATTATTCCTGCGGCACCGTCTTCAAGTGCTCTGAAATAATCGAGATAGCCCTGTTTTCTAACACGGACAACGCAGTCAACGTCAGAAGCTCTTGCGCCTTGGATTACCTGGAAAACCTCTTCTCCTGTGCAGGGCTTATGTTCCATATCTATCCAGAGACAGTCAAAGCCGATGTAACCTGCGAGTTCAGCAACCCTTGAGCCGCCGAAAGCAACTGCGGTGCAGAGTGCCCAATCGCCGTTTCTGATTTTTTCTAAGGTTTTACTTCTTCTCATAATAAAACTCCTTTAATATAAATCAACAGAATAGATGCGTTTTTCTTTTGCACCGTGGGTTTCAAGAAGCTTAACTTCGATTTTCTTAGCCGAAACATTCAAGGTGTGGCGGCAAAGTCTCTGACGGTTATTGTCAACCGTTAAGACCTTCTCTCCGTCGGCATAGATCTCATATTTCTTAACTATTGTTTCGGGAAGATAATACTGGTCCTCGTTTAGTCTGAAATGGCTCGGCATATTATCATATTCACGGTTGAGGTTGCTATCGAAAACAAGGCGGATCTCATTTATCTTTTCTGCCGTTTCGTAACTGAAAACGACCTCGTCGCCAACGTAGCAGTTTTCGTTTCCTCTCTCGATACCGTTTCTGATAATTTCGGTATTGCAGGAAGCCTTCATAGTGAGTTCGTTTGGTTCTCTCTTAATGAAGGGAATGAAACAGTCGTCGTCCATAAGTTTTTTCTGAAGAGCGGGGATATCGATATCGGTGAGCGCTTTATTTGTTTTAACCGCTTCGGCAACACCCGTTCCGAGTGCTTGACCGATAACACCGCAGGTTGCCATAACTCTTGTGGAACTGAGCGCCACGTGGGTTGTGCTTATGTTTCTTCCTGCGAAACAGAGGTTATCTATGTTTTCAGAAATAAGGCTTCTCCAGGGAATTCCCCAAGGGGAAGGAGCAGGGTGCCAGATGGTTGAGGTTCCGTGCTGATAGTAAAAACCTTCGGGGAAGTGGTCGTCCATCGTCCAACCCGCATAAGCAACTGTGTCGGGAAATCTTCCTTCTGCTTCAACGTCCTTTTGGGTTATAACGTATTTTCCTCTGTATCTGCGGCTTTCTCTTTTGCCGGGAACAAAGCCGACCCAATCGAGATCCCAGTTTTCATAACCGTGGTCGCCCTTGTTTTTAACGTGATCCCAAACACCGAAAGCAATTTTAAGAAGCTCGTCCTTTAATTCCTCAGTGTCGTGAATACTGTCCTGAAGACCGCCGAGCTCCATCCACCAGAAATTGTTCGTGAGGTCAAACTGATGGTGCCTGAAGGGAAGGTAACTGTCGTCGGGGTATTCATATGCCCATTCGGGACGGATAAATGGCTTCGGGTTTTCGGTTTCACGAACCTGAAAAAGACAGCTCATTCCCATCGTCTTTTTATCGGCAACGTCGGGGGCGATGCTCTCGCCAAATTCTTCCTTTGCCTCTCTGCCGAGCATATATTTTGCATTTGTGAGAGGGGCTAAGATACTGTCTCCCGAGCAGTCGGCAAAATATTTTGCCCTTACCTCGTGCCAGGTTTCGTTAGTTAGCTGCCAACCCGTTATACTGTTTATATGACCGTTTTCGGCATCTGCCTTGTTGCAGGTGCAGTTTAATAAAAGGGTCAGATTTTCCTGGTAACGCGCCTTTTCGTAAAGAACGGAATCCCAGATGCTATAGGAGTGGTTGGGGTTTCGGTAGTAGTTCTCGAGCATAAGCTCTTCAACTATTCCCGTTTCGCGAACGTCCTCGCCGTTGGCGCCGCAGACCCACATTCTTATCTCGCTCGAGGAGTTACCTCCCAAAACGGGACGGTCCTGCATTAAAACCACCTTAATACCGTGACGCGCCGCACTGACTGCGGTGCAGAGTCCTGCAATACCGCCGCCAACAACGCAGAGGTCAACGTTATGAACTATATTTCTCATTTTGCCCTCCTTATATTCCGTCTTGAAGCCGCCAAGCAACTCCGCTATCGGGCGACTGAAGGCGATGTGTGAAATCTTTGGGAAGAACGCCTATAAATCTCAGGAAATTTTTCTCAAAAATAAGTTCGCGGATATTTTCGGGAACGCCGAGTTTATCGTAAATTTCGTTGTCCGCCTTTATCCAGTCCTTAACCCATGCGCCGCCATAGGTTGCCGCCGAGGAATCGGTTCCGAACATAATGTTATGGGGAACGTCGTATCCGATATTGAAAAGTTTAAAGAGAAGGTCTTCTCTATATATCATAGGAGTTCCGGGTGTGAGATCAAAGAACATCTCGCAGCTAACGTCAGGGTTTTCAAGATATGCATTCATAAACTTGCCGTATAACGCTAAGCATTCGTCACACCAAGGCCAAGAACAGTGCCCGAGAGAAAATCTGATGTTCGGAACACCTAAAAGGTGCTCCCAGTTAACCGGCTTGTTATATTCGGAAGAAACAACACCGTCCCAGAGAATTCCCGAATGGAAGAATATCGGCTTTTCGAGCTCCGATATAACATTCAGAGCATCCATAACGCGTTTATCGTAAACGTAATGGTTATCGCAGATCATCTTGAATGCGGTTATCCCTGAGGAAACTGCGTCGCGGATTTTTGGGATAAGGTCCTTTTCGTCGGGGTGTATCCAGAGAACAGGGAAGAGCCTTCCTTCAAATCCTTCGGTCCAACCGAAAACGTTTTTAAGCCTCGTGTCGTAATCGGCGCTTGGTTCACCTGCCGATTCAAGCGGTCTTCTCGAAAAAACAGTTCCGCCATACACTCCCGACTCTTCCATTCGCTGAATTAATGCTAATGAATCGGGGTCGCCGTGTTCGGCGTGGATATGCATATCAAAAATTCTCATATTTTACCTCACAAAATGGTAAATTTTCGCCGTTATTTATTAAAAATAATAATATATAACGGGGTATCGGTCAATAAAGAATTGGTGAATTAGTGCAATAATTTTAAAACAATGGACTATATTACAAAAACTTTTCGTCTATTTAAAATTAACCTTGATCTCGCCTATACCACCGTTAATTTCGATCTCGTTTTTGCCGTTCCCATAAACCGTTTCGTCAGCCACGGTTTCGTTATCAACAGTGGCTTTTCCGATGCCTTTATTGAGTTCAATGCGGTAGTTTTCCTTTTCTCCCAAGAGGTAGGTTTCAACGTTTCCGACACCGCAATCTATTTCGCTCTCTCCCGTTAACTCGGAAGTGAGATAAAGTGCGCCGACCCCCATTTCTATATCGGCGTTATTTAATCTTCCGCCGCTTACCGTGAGTTTACCCGCGCCGCCTTCTATGACGGCTTCTTTTGACGCTGAAAGCGATGATATTTGCACTTCACCCGCGCCGAGATTCAGGTAAAGTTTTTCTGCGGAAAGGGTTTCGGCAGTGAATACACCTGCACCGGCTTCAACGTCTGCCTTTTTAAACACGGTGTTTTCGGGCAGACAAATAGTGAGAACGGCTCCTTTATAAGTAACGCCGAAGTTTTTAGGCTCTTTTATCAAGAGAACTCCGCCGTTTTGGGTAACCGATAGGTTTTTGATGTTGCTTTCCACCGAGAAGTTATCGGCGGTTTTTATTACAAGTTCGGCCGCGTTTATTTCGAGATCCAGAGAGGTTACCTCTTCGGTGACGGGGTAGGTCGTGAGCTCTTCGGGTAGGTTTTTATTTCCAAGTCCGACGAGCAGACGCGCGACAGAGAGTATTCCCGAAAAAATTGAAACGATGAGAAAAATAGCAAATGCCATAGCGAGATACTTAATGGTTCTTTGAAGCTTTGTCATTTAATATCAACCCCTCCGAAAAGACAGGTTCCGCTAACGTAAATGGTGGGAGCGTCCTTCTTTGCGGCGGTTTTGTTGGAAACACCGCCGAAGATTGAAACAGAGTCTACCTTAACGTTAACGTTATCGGGAACTAAAATGTCGATTCCGCCGAATATAGCGGATGCCTTAACCGCACAGTCTTTTTCGATAACGGCGTTTCTGAGGTCGCATTCAATACCGCCGAATATAGCGTTGAGTTCGCAGCCTTCGAAAACTTCGCCTTCAAAGTTAAGGTCTTGTCCCGAAAATGCGGCAAAGCCCGATTTGATCTCAGTGTTATTTTCCTTCTTGTCCGAAATGAGCTTTTCCGCCTTATTGCCGAAAATGAGTTTTAAACCGATTCTGATTATTATAAAGGGGATTATAAGTTTCCAGAAGATGTCGAAATCTAAAATATTCTGAGAACAGAGCAGAAGGAGAACACCAACAGCGATTCCGATTATATTGCCTGTTTTATCACGGTCGGTTATGAGCCCGATTACCGACGGAACGATAATAAAGAGGGTCCACCAACCGTCGAAGAATATATTTATGGGGAAGCCGAAAGAATTAAGCGCGACCAGAATTCCTGCCGCGACGAGAACTACTCCCCAGATAATCTTGTTTGCCTTTTTCATTGAAATTCTCCTTTCGAGTTTTATTTCGCTTTAATTTTATCACAGCTTTTTTAAAAAATAAAGATATATAAAAAAGAAAATCACCCTGTTTTCAGGGTGATTTTCGGTTATTTTTTGATAAGTTTTCTTATAAGAACTATGCCCCAATGGAGAACAAGTCCCACAATGATTGCAACGACGAGGTCGAAGATAACGGTTAAAGCGAGGGTTAAAAACATAACGAAGATATCAGGTATTACCTTTGTTTTAACGGTTTTAACTATCTTTCTCCATTCACTCATATTGTAAGCCACTATAAACAAAATTGCGGCAATGGTGGGCATGGGAATAAGCGAGGCAAGAGGCATTAAGAAAAGAAGAACCAAGAGAAGAACGAGTGCGTGGACCATACCTGAAATGGGGGTTCTGCCGCCGTTTTTGATGTTTGCCGCGGTTCTTGCGATAGCACCTGTTGCGGGGATACCGCCGAACAGAACCGACGCGATGTTTCCAACGCCCTGCGCGATAAGCTCGGTGTTGGAGTTATGCTTGGAGTCTATCATACCGTCTGCAACGACAGCCGAAAGAAGAGACTCGATACCCGCAAGAAGCGCGATGGTAACCGCGTCAGGAATGGCACCTATGATTTTATCGGCGGTTATATTCATTCCTGCAAAGCTTATTTCGGGAAGTCCTTTGGGAATGGTGTAGAGCTCTCCGATTGTGAAGACGTTTGCGTCAAGCGGCGGAATAAATTTAACGAGCAGAATGCTAACGATAACGGCAATCAATGATGGCGGGACTCTTTTCTCAATTTTAGGATAGAAGATAAGAATTAAAAGGCTTAAAACGCCAACCAAGAGTGCGCCGAGGCTCATCGAAGAAAAGGACTTTATAACCGCCTCAACCTTTTCAACGGTTTCAACGGGGGAAAGGCCTTTAAGATAGGTAATACCGAAGAAATCTTTTATCTGACCTATTAAAATGGTTACCGCAATTCCCGAGGTAAAGCCTATCGTTATGCTCGACGGGATAAATCTGATTAATGAACCGAGCCTTAAAAGACCTAAGAGGATAAGAATTATTCCTGCAAGAATTGTTGAAATAAACAGTCCTTCATAGCCCTTTGTTGCAACTATCGAAGCAACGATCGTTGCGAATGCGGCGGTCGGACCTGCTATCTGGACTTTGCTTCCGCCGAGGAGTGAAACGAAGAAACCAGCAGCGATGGCGGTATAAACGCCCATTTGAGGCTCAACGCCTGATGCCAGTGCCAACGCTATTGACAGCGGCAGAGCAATTATCGCAACGATTATACCTGCGATCAAGTCTGATATGAATTGAGCTTTAGAGTAACTCTTCAGGGAACAGAAAAGCTCGGGTGGTGAATATAGTTTTTTCAATTTAAAACCTTCCTTCTTTTTTGAACCGAGAAGAATTATATCACGGAGTTTTTGTTTTTTCAACGGAAATCGATTGATTTTTACAAACCATAAAGATATAATGGAAAAAAGGAGATGAAGACTGATGAACAGATACTTTTTTCTAAGATTTCCTGAGGGAAAGCCCAAGGCAGTGACCTTTAGTTATGACGACGGATGCGAAAACGATCCGAGACTTGCTGAAACGTTAACTAAGCATAATTTAAAGGGAACCTTTAATATAAACAGCGGACACATCTGGGGAAACGACAGTTGGCGAATCGGCATTGAGGATATTAAGAAATATATCCTGTCCGGCGGTCATGAGATCGCAGTTCACGGTGAATACCATAAGGCTCCGGGAATTGTTTCGGGTGCATCGGGCATAAAAGACGTTCTTAACTGCCGACTTCAGCTTGAAAAAACCTTCGGAATGATCATAAGAGGTATGGCTTATCCCGATAGCGGTATAAGAGTAATGCAGGGGGATATGAACTACGACATTATAAGAAACTATCTCTCGGCGCTTGGAATTGTTTATTCGAGAACCCTCGGCGGAGACAATAACAGTTTTTCTCTCCCGAAAGATTGGCTTGCCTGGATGCCGACGGCTCACCACGACAACCCCCAAATTCTTGATTGGATCGATGAGTTTAACGCTTTTGATTATGAGAAAATCCGTTCTTCAAACCGTCGCCCGAGACTTTTCTATATTTGGGGACATAGTTTTGAATTCGAGAGAAACAGTAATTGGGAGCATCTTGAAGAAATTTGCGAAAGAATTAAGGGAAAAGACGACGTTTGGTATGCTACCAATATTGAGATATACGAATACTGTGAGGCGTTCAGTAAACTCGTGTTCAGTGCAGACGAGACAATGATGTATAACCCGACCCTTAAAAAGATTTGGCTTGATATTGAGGGAGTTCCCTATTCCATTGAACCCGGCGAAACGATTATGATTAAATAAAAAACAAAGGGCATCACAGATGCCCTTTGTTTTTTTGGATATTTTCTGTTAAAATAGATATTTCATAGTCGTGTAGCGGTTTCTGAAACAGGAACTTAGATTTTTTTCCGCCCTTTTCAGTGAAATGAAAATAATAGTAATACCTTCTTCTGTTGGGACCGCTTACTCCGCGTGTTCTGTAAACCTTTCTTACTTCCTTAGAACTTATTATGTTTTTATACTCGATAAAGCGCTCGTTAAACGGGTTCGTGCGGAAAAGAAATCCATCCTGCTTTATTATAATTCTGAAAAAGAAATAATGGATAATAAGGTAAAACATTAAACAGATAGGAACAACAACGCCGGGGAGAAACAAGAGAAAGGCGGAGAAGTTTTTCAAAAGACTCATTTCGAAAGCAAGGAAGAAAAGAAATATAACTAAACAAATAATAATACCGGCAATTCCGTTCGATTTCTCGTTGATTTCATATTCCGTATAGTTTTCTGTTTTTTCGGTTTTTCCGAAGCGATCTAAAAGATAGTCGATCCCGTCCTCATCCTGAGGCATAAAGTTAAACCTTAAGACCTTGCCCGAGGGAAGCATAAAACTAAAATAGCAAACCTGATTTCCGTTAGGGTTGATGCCGGTGCTTTTCCAGGCGTTCTTTATAAGGGCATATTCGTAGTATTCTCCGCCGAAAGCAGACGTTCTGTAATAAAAACCCTCTTTACCGATAAAGAGTTTATAAAATAAAAGGCGGTAAACGGTTAAAAACGTTATTAAAAGAATAAGCCCCGTGAGAACGGCGGTGAAAACAAATGCGCCGTTACCCGTGCGGTATAGATAGAAGGTGATGCCGCCGAAGAAGAGAAGCATTAACAGAGATAAAATAGCGGCTATTTTATCTGCGGTTATTTTATATATCCAATTTTCTTTATCCAAAATCATCACTCCGAAAGTTGCCAATTGATAGGTGTTCTGCCCGTGCTAACTAAGAATTCGTTTGCCGCCGAAAAATGTCGGCAACCGAAAAAGCCTCTGTAAGCCGAAAGGGGACTCGGATGAGGGGCGGTTAGTTTTAAATGGCGGGGGTTTGTTATTCTTTCTGCCTTTTTGATGGCAGGTGATCCCCATAGAAGAAAAACGATGGGGGTGTCCTTTTCGTTTAAAAGTTCGATTATTCTGTCGGTAAAAATTTCCCAACCCTTGTTTTTGTGACTCGCGGGAGCCCCGTCTCTGACGGTGAGAGACGAGTTGAGAAGAAGAACGCCTTCCTTTGCCCAGTCGGTGAGGTCGCCAACGTTTTCGGGCTGTGATATTTCGAGATCGGAATATATCTCTTTATATATGTTTTTTAAAGAGGGCGGAAGCTTAACTCCCTTTTTTACCGAGAAGGAAAGTCCGTGCGCCTGTCCCGGTGCGTGATAGGGGTCTTGCCCGATTATAACTGCTTTTGTGTCACAATAAGCGGTGGCGGACAGAGCCGAGAAAATCTCGCTTCGGGGCGGATAAACGGTTTCGTTTTGGTATTCTGAGTCGAGAAATTCTTCGAGTTTTTTAAAGTATTCTTTTTCGGTTTCGTCTTTTAAAAGTTTTTCCCAATCGTTTCCCGTTTTAAGCATACCTTACCGCCTCCTTATCTTATTAAAAGTATACCATAAAGAAAAGTCTCTTGCAACAAAAACGGCGCCCTATTTTAAAGGACGCCGTTTTCTATGTATTCTTCTATTTTATCTCTTTCGATACCGAGCGCGAGTGCGAATTCGTCGTGGATAAGTTTTTTTGCTTCTCTGAGGATTACTTCGTCGCACTGGTGGAGTTTTTTCTTGTTTTCAATCTGCTCTATTTTTTTATTCTTAATTGTTTTGATAATCGCAATTATCTTTTCCTGATCTCCGCTTGCGAGTATCTCCGAATACATCTGCTTTCTTTCAATATCAGAAACGGGATAAACCTCGTATGCATCGGGGAGATTTTTAAGCATGGCTGTTGCCTCTTTTTTTGTGAGCGGTTTTCTCATTCTCGACATTAAAAGCTCGTTCTGCTTGGGAACGAATATCCTTATTTTGTTTTGGAAAACTGATTCGAGGACAAAACAGGGTTCGCTTTTACCGAAAAATTCTTTTTCTTCTTCTGCTAAAATTTTGCAGGCTCCCGAGGTTCCATACATAACAATATCGCCAAGGCTAAACATATCTTTCTCCGTTTCTTCTGGGTCGCAGTGCTAAAGTCCTTACAGTAATATTTTAACATATTTTTTAAAAATATGTTATAGGCAAAATCAACAAAAATTTAGCCGAAAAAGATGTTGTATTGTTAAGTAAAGTTATGGTAGTATTAGTTATAGTCTATGTATCTTCTTGTGTATCTCCTGAATCTTCTCGTCTATGGCGGCTATCTCGTCCGCACAGACTACAAGCTCATCGCTTATATCTTCGGGCAGGTTTTTGGTCTGTTTATAGCGAAGTTTATGCTCTAATGAGGCCCACATATCCATCGCGATGGTCCTAAATTGAACCTCAACGGCGACGTTTTCGGTTCGGTCAGAGAGAAAGATGGGGAGAGTTATAACGAGGTGCAAACTCCTGTAACCGTTGGGCTTTGGGTTTTTGATATAGTCCTTTTTCTTAACGACGGTGATGTCGTTTTGTTGAAGAAGAATTTCGGCGACCCTGTAAACGTCGTCTTTATAGCAACAGATAACCCTGACTCCTGCGATATCGTGGAGATTTTTGGTGGCAGAGTCAATGGAAACGTCCATTCCCGATTTTCTGAGCTTTTGAAACATACTTTTAGGAGATTTAATTCTCGTTTCGATGTGGTGAATAGGGTTGTGGTCGAATTTTACCTTGAAATCCTCGTTGAGAATTTCGAGTTTGGTGCTGACCTCTTTTATTGCTGCGTTGAATTTCTGCTGAAGCTCGATATATTCCTGAATTTGCTCGAGAACCTCTTTGTTTTCTGCGAGGATAGAAAGTTCATTACTGTTAATTTTGTTCTCCATTTTCATCGTCCTTTTCTTCTATTAAGGTTGGGATAAACTGCCGCGCTATTTTGCCTTTGCCTCTTCTTTTTATATAAAAATACCCTATAAAACTAAAAAGAAGAGCGCCTATAAAATTAACTATAAGGTCCTCCATTGTGTCGATAAGACCGATGTCGAGATATCCGCCTAAGCCGAGGGGTTGACCGTTTATATAAACTTCGGAGATGTTTTCTATTGAAATAACCGAGTTGCTTAAGGTAGGGTCCAAAAAGGTGGAGTTTATGGTATTTATAACGATATCTTTCTGCATATCAAATCCCAAAAGCATATCGACCCCGTACTCGAAAAATTCCCAAAATACGCCCACCGTCATCGAAAAACAGAAGGCGACTATTGCAAGGAAAACGGGGGAAAGGGCAAATTTGATTTTACCGTTTCGGTTTAGAATGTCGACGAGTGAAAAGCCTATTGCCGCGCAGAGAAAACCCCAGGTTGAATGAAGGATAGTGTCCCAATGGGGAAACTGCAGATAATAACTGCTAAGCTCTCCGAGTATTTCCGCTGCGAAGATGAAAACAAGAATTATTATTTCCAAGGTGTCCGGAAGGTCGATCTTAAGGGTCCTTTCAATGAAGGAAGGAACTGCGAAGAGAAAAAGAACCAAAAGGCAGATAAAACTGCTTTCGAATGCGCCGATAAAGACCGAACGGACAAGAATACCAAGCACAACGGCGGTGAGGATAATTCTCGTTATAACGTTTGCTTTTGAATATTTAGGAATTGATGTCTTTTTCAAGGATAACCTCCGAGAATAATTTTATTTTCTATTATAATTATACCAATATTTGTTTGCAAGGTCAATTAAAGGAGTGTGAAATTATGGTGCCAATGTATGTTAAAACTGTGATAAACGTTTTAAAAGAAAACGGTTTTGAGGCATATGTTGTGGGTGGCGCCGTTAGAGATATTTTAAGGGGAGAAATTCCGTCCGACTTCGATATCGCCACCTCCGCAGAGCCATCACAGGTGCAGGATCTCTTTGAAAAGACCGTTCCGACGGGGTTAAAGCACGGAACCGTAACGGTTCTTATGGACGGGCAAAATCTCGAGGTTACTACGTTCAGAAGCGAAAATGGGTATAGCGATAAAAGGAGACCCGATAAGGTTTTGTTTGGCGTTTCGGTGGAGACCGACGTTCTTCGCCGCGATTTCACAATGAATGCGCTTTGTATGGACGAAAACGGTAAGGTTTTGGATCTTGTCGGCGGAAAGAGTGACATAGAAAATAAAATCATAAAAACGGTAGGAGATCCGAGCGAAAGATTCTCGGAAGATGCGCTCAGAATATTAAGGGCACTCAGATTTTCGTCGGTTTTAGGCTTTTCGGTTGAGGAAAAAACTGCAAAAGCTATCCTGGAAAACAGGGGTCTTTTAGGGAATATATCTGCCGAGAGGATAGGTAAGGAATTATTTCTCCTTTTATGCGGAGAATATGCTGAAGACGTGGTTTGTAAGTTTTTCTCTGTTTTTGAAGAAATCTTGCCTTATATAAGGAAAGACAGAGTTAAAGGGCTTTCGCAGATTTCTCCCGTTTTGGAATACAGACTTATTTATTTATTAGAGGATATGTCAGTAAAAACCCTTAAAAAACTAAAAGTGAAGAATGAAATTATAGATAAAGTAAGGCTTCTTTCGGAGACAGAATATTTTGGAGAAACAGAAAATGAAATAAGAACCTTTGCTTGTCTTAAAAACATGGAAGACGCAGACTTTGTTCTTAAATATTATTCCGAGAAAACGGGTAAAATACAAATATATGATTTATGGCAGAAGATTAAAGATAGCGTAATCTATGCTGAAGATCTCGCGGTTCGCGGAGAGGATATTAAAAAAGCCGGTTTTGAAGGCAAGGAAATAGGGACTATGAAAAGCAAACTTTTAATAGCGGTGAATTCGGGTATTGTTGCGAATACAAAAACCGACTTATATGAATATATGAAAAAAACGGACAGGTAACTGTCCGTTTTTTGTTATATTGCGTCCATTTTGAAGGGAGGAAGATATAAATCTTCATCCGATTTTGTAACGATGGTGAGGCGGTGGAGCCCTTTATTAAAGGGGTTTATCTTCTTTGTCCTCTGGAAAAGAAGCCCCACAGGCATTTTGGGGAATTTTTTTGCCGTTCTTTCTGAAACCTCTGCGATTATCTTATAAAAACCTTTTCTGAAAGGTTTAACTAAGTAATAACAGTTTCCTTTTTTAACAGAAGAAATATTATCTATACCCTGCAGCCACCAGTCAGCGTATGCGTCATCGAGTCCCAAGGGATGCTCTTTTTTATAGTTTTTATTACCGGTGAAGAACCAAAGGGAATAAACCGCGCCCTTTCTCCAACCCATTTTCAAGTAGCCCGGGAGGGAGTTTGCGTTGGGGTAGTTATAGATAATATCGGTGTTGGAGAGAAGCTCAAGGCTCTTTTTGGTCATTTCTGTGAAAACACCGCCGCCTCTTGCGGAAGCGATAACGCAGGTGTCTCCGGGCTGATAAGCCTTTTTCCCGCCGATATCGTTTCGCCATAGCGCTCTTGCGCCGATAGGCTCGTTTTCTCTGTAAACAACCTCGAGGACAGAGGGCCCGTAGATATTATCTATGAATTTTTTCTGAAACAGTTCGCGGGTGTATGAACCGAAAACTGCCTTTTCGGTCGCGATAAAATCTTCGATAAATTTTTCATCGAGGTTATCGGAAAATCTGCAATCATAAATAATTTCCATTAAAAGCCCTTCTTTCCTTTAAGTCGGTTAAAGCAGTTATAGTAACCGCGAAGCTTTGCCTTAAACACCGAAAACGGCTCGTCGTTACTGATAGCGGCTCTTCCGAACACTATTTTTTCACCTATCTTTTCGGAGTATTGCAAATCGCTCGTCCAAAATCTTGTGTAGTCGGTGTTCTTTAGCATTTCACTGAGGCTCTGATTTGTGTATATTCCTTTCGGGAAGCAGAGGTCGAAAGGTTTCTCGCCCGTCCATTCGGCGATGGTTTTATCGGTGAGGATGAATTCTTCATCAGGGTCTATTTTCGAGATATCCTCAAGCGTTACGTGGTTATAGGTGTGAGCACCGAAGCCGACTATTCCCGAAGAAGCCATTTCTTTTACCTCTTGGGGAGTTAAAAAGTTTTCATCGGTTCCTATTTTACCTGCGGCAAGAAACACGTTATATTTAATGCCGTTATTTTTCATAAAATCGAAAATTTCTGTGTAATTAGATTTCCAACCGTCGTCAAAGGCGATAATAACGCTCTTTTTGCGGAAAGAGGAGTCTTTCTGAAGATCGGAAAACAAGAGGGTTTGGTAACCCTTTTCTTTTATGTAGAGCATCTGTTTGAAAAACAGATCTTTATTGATCTGCATAAAAGAGTTGCCGTTTCCCTCGACTACGTCGTGGTAGTAGATCATCTGAACGTATTTATTTTTACCGGACAAGACTTTTCCGACAAATGGAATAGCCTTCTGGTATAATACTTTTTTAATTATGTTCAATTTCGGAAATCTCCTTATATAATTTTTCGCGAATTACAGTTATGTTGTGCTCTGCCTTTGAGAGAAGTTCGCTTCGTTCTGCATGTGTGTTCAAAACGTTGGGGTCGGATGCGATAAAGCGGAGCGTTTTAACTATTTCGTCGCTGTTTTCGGCAATAATTGCGGTGCCGTTCTGCGAAAGAGTTTCTGTCGGGGCGATATCACGGGGAGCGATAGCGAAGATCGCTTTACCCGAAGAGAGATAATCGGTTATCTTGGTTGAGAAGGAAAGACGCGCGGCGTATTTATCCTTTCCCGAAAGCGCTTCGGCAAACACCAAAAGGTCGGTTTCTTTATATATCTTTTTGAGTTCTTCTCTCGGAACTGCGCCCTTTAAAACGTCGCCCGAAATATTAAGACTGTTTTTCTGCTCATCGGAAAGCGCGGTCTGGGTATAAACCGAGAGTTCGAATTTCTTTTCCTCTTTGTTGACCTCTTTGATGGCTTTCGATAAAAGCGCAAGGGTTTTATCTCTTCCGATAATCAGTTTTCCTGCGTAGCAAAGCCTAATGGGGAAGCTTCTTTCTCTGACATCGGCAGTAACGCTTTGCTCAACACCCTTCGTTATGATAACCGAGTCTCTTCCGAAAACCTCTTTTATCTCCTTCTGCATTTTGGAGTTTATCGCGAAAATCTTGTCGCAGACTGCGACGGTTTTCTTGACGTTGCGCCTTACGAAAAAGCGCCTTAAAAGAAAGGAAAGAGAAGACGGGTGCGGTTTATAGGTAAAATTATCGTCCCAAAGAAAGCCGATTCCCTTTTTACCTGTCAGTTTTACTACCGTTCTTGCGATATTGTTGAAATGACAGTAGCCTTCGATGGGAAAGAGGATAACGTCGGGGTCGAAGTCTTTTATGAATTCCTTGAGTTCTTTAGTGTTCCAACGGCCGAGTTTCCAAAGGATATCTCTGACAAGAGAAAGTATTTCCGAGTGCTTCGGACTTTTTCCGCTTCCTAAGTTTTTTGTTTCCTCGGTTCTTTCGGTAACGCAGCCTGTTTTCAGGTTTCTTTTGAGGATAGATTTGATAACTGCGGCTTCGTTTATGCAAAAATATTTGTCGCAAACGTCGCTTGTTGGCTTTCCGTCGCGGCAGTATACGTTAGCGAGGGCGTCCTTGTCCCAACCGGAAAAGAGGTCGGAAAAGGTGTTCGAGGTGTTGTTCCATGGCGGAATACTCAGAACCAGAACCTTTGGATATTTCAAAAAATTCACTCCTTACATGAAAAATAGCGTGAAGATCACGCTATTTTAACCTACATTTTTGCAATTATGGAATTAACCGTTTTTCTGACGATTTGGCGGTTTTCTTCAAAATCTTCAGGGGAAAAGCTTTTTATCTTTTCTTCCCAAAGTCTGATCTTGGCGATCTCTTCGGGCAGGTCTAAAATCTTTTTGCCTTCAGCGTCTACTTCGTTTCTGAAGGTTCGGGAAAGGATTACAGAATCAGAACCGACGCGATAGTGCTCGGTGAGAATTCTTTCGGCGGGGAGCATTCCTTCGCCGATCTTAGCCATTCCGCCGAAACCGAAAGGAACTTTCGCGGCACGGCATTTCTCTGCCATAAAGTCAACAAGTCCGCCGCTTAAAGGTTCAAACATAAAGCGAAGGTTCATGCTGATATGAAGGTCGTTAAGTCCTATAAACAGTTCGTCGACACCCTCGACCGAAAGGATATCGTCAAGATGAACCATAGAGGAAGCAGTTTCTATCATCGGGCAGGTCTTGGCTCTGCCGCCAACGAGAGAAACAAATTCTTCCACGTCCTCTGCATCGATAACCATCGGGAGCATTATAATATCTGCTCCGCTTTCGATAACTTTATCAATTTCGTCCTTTGAGCCGGGGTTTATGGGATTGATTCTGACTAAAAGTCTGCCCTCGGGAACAACGGGCCTTAAAACCGCAACGTCGTCGATGGTTCCGGTTGTTATAAAGGTGTTTCTGCCTTTTTGCCTTTCGGCTTTATTTATGTATTCAAGATCAAGAAAAATGCGGTCAACTCCTGAGTCTATAGCCCTTTTAGCAAAATTAGGATCTGAAGTTAAAAGCATAAGTTTCATAAGGCAGTGTCCCATCCTTTCTTTTATTTGTGGGTCTCTTTATATATCTCCTTATAGTCTTCTATAAGGCGGTCGATCATCATATTTCTTTCGAAATCTTTTTCAATTCTGAGTCTTCCCGCTTTACCTAAAGTCTTGGCTTTTTCAGGGTCACTGTAAAGCTTTTCCATCGTTTCACGTAACGAAACAGGGTCTTTTTTCTCGCAAAGAAGTCCCGTTTCACCGTCAACTATTGCTTCGGAAGCTCCCGGAATATTGGTGGTTATGGTCGGAATGGCGAGAGCCGCCGCTTCCTGAAGCACCATACCAAAGCCTTCGCGGTAGGTTGGGTGAACGAGAACGTCGGCAGAAGCCATATGATTATAAACGTCGTTAATGTGGCCCGTGAAGATAACGTTGCTGTTATTCTGAGCCCAATCAAAGAGCTCCTTATCAACCCCGTCGGCTGCGAAATAGTCTCCGCAGAGGAGAAGGTAAGCGTTATTCTTTGAGAATTCTTTGAATGCCGATAAAAGCTCGTTAACACCCTTGTCCGCCCTGACGCTTCCGACAAAACAGAAAACGAAGGCGTCATCGGGGATATTATATTTCTTTCGGGTTTCATTTCTCATTTCTTCCTTTTTTGAAAGGTCAAAGAGAGAAAGGTCGACGGCGATAGTTCCGCCCTTTCCGAGAACCTTGCATTTCTCGGGGGGATACATCTTTTTATCAAGCGCTATCTGGCGGTTCTTTTCGGAAACGGCTCTGACGTGGGTAGCATTTCTGCAGGAAATTTTTTCGAGTTCTAAAATGAACCTTTGCATTACACCCTCGAAGCCGACAAATCGCATACCCCACTGCGCAAGAATTCTGCCGGGAACTCCTGCTCTTTTGGAGCCTATCGAACCGTAGAGCGCTCCGTTGGGGGTGGAATACATAACTATATCGAATTTTTCTTCGCGGCAGATCTTTTCAAATCGGAGCGCCGCTTTATAGGTTCCCAAAAGATCGAAGCCTCTGCCAACGGGGATATCAAAAAGTTTAACCCCCTCGGGAAGCAGTTCTTTAAAACCGGGAAGGGCGTGGGTGGCAACCGATATTTCGAAGCCCTCTTCAATCATTTTAGGAAAGGTGGGGAGAACAAAGGCTTTTATGGTCTGACTGGTGGTTGTAACAACGCACATTTTAATAGCCATTTATTCGTCCTCCTTAAAATATCCTATCTCTAATAAACCTGCGGAGTGAGCCTCGGTGAGTTTCTTTAGCATTTCTTCTTTTTTCTCTTTAGTAACGTTTTTCTGATAAGTGTAGCTACTGTCGAAAGTAGGGGCGCTATTAATCAGCGCCTTTTGTTTTTCAACAAAGTCGCTCGTTTTGCCGATAACCTTTGCGGGAACACCTGCGGCAACAGATCCTGCGGGGATCTTACCCGTAACCAAGCTTCCTGCTCCGATTATAACGTCGTCTCCGATTTCGCTTCCCATAAGAATAGTGGAGTTAGCACCGATAAAAACGCGGTTTCCGATCGTAACGGGGGCAACTCTGCCGTAACCCGTGTATATTCTTATAGTATCGTCGTGAGCGAGGATCTGAACCTTGTTGGAAATGGTAACGTCGTCACCTATAGAAATGAGCCAACAATGAGATGGATCCATTCTTGTTCCCGACTGACGATTAAAATTCTTTCCTATCTTCATTCCTCTTTTTTTAAAGTAAGAGGTGGGAAGATCGCCGTATTGAAAAAACGCAACTAATTCCCAAAATTTCATAATTTTCTCCGTTTTAAAAACTAATTCTGCTCATTAACGAGCGAAACGACCCTGTCCCAATCGAAGCCGCAGTTAAAGACATAGTCGATAACCGACATATTAGGTGAAAAGCCTTTCCAGAGCTGAGGGTATTCTATCGGTTTATAATCAGTATAGGTAAGCTTAAGTCCCTTTTCCTCAAAATGCTCGGGAACCTGATACACACTCGCACCGTGGCCCGAGATATATTCGTCGCCGCCGAGAGCAGTGCAGATATCTATAACCTTTTCTTCTCTTGCGCTACCGAGCGCCAGTTCGGAAGAACGGCTCGTTTCAACCTTAAGATCAAATCCCTTAACGAAGAAATCGTTGATAGCGATATTGAGCTCTGAAAGAGAAGGATAATCTTTTAGCAAAAGCTCTTCAAACTTAGGATAAATTTCGTCGAAAAATGGAGCCTTTTTATAGTTCATTAAAATGGTTTTAAGATGCTTTTGCTTCCAACCTAAGTTATCTCTCGTTTTAACGATATTCAGATTGTCCCCGAACTTATGCTCAACCGGAATTTTCAAAACGAGATCACCGTTAGCGGTCTTTATCTTGTTACGGTCGTGCAGGTTATCGTTGGAATACTGAACGTCGTCGAGATAGACGAATTTATCGGAAAGATGTATCTTATAAAAATATCCTAAATACGGGATATAGTCGGGCTGGTGAATTGATATCTTCATTTCACGGTCTCCCTTACAAGCGAAAATGCTTCGGCGGCAGACATACCTACCGACTGACCTCTGTATCTTGCGAGGTTTTCAATTGCTTCACGGCTTCTCGGGTGGGGGAACTCGCGGGTCTCCATAGAGTAAACCTTCAAAGCCTCTATCTTTTTCTCGAGGGTCTCTTCGATACCTATATATGTATTGGGAGAAAAGTGCATATCGGTCTGCAAATTCTGCCACTCGGTCGAAGAGAGGGTCTCGTAGGTGTATATCTTCTTAACGGGGGAATACATCGTTGGACGTGCCGCAACCAAGGTGGAGCGGTAGACCATCTGATGATCAAGGTTAACGTCACCGAAATGGTGGGTATATATAGTCTGTGGGTTAATCTTCGAAACAGCGTCCTCTATAACGGCGTTGATCTCAACGTGGGGAACTGTGTCAAGACGCATATCGGGAAGATCTCCGAAAAGAACACCCTTTGCACCTAATATTTCTGCCGCTCTTTCGGCATTCTCTTTTTTCTCGTTAATGAGTTTTATAACGTCCCTGTCCTTATACTGAGAAGAACAACCCTCTGTTACTATAAGTATATAAAACTCTTCCGTTTCAGAAAGCTTTGCGATAGTTCCGCCGACGCCTAAAACCTCATCATCGGGGTGCGCTGCGATAACAAGAGATTTATTCATACTTCAACACTCTCCTTAACCTTTTCGGCTCTTTCAACCGAAAGCGCCTGTCTGTCATATCCACCGTAGTTATACCTAAGCCTTTTATATAGGATAACAAAGGTTGCGAAAATTACCTTTATATCGGTAATGAAATTCAGGTTTAACGCATAGTCTGCCTCTGTTTCAAGTTGGGTATCCCAAGAGGGAGTTATATCTAAACTCAAAACCTCGGGCGGAACAAGACCTGCTCTGACGTCTAAT
>JAZNVP010000110.1:0-20565 GCA_045592865.1 Oscillospiraceae bacterium
TCTCAGACGATGAAATCCGCCTCGACGGCGAATGGGTGGATTTAATTTCATCTGAGGCTAAGCCGAAGATTTCATCAGCGATAGCTGATTTCATTTTTTGCAATAGTTCAAAGTCATATCAAAAAAGCACCGACAAAGTCGGTGCTTTTTCTTATTTTAATATTATATCGCAGATGATGTTGATAGTTTCGTTATCAAGTCCTGCAAAAAGCGGAAGGGTGAGCACCCTTTCGGAAATATAACTTGCAACGGGGGTCTTTTCGGCGCCGTAGGTCGCACTTTCCTTATAGCAGTCAATGCAGTTGGTGCAGGGGCTGAAATACTTTCTTGCGATTATGCCCTCTGCTTTGAGCATCTCAAACACTTGATTGCGGTCATACTTATACCCATCGAACACAACGGGGAAATAGGAATAGTTCGACTCAACACCCTCTTGACTGGGCGCAAGTTTAATTCCCTTTATGCCCTCAAGCCGTTCTCTGTAATGCTCGGCGGCAGCCTTTCTCTTTGCTATCTCCTCTCCGATATGGCGAAGATTACAAATTCCCATTGCCGCCTGAAACTCGCTCATTTTAGCGTTTCCGCCTATTCGGTAGATCTCCTCGGGGCCGTGTATTCCGAAGTTTTTAAGGTCGTTTAAGGTTTCAACGAGAGAGTCGTCCTTGAAGCACACCGCACCGCCCTCGATGGTGTTGAACACCTTGGTTGCGTGGAAGCTGAACATCGAAGCATCACCGAAAGAAGCAGCGCTTTCGCCCTTATATTTAACGCCAAAGGCGTGAGCCGCATCGTAAATCACCTTAAGCCCGTGTTTGTCGGCTATCCTTTTGATCTCCTCAACTTTACAGAGATTTCCATAAACGTGCACCGGAATTATAGCAACCGTTTTATCGGTTATGAGCGCCTCGATCTTCGAGGTGTCGATAGTATAATCGGTTTCGTTGATGTCGCAGAAAACGGGAACGAGTCCGCATCTTGAGATCGCGTGGGTTGTTGAAACGAAGGTGAACGGCGTTGTTATTACCTCAGAGCCGCGCGGAAAATCCATTGCGTCTATTATATTTTCAAGCGCAAGGTGGCCGTTTGTGTAAAGCGTTACATGAGGCACCGAAAGATACTCCTGAAGGTCTGCGGCCAATCTTTTATGCTTAACTCCCATATTTGTGAGCCATCGGCTCTCCCACAGTTCCTTTATCTCCTCGCAATACTCCTCATACGTTGGCATTGAAGAACGAGTTACGTTAACACCCATTTTTATCCCCTCTTGTATAATTTGTTTAATCCTATACTTTTAACCTTTTCAAAAAGGTAGAAAAAGCTATCTATCTTCAACAGATAGGACATAATTATGTAAAACGCGGCGCCGATAATTATCTGAAGCAAAAGCGTTACAACGGCAGGTATTCTGATTAGACCTATCATCATAACCAGAGCGCCCATCGCAACCGCCATAAAGAAGGACGGCAGCATATCCACTACCTGCTCTATATAGGAATAGTTAACAAGCTTTTTGTTCGGATAAGCATTTATAAAACTTGCTATAACGGTTGAAATAAGTCCCGTTACTGCTATCGCAACAGGCGTTTTAAAGAAGAGCACCGCTATCACAAGCAGAATTATTCCCTCTATCTTTTTGATTATCTCAAGTTTTAAATAAACGTCACTTCTGCCGCAGGCGTTTATAGCCTGAAGGTTGCAGGAATGGATCGGGTAAAAGGCAAAGCTTATGCAATAGATCTGCATATAGATAACGCTCGGCAACCACCTTTCTCCTAAAAGAATGAGCACCAAGGGTTCTGCCACTGCCGCAAGGCCTAACATCGTTGGGAAAATGATATAGGAACTCAAGGACACTGATCTTCTCATCATTGATTTGATTGCGCCTTTTTCAGACTGCCTTGCCGACATTGCAGAAAGCATAACGCTCTGCACCGAGCCGTTCACAACGTTAGTTATAAACTGCGGAAACTGTTTTCCGCGGTTATAATAGCCTAAGGTTCCGCTGTTGAATTTCTTTCCTATAACAAGGCTTCTCAGATCCTGATAGAGCGTTGAAATAATGTTCGAAAGCAAAATCTTTGAGCCGAAACCGAAGAGAACCTTAATTCTATCGAACCTGAACACAAACCTGAGCCTTAGCTTAACGGTTACTCTCATAACAAGACAAGCCGTTACGCCGTTGACGAGGTGTTGAATAACAAGCGCCCAAAGTCCGCCGCCCAAAACCGCTACGGCAATTCCTGCAACACCCGACGCGATAATCGCTCCGACGTTACTGTAGAACACCTTTTTATAATCGAGTTCGCGGCTTACCTTAGCAATTTGAACCGAGTTCAAGGCACCCGGAATAAGAATCAGAGAAAGTATTCTCAAGGGAGAAACTATCTCGGGCATATTATAAAATTTCGCTACAAAAGGCGCCGAGATAAAGATTATCACGTAAAGCAGCGCCGAAATACTGAGGCTTATCCAGAAAACCGACGAAAAATCGTCATCGTCGACGTCCTTATTCTGCACCAGAGCTGTATTAAGCCCCGACTGAACGAAAACGTTGGCAAGATTAGTGAAGATGACCATTATAGAAAGCGCTCCGTAATGCTCGGGGGAGAGAATTCTCGCCAATATTATCTGCAGAACAAACTGGACACCGGCAACTCCGAAACGCTCCAAGAACTTCCAGATAAAGCCGCCTGTTACACTCTTTTTCACTTTTTCTGCCCTCTTTTGATTTCAATAAGTTTATTTCTTATCTTAACGACAAACGGGAGATATGCCCTCATATAGACCCCCACTTTTGTTGAAAAGGGGTATTTATTAACGATCTCTTTATATTCCGCACCCAAAATCTCCTTATGCTTTCCCTCTATCGAAAGTTTGTTTATGCGGGTTCTGAGACTTCTTTCTCTTATTGCCTCTCTGTATTTATAATCGGTGTCCTTGTCGAGCTGAGAAAGCATATCCAAAGTTCTGTTAAGATGGGCTATTCTCTTTTCCTTATTGGTCCACACCCTCTCGGTCCATGACCCTGGCACGTGGGTTCGGTATTCCGACATAACGTTGCCAAGATAGATCATTCCGCCTCTTAATGCGCCCCAGATCTGCATCGTGTAGTCATAGGTATGGATCCTTCTGAACTCGGGGGTCTCCTCTATGAGTCGGCGGCGGCAAAACAGCGCCGAGGTTGCAACGTAACTGTTTCCGCCCTCTAAAATAACGTCCTCTACGGGAATTATCATAAAATCTTTTTTCTCTTTGGGTGCCATTTCAAAAATGACCTTTTTACTGAACGGGTCTACCCCTCTCGACGCGTGAGCGCAGATATCAACGTCGGGGTGGCTTTCAAGCGCATCATACTGACGCTGAAGCTTTAAGGGGTCGATCCAGTAATCGTCTCCCTCGCAATAGGCAACGTATCTGCCCTTTGCTCTGGGATACTGGAACTCCTTTGTTATCTTAACTCCTTTGGAATACTGATTTTCGGTTTGGTAGATAGGTTTTATAATGTCGGGATACTTTTCTTCATACTCCCTTATAACCTCTGCCGTGTTATCAGTGGAGGCGTCATCATGCACCAAAACCTCAAACTTAAAATCGGTCTTCTGAGAAACAAATCCCTCTAATGCATCTTTTATAAAACTTCCGTGGTTATATGTATTGCAAAAAATGCTAACTGCTATTTCACTCATACTAAATGCCTCTTTCTTTTATAGAAACATATATTATATTTTACCACACCCGTGTAGAAAAATCAAGCGGACCTACAAGCCCGTTAATGAAGTCTCGACTTTGGGTTTTTTCTGTATTCCGAGGGGGTAACGTCCTTATACTTTTTGAAGGCTTTATTAAAGTTCGCCGTATTATTAAATCCGCAGAGCGAGGCTATCTCGAGAACAGAAAGCTCATTTTTTGACGAAGAAAGCATAAACGCCGCCTTTTCCACCCGCTTTGCCGTTATATAATCCCACAAGGCAATTCCGCTGAACTGCTTGAAAACGGTCGACAGATAGTTAGGACTAAGATGCGCTATTTCCGAAAGCTCTTCCAAGGTCAAAGCTTCGCATAGATGCTCCTCTATATATTCATATACACTCGCAAGAGAACTTTTATTTGCCGAGGTCTCCTTCGCTTCGGGAGAAAAATAGCTGTGGTTTCTTTTGAGTTCAACTAAAATTATGTCGAGATAAGCTTTTACAAGGGTTTCATAGCCCGAGTTTTTGTTTTCAAATTCCGCCTTTATCTTCATAAAGTTATCCCTTATTACACCGGAAACCGAGGCAGGTATTCGGTTCTCGAACTCAGGCGAATGGGAAAAGCAAAAGTTTATATACCCTTCCGAAATATCTCCTGCTCCCCTGTCGGCAAGATAGCGCGGCTCAAAATGCATATTCGTTATCACAAGTCCCTCTTCCGACACCTCGGTTATGCTATGGACCTCATTGGAAGAGAAAACAAAGACGTCGCCTTTTTTCATCGGGTAGCTTTTTCGCTCGGTGGTATAGACTCCGCTTCCCGAGGTAACGACCGTTATTTCAAAGCGTGTGTGAAAATGCCTTCTGTAACTTCTTTTCCCCGACGGCACCTCTCTTTGCCACATCTTTATATAGGGATTATTATTCTTAACCGATATTTCTCCTATTGACGACGACACAAATTTCACCTCAATCGTAATATAGTTTGCAAACAAGATAATATAGTTAATGAATTTTGCTTGTTTTGTGATTTATTATGAATATAATAAATCATAAAATTATTTATGTCAATCGAAAGGAAGATATAAACTTTGAATTACTGTTCCAACCCATCTGAATTAAAGATTACCGATATGCGTTTCGTTGATATCGACGGCGCTCCTAAGCGGTGCACAATACTGCGGATCGACACCAACCAAGGTATCTCGGGTTACGGCGAGGTAAGAGACGCATCATCCAAAACCTACGCACTTATGTTAAAAAGCCGTATCCTCGGCGAGAACCCCTGCAACGTTGACAAAATATTCCGAAAGATAAAGCAGTTCGGCGGTCCTTCCCGTCAGGGCGGCGGCGTTTCGGGAATAGAAATTGCACTCTGGGATCTTGCAGGAAAGGCTTACGGTGTTCCTCTTTACCAACTCCTCGGCGGCAAGTTCCGCGACGAAGTCCGCGTTTACTGCGACACCGACGTTGACGGTAAGCACACGGGTCACGATATGGGTCTTGCTTTAAAAAAGCGTATGGAAATGGGTTTTACGTTTCTTAAGATGGACCTCGGCATAGGCCTTCTTTTAGATGAACCAGGCACCCTTAATGCTCCTCTTGGCTTTATTGACGATATGAAAAAATATGCTTCTCACATTCTTAACGTTCAGGGCGGAAGCGTTACAAGCGATATGATAAAGCATCAGAAAAGCTATTCCATTGTTACGACGGCGCACCCTCACACAGGAATTCACATAACCGAAAAGGGTCTCGATTTTCTTGAAAACTACGTTCGTGAGGTGCGAGAGGTTATCGGCTACGAAGTTCCTCTCGCCATCGACCACTTCGGTCACGTTTGCGTTGAGGACTGCATTCGATTTGCTAAAAGAATGGAGAAATATAATCTCGCCTGGATAGAGGATATGGTTCCTTGGATGTATACCGATCAGTATGTAAGACTTAAAAATTCTACTACAATTCCTGTTTGCACAGGTGAGGATATTTATCTTAAAGAGGGATTTGAAGCCCTCATTAAAGCAGGTGGCGTATCAATAATTCACCCCGATATTCTGACCTGCGGCGGTGCTTTGGAGCTTAAAAAGATAGGGGATATTGCCGACGAGCACGGTGTTGCTGTTGCTATTCATATGGCAGAAAGCCCTGTTGCCTGTCTTGCAGCGGTTCATACTGCGGCGGCGATGCACAACGTATTAGCGCTTGAATTCCATTCAGTAGACGTTCCCTGGTGGGCAGATATGGTAACGGGTATAGAAAACCCATTGTTTAAAGACGGCTTCATTAAGGTTCCCGAAAAGGCAGGACTCGGTTTTGACGGTCTTAATGAAGAGGTTTTAAGAGAACATATTAACCCCAATATTCCGGGTTATTTTGAGCCGACTGACGAATGGAATCGAGAATTTTCTAACGACAGAATTTGGAGTTAAAGGGAGTTTTTAAAATGAAAGCATTAACGCCGCCCGAATGGGCGCTGAAAAACGCCGTTTATCAGATAAACGTTCGCACCTTCTCTCCCGAAGGCAAAATTTCTTCCGTTACAAAAAGCCTTCCCGAACTTTCTTCGCTGGGATTTAAAATTATGTATCTCTGTCCCGTTTTCAAGGCGGACGTTGATATGAACCGCGAACACTGGAGCGAGAGACAGAAAAAATTCGGCACAAACAACCCAAAAAATCCCTACCGAATTTACGACTATTTTGAAATAGACGAAGAATACGGCACAAAAGAAGATCTTCTCACCTTCGTTAAAACCTCCCACGGTCTCGGGATGAAGGTTCTTTTCGATCTTGTTTACACCCACTTAGGCCCCGACGCTCCGATTATCAAGAAAAATCCTGAGTTTGCTCTGCGAGATAAAGATGGAAATATTTTATATAATGACTACCATTTTATAACCCTTAACTATGAGTCTCAAGGGCTTAGAGAATACCTATATTCCAATATGGAATATTTTCTTCAGGAGTTTCAGGTCGACGGTTTCCGTTGCGACTACTGTGACTCTATCCCCGAAGATTTCTGGATAGAGGCCCACAGGAGAATGAAAAAAATTAATAACGACACTATTCTCATTGAAGAGGGCAGTAAAAAGGAAAGGCTTTTAACAGCTTTTGAGTGTATGTATGGTTTTCAGTGCCACGAAGAGTTATATAAGCTTCTGAGGGGAGAACTGAACTGCGAAGACATAAGAAAAGGCTATGAAGAATTTAAAAAGGATCTCCCCGAGGGCGCGTTGGCGCTCAGAGATCTCGACAATCACGACACCGTTACCGACTGGCCGGAAAGAAGCGAACTCGTTAAAGGCTCTTCTGCTATGGAAGCGATGATTGCCTTTAACTACACGATAGACGGCATTCCGATGGTTTACTGCGGAAACGAAATTGCCTGTAAGAAAAGGCACAATATGTTTGCAAACCGCTTCTACCCCGGAGTTTATGAAACCACCGACCGTTCTGCGCCCCGCACCGAAGACGCGCTTCGCAGAATGGAAGTTATAAAAAGGCTTAACGAGATCAGATCTTCCGAAAAAGCTCTATGGACGGGCGAAACGAAATGGATAGAAACCGAACACGCAGACGATATTCTCGCTTTTTCGAGAAGCCTTGGAAACGAAAAGATAATCTTTATAGGAAACTTTTCAGACAAGAACCTTTCTCTATCCGCAAAAATAGGTAAAGTTCTTTTAGAAAACCGGGCGGAATGCTCAGAAAAACTCAAACTCTCGCCTTACGGCTACATTATTTTTAAAGAGGTTTAAATCATGCATTTTAACGACAGAGACTCTATAATCGCACTCACGCCTTTATGGAAGGGTGAAAGACTTCCCGACGGCAGACCTAAGGTCCCCGACAAATACCTCGACGCGCTTTTCAATATGACGCTCGAAGAGGTCTGGAAGCCGATATTTGTTTTAGGCTATGAAAATCAGTTCGTTGGCGGCGGCCTCGCTCCCTTAAAGGCTCTTCACGATGACGGCAGAAAACTTGTCGGCCGTGCGGTAACCTGCAACTTCTGCCCAACAAGGCCCGATCTTCATTCCCTTCAGTTCTCGCGCGGCGCCGAAGACGGCAGACAGGGAAACTATAATCAATGGGTAATAGACTCCCTTACCGAAAGAGACGTTGTTGTTTGCGATATGTATGATAAAATATATAAGGGGACCTTCCTTGGCGGAAACCTTACCACCGCAATACATAAGCGCACCAAAAACGGCGGCGCGGTTATCTGGGGCGGTATTCGTGACGTTGAACAGATGAAAACAGTTCCCGACGTTCAGGTTTACTACCGCGGCATTGACCCCACCCCTATTCGCGAATTTGTTATGAGAGATTGGAACGATATCACAAGCTTCGGCGGAGCAGTCTGTCTTCCCGGTGACGTTGTTTTCGGTGCAGGCGGCGGAGTTCTCTTTATTCCCGCACACCTTGTTGCAGACGTTGTTGAGGGTGCGGCAAAAACCCACGTTAAAGACGATTTCGGTTTCGAAATGATCTCAGAGGGCAAATTTACCACTGCGCAGATCGACCGAAACACCTGGACCAAAGAAATGCTTGATATGCTCACCGACTGGATCAAAAACGATCCCAGAGGTGAAGAGTATCGAGACCTCGATTGGTCCAAGGAATACGATCTTGCGAGAAACGGAGACCCGAACGACACGCAGACCGCACTTTAATTCAATGGTGATAACAGATGAAAAACACAACCTCATATATTGAAAAACTGTTTGAGGACGGGCTTTTGCATAACGTTGCAATAAGGGTTGGTATTCGTGATAAAATTCTCTTTGAGACCTACCGTTCTGACAAAGACTCGGTAAACGAACACACCCTTTTCGATATGGCTTCGGTAACTAAAATTCTCTGCACTACCACTTTAAGCCTTATCGCGCTGGACAGGGGGCTTTTATCCCTTTCGGATCCAATGGATAGGTTTTTTGACGTTGGCGAAAACGAAATAACGGTAAAAAACTTGCTGACTCACACTATGGGAATTGGTCACAAGCCTTTAAATCTCCCGAACGTTAATTACGATAACGCTGCAGAATATATTCTGAGTATTCCGCCCGACGCTTCCGTAGGGCAGGCCGTTCTTTACAGTTGCCCCGGCTTTATCGTTTTAGGTAAAATTTTAGAAAAGGTTTTTTCTGACCGACTTGACAGACTTTTTAAAAAGCTCGTTACAGATAAATTAGGTATGGAAAGCACCTCTTTTTTGCCGCTTCGTCGGGAAAACGCCGTTCTCTCTTCACTAAGTGAAGCCGACATAGGCAGGGTTAATGACTACAACTGCCGCTATTTAGGCGGAATTGCGGGTAACGCAGGTGTGTTTTCCAACGTTCACGACCTTACTCTATTTACAGATATGCTTATAAAAAACGGAAACGGGCTCTTTTCAGAAGAAATCCTCACTTTAGCAGCTCAAAACCACACCGAAGGCATGAGTGAGTCCCGAGGTCTTGGGTTTGTTTATTCGGACGAAAAATATGAACGGACGGGAAATCTTTTTCCAAAAGGCGCCATAGGTCACGGCGGATGGACGGGGCAATCGGTCTTTGCCGACCGAGAAAGCGGACTTTACGCAATTATTCTAACCGATGCTACCCTTTCTACCGAGAGAAAATTCGGAAGCGCTAATACCGAAACGGTGCACGAAATAATAAAAAATCTTCACAACTTATTAAAGATTGATCTTGATTCTAAACTATAGGAGGCTTATTATGTTAAAAACGTCTATGTCCGCAGAAGAAATACGCAAACTCTATATGAGTCTTTACGATAAGCACAAAGAGGAAATTGACATAAGGGTTAAAGACGGTATTGAAAAATACCGAAAAGGCGGCGGTAAAATCCGTCTTACCGATAAAAACGGCAAACCTGTTAAAAATCAAACGGTCAGACTTAATCAGGTCTCTCACGATTTTAAATACGGTGCTAATATTTTTATGCTGGACGAACTCGGTAACGAAGAACTAAACAGAAAATACCGAAATCAGTTTAAAGAATACTTTAATGCGGCAACCGTTCCTTTCTATTGGAATACCCTGGAGCCTCAGGAGAACAGGCCCCGATATGATAAAAACAGTGAGAAGATATACCGCCGTCCTGCACCTGAACTCTGTATGGAATACTGCGAAGAAAACGGAATTTCTCCTAAACTTCACTGCTTGGTTTATGAATCATTCACACCCGAATGGCTCCACGGCCTTCCTCTCCGGAAGGTCAAGGAGAAATACGAAAAGCGTTTTAAGGAGATAGCCGACAGGTTTTCGGGCAGGATGTTTGAGTTCGAGGTTATAAACGAACTTCTACAAGAAAAAGGCTGGAAGAATAAGTCTGTTTTAAGCGAACAAAAAGACATTATAGAATGGTCTTTCAGGACGGCAAGAAAATACTTCCCCGACGAAACTTTGGTTATAAACGAGGGCAACCCCATAATTTCTCTTGCTGATGAAGATTACAGAAGCCCTTTATATATGATGATCGACGCCGCACTTTTAAAGGGGGCGCCTATAGACAAGATCGGCCTTCAGCATCATCTTTTCACGGGTGCACTTTGCTCCACTAACGAGGAATATGATGCCGCAATTAAAGAAGGCACGGAACTTTTTGATCCCATAAAACACCTGAAAGGGCTCGACATTATAGCAGAGCTCGGCCTCCCCCTCGAAATAACCGAGGTTACTGTTCCTACCTTTGACGATACCGAAGAGGCAGAACAGCTCCAGGCAGATATTTTAAAGCTCTGGTATTCCATCTGGTTTTCTCACCCTGCAGTTGACACCATCGTTTATTGGAATACGGTTGAAGGGTATGCATATGAGATACCCGGTTGGAATGAAAACCACTGCCGCGGCGGCATTTGGCACAAGGATCTCACCCCAAAGAAATCTGCACTTATGATAAAGCATCTGTTCCTAGAAGAATGGCACACCGACCTTACTCTTACGACCGATGAAAACGGGGAAATAGATTTCCGCGGCTTCTTCGGAGATTACCTTCTCACAGCAGGAGAAAAAAAGTTTTCTCTCGGTTTGCACAAAGGAGAAGAAAACTCTTTCGGAATAACTCTTTAAGGAGGATATATATGAAAACTGCTCTTATAACCGGTTCCTCGCGCGGTATCGGAAGGGCTCTTGCTCTAAGACTTGCCGAGGACGGATTTAAGGTTATTATTCACGCCTCTGCCGAAAGCGCTGCGGCAAATGAGGTTAAAAAACTAATCGACGAAAAGGGCGGCAAGGCAGAAATTTTCACCTGTGACCTTACCGATATCAACGAAACACAAAAACTCCCCGAAAAGACAGGACCCGTTGACGTTTTGGTTCTGAACGCATCGGTGCAATACCGCAACCCTTGGAATAGGATCACAACCGAGGAATGCTATAATCAGCTCAACTGCAACTTTGTTTCCTCGCTGATTTTAATTCAGGGGTATGCCGAGGATATGATAAAAAAGGGTTGGGGCAGGATAATAACGATAGGCTCGGTTCAGGAAGCAAAGCCGCACCCCGATATGCTTGTTTATTCCGCCACCAAAGCGGCGGGAACCAATATGGCAAGATCGCTTTCGCTTCAGTTTGCTCCTTTCGGAATTACCGTTAACAACGTTGCTCCCGGCGTTATAAACACCGACCGCAACAAAGAGGCGCTTTCCGATCCCGAATATGCAAAAAAGGTTACCGCTTCTATCCCCGCAGGTTTTTACGGTGAACCCGAGGACTGCGCAGGTCTTGTTTCTCTTCTCTGCTCTGACGGCGGCAGATATATAACGGGACAAAACATTTTTATCGACGGCGGAAAAGGTCTGTAACAACAAAAACGGCTGTGTCCAAAAACACAGCCGTTTTATTAATGCGGATAAAAAACAGGTGAGCATAAGCTCACCTGTTTTAATTTTACTAAGATTAGTTAATCTTTGTAACAACGCCGGAACCTACAGTTCTGCCGCCCTCACGGATAGCAAAACGGAGACCTTCTTCGATAGCGATAGGAGTGATGAGCTCAACAGACATCTCTACGTTATCGCCAGGCATACACATTTCTGTGCCTTCGGGAAGGGAGATTACACCGGTAACGTCAGTAGTTCTGAAATAGAACTGAGGACGATAGTTGTTGAAGAAAGGAGTGTGACGTCCGCCTTCTTCTTTCTTAAGGATGTAAACCTGTCCGGAGAATTTGGTGTGGGGGTTGATAGAGCCGGGCTTACAAAGAACCTGTCCACGCTCTACTTCGTCTCTCTGAGTTCCACGGAGAAGCGCACCGATGTTATCGCCTGCTTCTGCATAGTCGAGGATCTTTCTGAACATTTCCATGCTGGTAACAACGGTCTTCTTTCTCTCGTCGGTAAGACCGATGATCTCAACTTCTTCACCTGCTTTAAGCTGTCCACGCTCAACACGTCCGGTAACAACGGTTCCACGTCCGGAGATGGTCATAACGTCCTCAACGGGCATAAGGAATGCGAGGTCTGCCTTACGGTCAGGGGTAGGAATGTAGCTGTCAACAGCATCCATAAGTTCCTGAATAGGAGCATAGGTAGGATCAGAAGGATCGTTGTTAGCGCACTCAAGAGCCTTAAGAGCAGAACCTTTGATGATAGGAGTATCATCGCCGGGGAACTCATACTTGTCAAGAGTCTCACGGATTTCCATCTCAACGAGGTCGAGAAGTTCAGGATCGTCAACCTGGTCAACCTTGTTCATGAATACTACGATGTAAGGAACGCCAACCTGACGAGCAAGAAGGAGATGCTCCTTGGTCTGAGCCATAGGTCCATCAGTAGAAGCTATAACGAGGATAGCTCCGTCCATCTGTGCAGCACCGGTGATCATGTTCTTAACGTAGTCAGCGTGTCCGGGGCAGTCAACGTGAGCATAGTGACGGTTGTCAGTCTCATACTCAACGTGAGCGGTGTTGATTGTGATTCCACGCTCTCTCTCCTCGGGAGCCTTGTCGATGTTTGCATAGTCTTCAAACTGAGCATATCCCTTAAGTGAAAGATACTTAGTGATAGCTGCTGTAAGAGTGGTCTTACCATGGTCAACGTGACCGATGGTTCCGATATTTACGTGGGGCTTGCTTCTTTCAAATTTTGCCTTTGCCATTAGTATTTCCTCCTCAATATAATATCTTAATTAAATTTTAACAGAAATTATAAAAATTTCAAGTCTTTTTTATGCGTTTGCTTTATTTCTTTCGCTCATGATCTTATCAGCGATAGATTTCGGAACCTCAACATAGTGGCTGGGCTCCATAGAATACTGGCCACGGCCCTGTGTTTTGGAACGAAGGTCGGTTGCATATCCGAACATCTCGGAAAGCGGAACGAAGCAGTTGATCTGCTCGATACCGTTTCTTGCTTCCATACCCTGAATCTGTCCTCTGCGGGAGTTGAGGTCGCCGATAACGTCGCCCATATACTCCTCAGGAACAACGACTGTAACCTTCATGATAGGCTCAAGGATTACAGGATCAGCCTTCTTCATAGCCTCTTTGAATGCCATAGATGCGGCAATCTTAAACGCCATTTCAGAAGAGTCAACTTCGTGGTAAGATCCGTCGTAAAGTTCAACCTTAACGTCAACAACTGTGTATCCTGCGAGAACACCTGCGTTCATAGCGCCCTGGATACCTGCGTCAACTGCAGGAATATACTCCTTCGGAATTGCACCGCCGACAACGGAGTTGATAAATTCATATCCTTTTCCGCTCTCATTAGGCTCAACCTTGATCTTAACGTGACCATACTGACCTTTACCACCGGACTGACGTGCGTATTTGTGGTCAACGTCGGTATTTCTGCGGATCGTCTCTTTATAAGCAACCTGAGGTTTACCAACGTTTGCTTCAACCTTAAATTCACGGAGAAGTCTGTCAACGATGATTTCGAGGTGAAGTTCACCCATTCCGGCGATAATTGTCTGACCGGTTTCTTCATCGGTATAGGTTCTGAAGGTAGGATCTTCTTCAGCAAGTTTTGCTAAAGCAATACCCATCTTCTCCTGTCCTGCCTTTGTTTTAGGCTCAATTGCAACCTTGATAACGGGCTCCGGGAACTCCATAGACTCGAGAATTACGGGATGCTTTTCGTCGCAAAGCGTATCTCCGGTCGTGGTGTTCTTAAGGCCTACTGCGGCTGCGATATCTCCCGAATAGCAAACCTCGAGATCTTTTCTGTGGTTTGCGTGCATCTGGAGAATTCTTCCGAGTCTCTCGTCTTTATCCTTGCAAGAGTTGTAAACAGTTGTTCCTGCCTCAACCTTACCGGAGTAAACTCTGAAGAAGCAGAGCTTTCCAACGAAAGGATCGGTTGCGATCTTGAATGCAAGTGCTGCGAAAGGCTGATCGTCGCCCGAAGGTCTCTCTTCTTCAGCACCTGTGTCAGGGTTAACACCCTTAATAGCTTCAACATCTACGGGAGCGGGCATATAATCGATGATAGCATCGAGAAGTTTCTGAACGCCCTTATTCTTATAGGATGTTCCGCAAACTACGGGAACCATTCTGTTATCGATGGTAGCCGCTCTGATGCAGGTCTTTATCTCATCAATTGTGAGCTCTTCGCCCTCAAGATATTTCATCATAAGTTCATCGTCATTCTCTGCAACAGCCTCTAAAAGCTCGCCTCTGTATTTAGCAGCGAGTTCAGCCATATCAGCAGGAATTTCTTCAACTCTGATGTCCTTGCCGAGATCATCGTAATATACATACGCCTGCATCTCAACGAGGTCAATGATACCCTTGAAGGTATCCTCGCTTCCTATAGGAAGCTGTATCGGAACGGCATTACATTTAAGACGGCTTCTCATCATATCGAGAACGTTGTAGAAGTCGGCTCCCATAATATCCATTTTGTTAATGTAAGCCATTCTCGGAACACGGTAT
This sequence comes from Oscillospiraceae bacterium, assembly GCA_045592865.1. Lineage (GTDB taxonomy): Bacteria > Bacillota > Clostridia > Oscillospirales > JAGBHD01 > RGIG9114. The sequence goes on from JAZNVP010000110.1 coordinate 14,576, forward strand.
TTGTCAGCCTGATGCCAAACGGTCTCAGACTGGGGCTCAACGCCGCCCTTAGCGCATAAAACTGTTACCGATCCGTCGAGAACTCTGAGCGAACGCTCAACCTCAACGGTAAAGTCAACGTGTCCGGGGGTGTCGATAATATTGATTCTGTGCTCTTTCCAGTATGCAGTGGTAGCAGCGGAGGTAATTGTGATACCTCTCTCCTGCTCCTGCTCCATCCAGTCCATCGTAGCAGTTCCGTCGTGGGTCTCACCGATCTTATGGTTGATACCGGTGTAGTAAAGAATACGCTCAGTTGTCGTAGTCTTACCAGCGTCGATGTGAGCCATTATACCAATATTACGCGTTTTTTCGAGTGATACGTCTCTTGGCATTTTGTTCTCCTTATAAAATAGATTAAATGCAGCAGTATTCTACTACCATCTGTAGTGAGAAAATGCTTTGTTAGCTTCAGCCATCTTATGGGTCTCTTCGCGTTTCTTGAACGCGCCGCCCAATCCGTTAACTGCGTCTAAAATTTCTCCTGCAAGTCTTTCCTTCATTGTTTTTTCGGAACGATTGCGGGAATAGGTTGTTATCCATCTGAGTCCGAGAGTTTCCTTTCTTGCAGGACGAACTTCGATCGGAACCTGATAGGTAGCACCGCCTACACGGCGAGCCTTAACCTCGAGTAAAGGCATAACGTTTTCCATTGCCTTCTCGAAAACTTCAATAGGATCGTCTCCGGTCTTTTCTTTAACAATATCGAATGCACCGTAAACGATTTTCTGTGCGACGCCTCTTTTGCCGTCGTACATTACGTTGTTAATCAAGCGTGTAACCAATTTGGAATTGTATACCGGATCCGGCAATACATCACGCTTAGCGACATTCCCTCTTCTAGGCACTTCGCTTCCCTCCTTCATAATTATGATATCTTAGGTACTCGAAAGCTCAAAACTTCCGTTTGTGCCGCTACAAGAGTTATATAAAGCTCTTCTCAGAGCGGCATAAAACACATATTTGAGATTATTGAGCGCCAGCCTTCGGGCGTTTTGCTCCGTATTTGGAACGGCCCTGATTTCTTTTCGCAACACCCTGGGTATCCAATGTTCCACGAATAACGTGATAACGAACACCAGGAAGGTCCTTAACACGGCCACCACGAATCAAAACAACGCTGTGCTCCTGAAGGTTGTGTCCTATTCCGGGGATATACGCTGTTACTTCTGTTCCGTTTGAAAGCTTTACTCTGGCAACCTTTCTTAAAGCCGAGTTAGGCTTTTTAGGTGTCATTGTTCTAACTGCTGTGCAAACGCCTCTTTTCTGAGGAGAAGTTTGTTCGATAGCAACGTTCTTCTTAGAGTTAAATCCTCTTAAAAGAGCAGGAGACATCGACTTCTTGGTTAAAACCTTTCTTCCTTTGCGAACGAGCTGGTTAAATGTAGGCATACCGCACCTCCTTACTTAAAAATTTTTATGTCAAGGGGCAGAAAACTGCCCCTGAACAACACATCCGCGCAATATATTATTTTACATCATATATTGCGATTTGTCAATAATTTATTCTTCTTCCGTTTCGTTAGACACTAACGATTCAACCTGCATATTGTTATAGTAACTCATACCGGTTCCGGCAGGGATAAGATTACCTATGATTACGTTCTCCTTAAGACCAAGCAGCGGATCTTCCTTGCCCTTGATAGCGGCTTCGGTGAGAACCTTGGTTGTTTCCTGGAAGGAAGCAGCCGAAAGGAAGCTGTCGGTCGCGAGAGAAGCCTTGGTGATACCGAGAAGCTCAGGTATATAGGTTGCGTATTTGAGGCCCTCTTCGCCTGCCTCAATACGTGCGCGAACAACGTCGTTGGCCTGGAAAAGTTCACCCTTGTCAACCATAGCGCCGGAGAACAAGGTGGTATCTCCCGCGTCGTCAACACGAACCTTCTTCATCATCTGGCGAACGATAACCTCGATGTGCTTATCGTTGATATCAACACCCTGGAGACGATAAACCCTCTGAACCTCTGCAATGAGGTAATCCTGAACAGCAAGAGCTCCCTTGATGTCGAGGATATCGTGAGGATAAACCGATCCTTCGGTGAGCATATCACCGGCACTGATCCTGTCGCCCTCTGCTACCTTGATTCTGTAACCGTAAGGGATCGAATATTCTCTCTCGTCCATAGTTTCGGAGTTGAGAACGACGATCTTTCTTATCTTCTTTTCTTCCTTCATGCTAACCTGACCGTCAATTTCGGAAACGATAGCATGATGCTTGGGTTTACGAGCCTCGAAGAGTTCTTCGACTCTGGGGAGACCCTGTGTAATGTCTTCCGCGGATGCGATACCACCGGTGTGGAAGGTTCTCATCGTAAGCTGTGTTCCGGGCTCACCGATAGACTGAGCGGCAATAATACCAACAGCCTCACCGATTGCAACCGATTTACCGTTTGCAAGGTTTGAACCATAGCACTTAGCACAAACGCCGACACGCGCATTACAGTTGAGAATCGATCTTATTTTAACCGATGTGATACCTGCCTTAACGACCTTTTCAGCGTCATTGGTATCCATCATCTTATCCTTGGAAACAATTACCTCGTCTGTTGCAGGATCCTTAATGTCCTCAACAGCATATCTGCCTATAAGTCTTTCCTTCATAGGCTCGATCATTTCCTTGCCATCCTTGATGTCGTAAACTACGATACCCTCGGTGGTGTGGCAGTCTTCCTCACGGATGATAACGTCCTGAGAAACGTCAACAAGTCTTCTTGTGAGGTAACCCGAGTCAGCCGTTCTGAGCGCGGTATCGGCAAGACCTTTACGCGCACCTCTTGAAGAAATAAAGTATTCCAAGATGTTGAGGCCTTCACGGTAGTTAGCTCTGATAGGGATCTCGATGGTCTTACCGGATGTGTTCGCGATAAGTCCACGCATACCTGCGAGCTGTTTGATCTGGTTAATAGATCCACGCGCTCCCGAATCCGCCATCATCTTGATGGGGTTAAACTCATCGAGGTTATTAGAAAGAGCCTCGGAAACCTTTTTGGTGGTTTCTTCCCAAACGTTGATAACAGAGGTGTATCTCTCGTCGTCAGAGATAAGACCTTCAGAGAACATTTCGGAGATCTGATCGATCTTCTCGTCAGCCTCTTTCAAAAGGTCTTTCTTGCTCTCAGGAATAACTGCATCACAAACGGCAACGGTAATAGCACCGCGGGTCGAATACTTGTATCCCTGGCTCTTAACCTTATCGAGAACCTCAGAGGTTCTTGCGGTTCCGTGGATACGGATGCAGCGGTCGATAATGTCGCCGAGCTGTTTCTTTCCAACCTTGAACGAAACCTCATAATCCATAAAGTGTTCGGGGTCGTTTCTGTCAACGTAGCCGAGATCCTGCGGTATAGGATCGTTAAAGATTATTCTGCCGACGGTGGTGTCGATTATTCTCGAAACCTCTTCTCCGCCGATAGTCTTGGTCACTCTGACCTTTATCTTAGCCTGAAGGGTTACGTCGCCCTCCTGGTAAGCCATTAATGCTTCGTTGGTATCTTTAAATACCTTTCCTTCACCCTTTTCTCCGTCCTTAACCATCGTTAAATAGTAAGAACCGAGAACCATATCCTGAGTAGGAACGGCAACAGGACGTCCGTCCGAAGGCTTTAAGAGGTTGTTAGCAGCGAGCATAAGGAAACGTGCCTCTGCCTGAGCCTCTGCCGAAAGCGGAACGTGAACAGCCATCTGGTCGCCGTCGAAGTCTGCGTTGTAAGCCGTGCAGGTTAAAGGATGAAGCTTTAAAGCTCTGCCTTCTACCAAGACAGGCTCGAATGCCTGAATACCGAGGCGGTGAAGCGTAGGCGCACGGTTGAGCATTACAGGATGCTCCTTGATAACAGTTTCAAGGCAATCCCAAACCTCGTCTCTTGCCTTCTCAACCATCTTTCTTGCGCTCTTGATATTTCCTGCAATACCAAGCTCAACAAGACGTTTTATAACGAAAGGCTTAAAGAGTTCAAGCGCCATCTCCTTAGGAAGACCGCACTGATACATTTTAAGTTCAGGTCCAACAACGATAACCGAACGTCCCGAGTAGTCAACACGCTTACCGAGAAGGTTCTGTCTGAATCGGCCCTGCTTACCTTTAAGCATATCCGAAAGCGATTTTAAGGGACGGTTGTTAGGTCCCGTTACAGGTCTGCCGCGGCGTCCGTTATCGATAAGAGCGTCAACAGCCTCCTGAAGCATTCTCTTCTCGTTGCGAACGATGATATCGGGCGCACCGAGCTCTAAAAGCTTATAAAGACGGTTGTTTCTGTTGATAACTCTTCTATAAAGGTCGTTAAGATCGCTTGTTGCAAATCTTCCGCCGTCGAGCTGAACCATAGGACGAATATCGGGAGGGATAACCGGAACAACGTCGAGGATCATCCACTCAGGTCTGTTGCCCGAGCTTCTGAACGCCTCAACACACTCGAGTCTCTTAAGAAGTTTTGCCTTCTTCTGACCCGATGCGTCCTCTAACTCTTCCTTTAACTCTTCGGAGAGTTTATCAAGATCGATCTCTGCGAGAAGCTCTTTAACAGCCTCTGCACCCATCGATGCCTTGAAATCGTCCTCGTATTTTTCTTTCCACTCTCTATATTCCTTCTCGGAAAGAAGCTGCTTCTTCTCTAAAGGTGTGTCTCCGGGGTCGGTTACGATATAGGAAGCGAAATAGATAACCTTTTCAAGATAACGGGGGCTTATGTCGAGCATAAGTCCGATTCTTGAGGGAATTCCCTTGAAATACCAAATGTGAGAAACTGGAGCTGCGAGTGTAATGTGGCCCATTCTCTCGCGGCGAACCTTAGCGCGAGTTATCTCAACTCCGCAGCGTTCGCAGACCTTGCCCTTATATCTCATTCTCTTATACTTTCCGCAATGACACTCCCAGTCCTTCATAGGTCCAAAGATTCTTTCGCAGAAAAGTCCGTCTCTCTCGGGCTTGAGGGTTCTGTAGTTAATGGTTTCGGGTTTCTTAACCTCACCGCAGGACCACTCTGTTATTTTTTCGGGAGAAGCAAGACCGATTTTTATCGAATTAAATGCATTATATTCCATTCTACTCTTCCTCCCTATTAAAATTCTTCGTCATCCGCAAGGTCTGTCATAAACCCTTCGGACTCGTCTTCATTTGCGTCCTCTATGGCATATCCGTCCATATCAGACTCTACCTCTACCGAGCTGAATGCTTCGTCATCAACAAGCGGAGGTAAACCGTAATCATCGTCCTCGTCATAATTATTCTTAAGATCGATCTCTTCCTTGTTGTCGTCAAGAACCTTAACGTCAAGACCCAAGGACTGAAGCTCTTTAATAAGAACCTTAAACGATTCGGGGATTCCGGGTGTAGGAATATTCTCACCCTTAACGATCGATTCGTAGGTCTTAACTCTACCGACAACGTCGTCAGATTTAACGGTGAGGATTTCCTGAAGTGTGTAAGCAGCACCGTAAGCCTCGAGTGCCCAAACCTCCATCTCTCCGAAACGCTGACCGCCGAACTGGGCTTTACCGCCGAGAGGCTGCTGTGTAACGAGGGAGTAAGGACCTGTTGAACGGGCATGGATCTTATCGTCAACGAGGTGGTGGAGCTTTAAGAAGTATTTATAACCAACGGTTACTCTGCTATCGAAGGCATCGCCGGTTCTTCCGTCGTAAAGAACGGCTTTACCGTCCTCAGGGAGACCTGCCATTTTGAGAGCCTCTCTGATGTCTTCCTCGTGGGCACCGTCGAATACAGGTGTCATAACCTTCCAGCCGAGCGCCTGAGCCGCATAGCCGAGGTGAACCTCGAGCACCTGACCGATATTCATTCGGGAAGGAACGCCCAAGGGATTAAGAACGATATCGAGAGGAGTTCCGTCCTCAAGGAAGGGCATATCCTCCTGAGGAAGAATTCTCGAAACAACGCCCTTGTTTCCGTGACGTCCTGCCATCTTATCGCCGACAGAGATCTTTCTCTTCTGAGC
>JAZNVP010000111.1:0-12175 GCA_045592865.1 Oscillospiraceae bacterium
TTGCATATTTCATTTATAGTACCTCCATTTTGGAGTTACCATTGCTTCAAAATCAAGGTCGGTGGAAACTATTACTTTAAACTTTTGTTTTACACGCTCTTTGGGGTTCGGTTTCGGTACGGGTAGGTCAAGGGCGTGAAGTAAATTATGCCAACTTGTAACATTGTAATATGGTGCCAATCCCCGCCAACTAATTACACCGCTTTTTCTGCGATGGTCAAAATCATCACTGCTTGACGGACGAAGTCTCAGATACTCTTCAACAAATGCCTTGGTGTGTTTTTCTTTGCGTTCTTCATATGTAATTTTGGGTACGGGATAATTTTCCTGTAGCCACTGGGACAAGTTCACCTTGTACCTGTGTTTAAAAACGGGATGCGGCGGCATACCTTTTTTCTTAAAATCAGTAGTCGTGGGGTAGCGCCCCTCGTCCTCTTTGAACTGCTCGATTCGGTCACGAATCGTCTTGTCAGTCCAATTGGTCAGCGGCATATCTTCTAAAATGTCGCTTAGTTTCTCGCAAATCTCGGTATTCTTTTGGTCCCTTGAAAGTTGCGAAATTGCCTCTTGTAATGCGGTTTTTCTGGTCATAGCTTTCAAAATCCTTTCTTGGATTTCGACACTCTATAACCATTGGAACGGCGTAGGTGGAAAAACGCACATTCTGATTTATATCGAAATTATCAATAGACTTTATCAGCCCTATACACCCAACCTGAAACAGGTCATCAGGATTTTCACCTCTCCCGCCAAAACGCTGAATAACACTAAGCACCAATCTTAAATTCCCATTTATTAATTCTTCCCTTGCGTACTCGTTTCCTTTTTTCACTTCTTTTAAAAGTGCTTCCTTTTGTGCTTCCTTTAAAACAGGGAGTTTTGATGTATCAACACCGCAAATCGAAACCTTGTTATTATACATTTCGCGCCTCCGAAATAATTTAATGTTATAATTAAATTATTACTTCTGTATGCACCATATAAACTTTTAAAATATTTTTATTATCGACATATTTCACTTGATTTTTTAAATTCAATCTTATTTAATTTGGAATAAATAAATTATAAATATTTTTTTAAATTTTTTAAATAAAAGTCTTGACTATTAAAGCAAAGTGTGCTATAATCTTTCTTGCTTAATAAATGCGGGTGTAGTTCAATGGCTAGAATCCCAGCCTTCCAAGCTGGTCGTGTGGGTTCGATTCCCATCACCCGCTCCAAAATTAAAACTCCGCCGCAGTATTCTGCGGCGGAGTTTTTATTATACTTACAAAGGAGTTTTTTATTTTGGACAGTATATGGCCCGGGCTTTTGTTGCAGTTGGTCCTTATCCTATTGAATGCCGTTTTTGCCTGTGCGGAAATAGCGGTAATTTCGGTTAATGATATCAAGCTTTCAAAAATGGAAGAAGAGGGAGATAAAAGGGCAAAAAGGCTTTTAAAATTAAAGTCTATACCTGCAAAATTTCTCGCGACTATTCAGATCGCTATAACACTTTCGGGATTTTTGGGAAGTGCTTTCGCGGCTGACAATTTTTCCGATATTTTGGTCGAAGCGATCGTTAATACCGGAATACCTGTTCCGAGAACGGTTTTAGATACCGTTTCGGTCGTTCTGATAACCTTGATTCTATCCTATTTCACCCTCGTTCTCGGGGAACTTGTTCCTAAAAGACTTGCGATGAAAAAGGCAGAGTCATTGGCTCTCGGACTTTCGGGAATTATAGCATTTATCGCTAAGGTTTTCAGCCCTATCGTTTGGCTTTTGACCGTTTCAACCAACCTTGTTTTAAGGCTTTTCGGCATTGACCCTAACGAGAACGAAGAAGAGGTCAGTGAAGAGGATATAATAATGCTTGTTGATGAAGGAAATCAGCAGGGCGTTATTGATCCCGAGGGATCAAAGATAATTCAGAATATCTTTGAGTTTGACGATACCCCCGTTGGAGACTTTGCGACCCACAGAACCGAAATGGCGGTGCTCTGGACCGACGGAAGCCTTGAGGAATGGGATGAAACTATCCACGAAACGAGACACGCGCTTTATCCTATATGTGAAGAAACGGTAGATAATATCGTTGGAATTCTCAACACGAAAGACTATTTCCGTCTTCGCGATAAAACGAGAGAGAGCATTATGGAAAACGCGGTAAAACCTGCGGTGTTTGTTCCTGAGAGCATTCACGCCGACGTTCTTTTTAAGAGAATGAAACAGACCAGAAACCACTTTTCAGTTGTGCTCGATGAATACGGCGGCGTCTTAGGACTCGTTACTATGAACGACCTTTTGGAGCAGCTTGTTGGTGAGCTTATCGATCAGGACGATGCCGATTCGGATGAAAACGATATCGAGGTTATCGATTCTAACACCTGGCTTATCAAGGGTGCAACCGAGCTTCAGAAGATATCCGAGGCGCTGGACGTGGAACTCCCCGTCGAAGATTACGATACCTTCAGCGGCCTTATCTTTGATGCTTACGGCTCGGTTCCCGACGACGATACCACCTTTGAAATTGATGTGTATTCATTGCACGTAAAGGTCAAAGAAATAAAAAACCATATGATAAAAACAGCACTCGTTTGCAAAACGGGTGAATAACAAAAAACCACGCTTAAAGCGTGTTTTTTTGTTATAATAGAATAGGTTAGGAGAAACAATCCTGTTACGACGCGAAATCTTTGATTTTGAGACAAATTTTTACTAAAAATTTGTCCTATTCTATTGAAATGAGAGTCGTGCAAAATTAAATTATAATATTTAATTTTGCTAAAGCCACTTGATAAGAGGCTTGTCAAAACGCTTTTAGAGCGTTTCGACAAACTACAATCATTATATGGAAAGGGCTCCGTTTTCGCCTATCAGAAGGATAAGAACGCTTTCTTCTTCGCCCGTTTCGGCGTTGATATAAATAAGCAGGTCTTCGTCGCGGGTGCCCTTGCATCTTAGTTCATAGCAGAGTTTTTCGGTGCTGTTGTCGGGAATAAGGCAGACCTGACTTGAAATTAATTTCGCAGTTGGCGGCAGCTTTGCAGCGGCAGTATTTTCGTCAATATTTATGGCGGGGAGATCTCTTCTGAAATGGTTAACGAGATAACCGCGGCTATCAAAAGAAACTATCGACCCGTCTTCCATAGAAACTCCGACCTTAATTAAATCGGGGTAGTATATCACCGAGTTTTCACTGTGCGCGTAGTTAATATAAAAGATGCCGTCGCTTATCTCGTAATAGGTCTTTCTTAAAGACTCTATCCCAACGGTCTTTAAAAACTCAGTTGCCTTTTTCTCGGCTTCGTCGGTGGAAATTTTCTGATCTGCGGCGGTCTTGTCGGATATCATATATATCAAAAAGCCGCCGTTTTTTGAGATCGAAACCGAAAGGTTCTCATAAGAATAGTTAAATGCGGGCATATTTCCTTCGGAGTCTTCGCCTTTTTGAAGATCAGCTCCGTTTATTCCGGTTATTTTAGCCGCAATACTACGCGCCGAGGCTTCGTCAATTTCCTCGGAAGCGAGAACCTTAGGTTCTTTGTTCATAATGTGATCTGAGAAGGGTCCATCGTAAACGAGCGTGGGGTATTCCGAAAAACTCTGATCAATGGTGGAGAGGGTCTCGCCCAAAGAGTCTTGGACAGAGGGGGAGTCCTCAGACGGCGTGACCGCACCGCTTCTGACCGAATCGAGAAGGGATGAGAGTTCTTCGTTTATGCCGTCGGCGTAGTCGATAAATGAATAAAGAGTGTTTGTTTCCTCTTCGGTTATCTCACCCCCTAATCCCGATTTTTCGGATAGATATATGGAATAGTCGGCAACCTGCGCAAGAAAGGTGTAGGTCTTGCCTAAAATACCGTTATCGGCAGGGATATCAGAAAGAGCGTATCTTGCGGCAGCGGTATCGCTTGAGAGTTTAACTGCAACCGAGTTGAGCATTTTGTGCGACGTCGAATAGATGCCCTTTAAAAGAGTGGAACGGATATTCATAACGTAGGTCTGAAGATCCCCGACCGAGCGAACCGTGTTGTTTGTAATATCGGCGGTGAGACGGTTTATCTTTTTCTCGTGGGTGAAAACGAGGACGGTGGCAACTATAAAAAGCGCCGTTAAAAATGAAATAATTCTGATAAGACAACGTTTTGTAATTCTAATCATAACTTCAACTCCTTGTTCCTTTTATTTTTACCCTTTAAATGAAAAATATTCTAATTATAAAAACTTGAAATGAAGCGGGAAATGTAGTATAATTACCTAAATATATTTATATGGGAAAGATGAAGATGATCTATTTCGATAATGCCTCAACAACAAGGGTTTCTGCGGCTGCTTCCGAAGCGGCTATGTTTTCTATGCTTGAAAACTTCGGGAACCCCTCGTCCTTGCATAAACTCGGCATTGAGGCGGAGGAGAAAATATTCGATTCGGCAGAAATAATTGCCGATATTTTGGGCGTTTCTCCCGACGAGATATTCTTCACGTCTGGCGGAACCGAGGCAAATAATATCGCCATAAGAGGTGCTCTGGAGGCCAGAAAAAGAAATTTCCCGAGGTTTATATACGATTCTGCAGAGCATGAATCGGTAATAGAGATCGCCAAAAGGCTTTCGGAGAACGGGTTTGACGCAGTCGGCGTGGAGCCTGCCTCTTCGGGCAGTGCCGATATAGAAAAGATCGTCGAACTCGTTGACTCTAAAACAGGGCTTGTCAGCATAATGCTCGTTAACAACGAAACGGGTAGTGTGACCGACGTTAAGACGGCGGTTAAAAAGATCAAGGCGAAGAATAAAGACACGCTCGTGCATATCGATTGTGTCGCCGCGTTCTGCAAGACCGATATAAACCTGAAAAAAATCGGTGCCGACCTGATAACCGTTAGCGGACATAAGATCCACGCTCCCAAGGGTGTCGGCGCTCTTTACGTAAAGAAAGGCGTCAGAGTTCTCCCCGTTCTTGTGGGCTCGGGTCAGCAAAAAGGAATAAGACCGGGCACCGAGAGCGTTCCGCTTATTGCCGCTTTCGGCGTTGCCGCAAAAGAGGCGGATAAAAAGCAGAGCGAGGTTTATAAAAAGGCGCTCGAAATAAACGACTATTTAAGAAAGGCGCTTTCTGAGATAGAGGGGGTTAAAATAAACTCTCCCACGGACGCGTCGCCTTTTGTTCTGAATTTTTCAACTAATGCTGTTGGAAGCGAAATAATGCTTCATTTCCTCGAGGGACACGATATATACGTTTCGGCGGGATCTGCCTGCGCAAAGGGCGAGAAAAGCCACGTTCTCAAGGGAATGAAACTCGGCAACCGAGAGATAGACACGGCTTTAAGGATAAGTCTTTCGGAGGAAAACAGTATAGAGGAAGCAGAGATATTCATTTCGGCGCTTAAAGAGGGGCTTTCAAAGCTCCAGAGGAGTTACAGATGAGAGAAACTATTTTAATAAAATACGGAGAGATAGCTCTAAAGGGTCTTAACAAGAACTCCTTTGAAGAGGTTCTTATAAAAAACATAAAAAGAAGACTTAATTCGGCGGGTAAATTCAAGATAACAAAGGCGCAATCAACGATCTACGTTGAGCCGAAGGACGAAAATGCCGATATTGACGAAGCGGTATCAAGAATTGAAAAGATATTCGGAATAGCGGCGTTCGTCAGAGCATTAACGGTTGAGAAGGACTTTGAGGTAATTTCCCGCGCCGCTGTCGAGTATTTAGGGGATAGATTAAGAAGCGCTAAAACCTTTAAGGTCGAGGCTAAACGTTCGGATAAAAGCTTCCCCTTAAACACCCCGATGATCCAGAGAGAACTCGGCGGAGTTTTGCTTTCGGCGTTCCATCATTTAAAGGTCGACGTGCATAACCCCGAGGAAACGGTGGTCGTTGAGATAAGAGACGATTATGCATATATCCACGAGGCGCAGAAAAAGGGCGCAGGGGGAATGCCGCTCGGAACAAGCGGGGAAGCAATGCTTCTCTTGTCGGGCGGGATAGACAGTCCCGTTGCAGGATATATGATCTCAAAACGAGGAGTAACGCTTTACGGTATGCACTTTGTTTCTCCGCCGTATACGAGTGAGAGGGCAAAGAAAAAGGTTATAAAACTCGGCGAAGAGATCTGCGAGTGGTGCGGAAGAATGGATCTTTATATAGTTCCCTTCACCGAAATTCAGGAAAGCATCAGAGATAGATGCAAGGAAGAATTTTTCACCGTTATTATGCGCAGATTTATGATGAAGATAGCCTCAAGGGTGGCAAAAGAAAAGGGGTGCGCGGCGCTCGTAACGGGTGAGAGCATCGCTCAGGTGGCGTCTCAGACTATGGACGCGATAGTTTGCACCGATGCGGCGGCCGATATGCCGGTTTACCGTCCGCTTATTGGTTTTGATAAGAACGATATAGTTGAGATATCAAGAAAGATCGGAACCTTTGAAACGTCGATTGAACCTTATGAGGATTGCTGCACTGTGTTCACTCCGAAACACCCGAAGACCCACCCGAATTTAGAGGATATTTTAAAGGAAGAAGAAAAACTCGAAATAGATGAACTTATCGAAAAAGCGATAAGCGGGGTAGAAATCTTACGTTTAAGGAATGAGTTTTAATGAGTATTAAGAAAAATCTCGATAACGGGAAATATGAGTTTTGTGCCTATCTGTTTCCAACAACGGTGAGTGAAACAAAGGAAAGGCTGGAAAAGATCTCCTTCTCGGACGACGTCTTGTGTGACGTGGCGTTGGGTGAGAGCGGGGTCGTTATCAGTGTTTCCTGCGATAGCGAAACGAGTGCAGAGGCGGCAGAAAAACTTATATCAGAAAACTTTAAAAACACACTTTTCAGCACCGAAACGGGTTCTTTTGCCGAGGCGGTCGTTAAAAGACTTATTGAACAAAAGATAACCATTTCGGCGGCAGAATCCTGCACGGGCGGACTGCTCTCCAAAAAGATTACCGATATTCCCGGCGCTTCCGCGATTTACGGAATGGGACTCACAACCTATTCCAACGAGGCAAAGAATATTATGCTCGACGTGCCCGAGGAGGTCCTCAAAGAGAAGGGCGCGGTGAGCCGGGAGGTTGCAATGCACCTTGCGGTTAACGTTCGCGAGAGAGCGGGAAGCGATATAGGTGTTGGTATAACAGGTATAGCGGGGCCAGACGGCGGAACTGAGGAAAAACCGGTGGGTCTTGTTTATATCGGCGTTGCCACGGGCGACGGATATTGGACCGAGGAACTTCGTCTCGGCGAGGGCAAACCGAGAGAACTTATAAGAAACGAAACAACTCTCTTTGCGCTCTATATGATAAATCAGACCATAGTCAAGACCGAGGCCTACAAAAACGCCATAATCCCCTATGAGAGTAAAAAGGACCAAGGGGTTTTGGCGGTATTGAAGAATGCGCTGAGGAGAATATATGAATACCTTGTGCCTATTAAAAAGGATGACAGGGCAGAAAAGATCAGAAAGATAGTTTTCCTTGTTGCAATAGTGGTATTCTTAGGTAGCGGAATTTACATAGGTAATTACTATTTCACAAGACTCTCTAACGACAGAAAGATTGAAAAACTTCAGCATCAGCTGGATATTCCCGCAACTCCGGAAGAAATCGAGAATATGCCGGAGGGGTATCTTGAAAAATTTGCAAGTCTTTACTCTATAAATTCCGATATCGTCGGTTGGATAAAGATATCCGACACTATAGATCTACCCGTAGTCAGATTTGGGGATAACGACTATTACCTTAAAAAAGACTTTTATAAAAAGGATAACTACCACGGAGTTCCTTTTATGGACTACCGTTGTAACGCATCACTCACCACCACAAACACGGTGATTTACGGGCATAACGTCAAGCCCGACAGAATGTTCGCATCGCTTCTTAACTATAAAAAACTTGCATATTATAAGCAAAACCCCGTTTTCACGTTTGATACGGTCTACGAAGAGTCTGAGTGGAAAATTCTTTACGTTATGATAATAGACGCGGATTCTTCGAGAGGAGAATATTTTGATTATCATAACTTTATAAACTCTTCGAGCGATAAAGACTTCTATGATTTCATCGAAAAGTGTAAGAGAAGAACGCTTATTAACACAACCGTAGACGTTAACCCCACCGATAAGCTTTTGACCCTTTCAACCTGCGGCTTTGATTTTAACGATGAGAGAATCGTCGTCGTCGCAAGAAAGGTGAGAGACGGGGAGGACAGCGAGGTCGACGTTAAAAACGCGATAGCCAACCCCAAGGTTCAGCTTCCTGATATCTGGTATCAGATCTGGGGCGGAGAAAAACCCACCTGGGAGTCTTCTTCTGAAGCAGAAGAGCCGTCCTCAGAGCCTGAAAATAACAGTTCTTCAGATAACTCTTCGGATGCAGTGTCTTCAGACAGTTCGTCGGACGTAAATACGTCCTCGGAACCTGCTTCTTCTGAAGAGACGAATTCTTCTTCCGAGCCTTCCTCTTCTGAGACTTCTTCGGAAGAGGAAACTTCGTCGGCAGAGAATTTGTCGTCTAGTGATGAAGAAAACAGTTCGGAAGAATAATTTTTGTCAATAATATCAAAGAAAGGATCTGATGTTATGAAAAGAAATCCACTTTGGCAGATAGTAAAATCGGTTATCTTTATTTTAGTTGTTGGCGTTATCTATTGGGTAAAACTCCCTCCGATAAACCTCAGAAGCACCCAGTTTTATGGCTTTATCATTGATATATTAATAGCCTTTGCGGTTGTTTTCGGAATCGGTAAGATCATAGAATTTATAAAAGATTCAACCACTAAAAGAGGAAATACCGTTAATTTCAAGCCCCATCTTCCTAAAGGCCTTTTCTTAAAGATTATGCTCGGCACGATCGGAGCGGTCGTTCTTGTTATGATAGTGGGCTCGGTTATCGGCTCTCCTATTTTCAACGCATCCAGATATAAAGGCCTTCTTACCTACACAGAGGGAGATTTTTCATTGGACGTTGCAGAGCTTTCAATGAATCAGATCCCCGTTGTTGACCGCGATACTGCTTCGCGTCTCGGAAAAAGAAAGCTTGGCGAGATGTCGGACCTTGTTTCGCAGTTTGAGATCGCCGAGAACTATACCCAGATAAACTATAAAGGCTCTCCCTATAGAGTAACCCTTCTTAACTACGGTGATATAATCAAGTGGTTTAATAACCGTGAGCAAGGAATCCCCGCCTATATTTTAGTTAATATGACAACTCAGGAAACAAGCCTTGTGCGTCTTTCCGAGGGAATAAAATATTCGGATAGTGAGCCGTTTTTAAGGAACACTCAAAGGGCGCTTCGCTTTAAATATCCCACCAAGATATTCGACGAGGTATCCTTCGAGATAGACGATAACGGAACGCCCTATTGGATAGCCCCCACCATTTCTTATAGAATCGGTATCTGGAGCGGTAGAGATATAAACGGAGCAGTGCTTATGAACGCTGTAACGGGCGAGAGCGAGTGGTATGCTCTTTCGGATATTCCGTCCTGGGTGGATCAGGTGTTTATTTCGGATCTCGTAATAAGTCAGCTTAACTATAACGGACTTTATCAGCACGGATATTGGAACTCAATTTTCGGTCAGAAGGACGTTTTAAATACCACCGAGGGATATAACTATATCGCTATCGGCGACGACGTTTATCTCTACACGGGAATGACCTCGGTTGCGCAGGATGAGTCTAACGTTGGTTTCGTTCTCGTTAATATGAGAACCAAAGAGACCAAATTCTATAGAATTCCCGGTGCGGAGGAGTATTCGGCTATGGACTCTGCCGAGGGTAAGGTTCAGCAGATGAACTATGAATCAACCTTCCCGATCCTTCTTAATATCGCCGAAAGACCCACCTATTTTATGTCGCTTAAGGACTCGGCAGGGCTTGTTAAGATGTATGCCTTCGTCGACGTTGAGCAGTATCAGATAGTCGGAACGGGTCAGAGTGTTGAGGATGCAATTCTCAACTATGAAAACGAGCTAGAAAGCGCCAACGTGGAAACACAAGAAAAGCCGACGGAATATGAGGATGTTTCGGGTGTTATCTCGGAGATATATTCCGCGGTCAAGAACGGCAACACCTATTACTACTTTAAATTAGAAGGAAACGAAACCATCTATAACGCGGTTATCACCGTGTCGGAAGAGCTTCCCTTCTATAAGGTCGGAACGGAGTTAAGCTTCAAAGCAGACGGCGGCTCGGTTGTCAGCATAGAATAAAGAAAACAGCGTGATGGTTCCATCACGCTGTTATTTTATATATAAGTCTTGCAAGATCGTTTTTGGTGAAGGTCGAATCGGGGTCCTTGATGTCCGAAAGGGTAATAAAACCTTTTTCGTAAAGCCTTAAATAGTAGGGAAGTGCGTCGCTTCCTATCTCGTGAATATTGGGGAAAACCTTGGATGTGCGTTCGGATTCCGGGAGTCCTAAAATCTTTGCGGCGTAGGTATATGCCTCTTCTTTTGTAAGGGTGGTAGCGGGAGAAAAATCGGTTATAATGCCGGATGAAAGTGAAGCCTTAATATAGGGCTTTAAATAACTTTCGGTTTCAGAATCGGAAACGAGACCGGTCGAAAGGCAGGGTGTAAAGTGCTCGGAAACCCCCGTTATATCCGAAAGCATAACCGCAAGATCCTCAAAATAAACCTCTTCGTCGGGCGAGAAAAGGTGAAGACCTGCCTTTGTCTCACCGCGAAGAAGCCCCGACTCTGAGAGAAAAACCGCCGAAGCATAGCCGCTTTTTCCTTGCATATCATCATATAAATGGGAAGAGTCTATGCTCTTGATCTCAATATCTACCCGATATTCCTTTGAGTAATTCCCGTATTCGTCGGAAACAATATATGTAAAACTGTCTTCACCCTTGGAAGAAGGATAAGGGGTATATGAAAAATCGGTGCCGTTGAAATTAAGGCTGCCTTTCTTTGCTTTACGGGTGAGTTTTATTTCCGTATCGTCACCGTTTTTGTCAAAGACGGGCAGGGTCTCAAAAAGAGCAACCGTTTTAGCGGTTTTCAGAGATATGTTTTCCGAAACGGGCGCATTGTTTAAGTTGTCGCAAAGATATAAAGAACAAACTACCGACCTGTCCCCACCGGAAAGCTGAAACTGGGCATAGGTGTTATCGCGTGGCTCATAGGAGAGAAGAGAGGCTTCATAAACGGAAAAACTAAACCCCTTTCCAACCTCTTTCCCGTCGAAGAGAAGTTTCCCCTCAGGGAGAGTATCGATCTTTATGCTTCCAAGTGCAGAAGAAAGTCCCATATTGAGAATAAAATCGTCAGGAGAAAAGGTCCGGCCGTCTTTGGTAAAGCTTAGGGTAGTAACGGGAGAAAAAACGGGTTCGGCTTCTCTTTTTTGTGAGAATAGGCTTATTAAAAGCCCAAAAATGAAAACTGTAACAAAAAATGCCGCAAATTTTTTTAAAATTTTATTCGATTTTATTGTAAACACTCCCCTTGTCAAGTTATAATGAATTTGTTATAATGGTTAGGGTGAACAATAGTCATTGTAATATATTGTATTAAAAATATCGGCAAACTATTATCTTTATTTTCAGGAGGAATTAATATGTTGGATAGGCGCCCCGAAACAATGGAAAGAATAACAACTAAAGAATTAGCGGAAAAATTTATCAATGAGCAGATCGAAGAAATTCGTGCTCAGGTCGGAGATAAAAAGGTGCTTTTAGCCCTTTCCGGCGGTGTTGATAGTTCGGTTGTTGCCGCGCTTCTTATAAAGGCGATCGGAAAACAGCTTATTTCGGTTCACGTTAACCACGGTCTTATGAGAAAAGACGAATCTGAAAACGTTATCAAGGTTTTCAAAGAGGGACTTGACGCTAACCTTATTTACGTTGACGCAACCGATAGATTTTTAGATCTTCTCAGCGGTGTCAGCGATCCTGAAAAGAAGAGAAAGATAATCGGTGCCGAGTTTATAAACGTTTTTGCCGATGAAGCGAGAAAACTTGAAGGCATTTCTTATCTCGCTCAGGGAACTATCTATCCCGATATCTTAGAGAGTATCGCAGCGACTGAGGGTAAAAAAGCCGTTAAGTCGCACCATAACGTCGGCGGACTCCCCGAAGACCTCGATTTTGAGCTTGTTGAGCCTATAAAGCTTCTCTTTAAAGATGAAGTAAGAGTTGTTGGTGAAGCGTTAGGCCTTCCTCGCGGTATGGTTTACCGTCAGCCCTTCCCC
>JAZNVP010000112.1:0-12288 GCA_045592865.1 Oscillospiraceae bacterium
GGTGCCAAATCCTGCGGTATAAACCGAAGATAAGTTGAAAGATTAACGCTTGCGGTTTCGCGAGCGTTTTTTTATGGAGGGGAAAGTATATGTCTAAGTTTTTATTTACGTCTGAAAGTGTAACGGAAGGCCATCCCGATAAAATTTGTGATCAGATTTCCGATGCAATATTAGATGCAATTCTTGAAAAGGATCCTAACGGAAGAGTAGCCTGTGAAACAGCTGTAACTACAGGTATGATAATGGTTATGGGCGAGATCTCGACCGAGTGTTACGTTGATATCCCGAAGATTGCCCGTAACGTTGTCAGAGATATCGGATATAACAGGGCAAAATTCGGCTTTGACAGCGATACCTGCTCTGTTTTAACTGCAATCGACGAACAGTCAAGCGATATTGCTTTGGGCGTTGATAAGGCGCTCGAGCAGAAAGAGGGTTCTTTGTCGGAAGAGGATACTAACGGCGCGGGTGATCAGGGAATGATGTTCGGTTTTGCTTGCAATGAAACGCCCGAACTTATGCCGATGCCGATTTCTCTTGCACATAAGCTTTCTAAAAAGCTGACTGAAGTAAGAAAATCAGGTAAGATTCCATATCTTCGTCCCGACGGTAAAACTCAGGTTACCGTTGAATATGTTGACGGCAAACCTTCAAGAATTGATACCGTTGTAGTGTCGTCACAACACGATAGCGAAATTGACCTTGAGGTTTTAAGAAAAGATATTATTGATAACGTTATATTAACAACAATTCCTGAAGATCTTTTGGATAACAATACCAAGTTCTTAATTAACCCAACGGGAAGATTTGTTATTGGCGGACCAAACGGGGATACAGGTTTAACAGGCAGAAAGATTATCGTTGATACCTATGGCGGATATTCTCGTCACGGCGGCGGTGCATTTTCGGGAAAGGATCCGACTAAGGTCGACCGTTCTGCTGCATATGCTGCAAGATACATCGCTAAAAATATCGTTGCAGCTTCACTCGCTGAGAAATGCGAGGTAGAGATAGCCTATGCTATCGGAGTTGCAAAGCCTGTTTCTGTTCTTGTTGATACCTTCGGAACAGGTAAGGTTAGCGATGAGGAACTGTCTAAAGCGGTTGATAAGGTGTTTGATTTAAGACCTTCCGCAATTATTAAGAAGTTTGATTTAAGAAAGCCTATTTACCGTGATCTTGCGGCTTATGGGCATATGGGCAGAGAAGACCTTTCGGTAGGTTGGGAGAAAACCGATAAAGTCGAAGAATTAAAGAAGTATTTTGATTAGATTTTAAGGTGTTAATAATAATGAATGACTATCAGAAAAGATTTGAAATAGCCGTTAAAAAGTATTTGAATAATTATTTTAGTTCTCTTAACGAAATGCAGAGAGAAGCAGTTTTTTGTGTTGATGGACCGGTGCTAATTTTAGCGGGTGCAGGAAGCGGTAAAACAACCGTTCTTGTTAACCGTGTTAAGAATATGCTTAAATTCGGAAGCGCCTATAACAGAGACTATTCCTTTGCTTATATTGATGAAGAGGATCTTTTGTTGGTTGAAGCGGCTTCTCGTGGTGAACTTGCGGGTGAGGAACTTGAAAAAGCCGAAGAATTAATGGCATATAACAGAATTAATCCCGGCAACATACTTGCAATAACCTTTACCAATAAAGCCGCAAACGAGTTAAAGGACCGTATTTCAAGCGTTTATGACTTATCGGATAATTCGTTGCAGGCGAGCACCTTCCATTCGGCTTGCGTTAGAATTTTAAGAAGAAAAATTAATCTCTTTGGAAACTATTCAAACGATTTTGCTATTTATGATACTGACGATTCCGTAAAGGTCATGAAGGATGCAATAGAAGCATTGAACTTTGATCCTAAACATTATAACCCTAAGTCTCTTTTGTCTGAGATAAGTTCGATTAAGGAAAAAATGAAGACCCCTTTAGAATTTCTGTCAGAAACTGAAGGGAATTTTCATGCGCAGATAATTGGTAAGATCTATACCGAGTATCAAAAACGTCTTGTCAGCGCAAACGCCTTAGACTTTGACGATATTATATTCTTAACGGTTAAGCTTTTTAAAGAATTTCCCGACGTTCTTGCTTTGTATAGAAACATTTTTAAGTTCATTATGGTCGATGAGTATCAGGACACAAACGTAGCTCAATATCAACTGATATCTCTTTTGTCGCATCAGCATAAGAACCTCTGCGTTGTTGGTGATGATGATCAGAGTATTTATGGTTTCAGAGGCGCAACGATTGAGAATATCTTGAATTTTGAAAATGAGTTTGAAAACTGTAAGGTTGTAAAGTTAGAGCAGAACTACCGTTCAACCTCAGAAATCCTCGATGCCGCAAATAATATTATTCTTCACAATAAAGGAAGAAAGTCGAAAAAACTCTGGACCGACCGAAAAGGCGGAAAAAAGATCGAACTTTACCGTGCTTATAACGATAAGGACGAAATCTTTTATATAACCGGGGAAATAAAAAGGCACGTTTATGCAGGCGGTAAATACTCCGATAATGCCATTCTTTACAGAATGAATGCTCAGTCGGCAGGTTTTGAACGTGTGTTTATAGAAAACGGAATTCCTTATAAGATATATGGCGGTCTTAAGTTCTTTGGACGTAAAGAGATTAAGGATATCACGGCGTATTTAAACCTTATAAATAATCATAAGGATGCCGTGAGGTTCAGCAGAATAGTAAACGTTCCCAAAAGAGGCTTAGGAAACGCAACGATCGATGCCTTAAACGAGATTTCTTTTCTTGAGGGAATGAGTCCTCTTGAGGTCTGCAGAAGAGCCGATGAGTATGCAAAGCTTCATGCTAAGGCTTCAACTCTTCTTCGCTTTGCTGAAACAATAGAAAATTTGACGGATATTGCCGAAAAAGGCGATCTCGGATATCTCTTTGATGCCTTAGTCGAGGCTATCGATTACGATAGCTATATGAGAGAAGACGGCGAAGAGCAGTATGAGGTTCGTAAAGAAAATATTTACGAGCTTAAATCAATGATGACCACCTTTAATCAGGAAAACGAAGGTCTTGGTTTATCTGAGTTTTTAGAGAATATTGCACTTTATACAGACCTCGATGAAATGTCGGATGAAGACGATTGTGTCGTTCTTATGACCATTCATTCTGCAAAAGGGCTTGAGTTTGATAACGTATTTCTTCCTGCTATGGAAGAGGGAATTTTCCCGTCCAGGCAGTCTATAACCAATATTAGTGATATAGAAGAGGAAAGAAGACTTGCTTACGTTGCCGTAACCCGAGCAAAAAAGCGCCTTTATATAACGAGTGCGGGTAGAAGAATGTTATTCGGTAACACTATGTCGAACCCCGTTTCGCGTTTTTCTGAGGAAATTCCCAAAGAACTCGTTAATAAAACCGATAAAACAATAAAGAGTGATATCGGAAGATACGTTAACGGTTATTCCTCGGATTATTCGTCCGGTAATTATTATAATTATAAAACCAAACAGAGCGGCACTACATCTGCAAGATACACTTCGGATCTTTTAAAGAAACCAAAAACAACCGAAAACACTGCGGCTCCGTCACTTAATTATTCCGTTGGCGATACGGTTGTCCACAGAAACTTCGGAAAGGGAACGGTTCTTTCTATAAAGCCAACCGCTAACGATGCTTTCGTTGAGGTTGCTTTCGAAAAGCTTGGAACAAAACTTTTAATGGCTAACCACGCAAGACTTGAAAAGTTTAAGGAGGATTGATTAATATGCAAAACGTTGTATTATTGTCCCATACGTATAAACCGGCCAGAACAGTTGCTTGTTCTGCAAAACTATGTTATAGTTCGAGCGATATTCCGAGTCTGTATGATAACTTAACCGATGAAAAGATAGCGTCTTTCGTTGAAATGCTCTCTGATATGGGTCACGAAAGCCCCACAGAACACGCTTACTTTACCTTCGGTATTGAAGGCGTATCAAGAGCACTTTTGGCGCAAATAACAAGGCATAGAATCGCGTCTTACAGTGTTCAGAGTCAGAGATACGTAAAGAACGTTAACTTTGAATACGTAACTCCGCCCGAGATAGAAAATATCCCCGAGGCTAAAGCAGAATATGAACGCGCTATGAAAGAGGATATCGATCATTATAATAAACTTGCCGATATCTTAAAGGAAAAGCATAAAGCGGCTCTTTTAGCCGAAGGTAAGGACGAGAAAACTGCCGAGAGAAGCGCAGAAAAGATGGCGATAGAGGATGCAAGATTTGTTCTTCCTAATTCTGCCGCAACTAAAATAATCGTTACTATGAACACAAGAAGTCTAAAGAACTTCTTTAATCACCGGCTTTGCAACAGAGCGCAGTGGGAAATCAGAGAACTTGCAGAAAAAATGCTTAAGCTTTGTATGGAAACTGCACCCGAACTCTTTAAAAACTTTGGTCCGCCCTGCGTTGCAGGACCTTGCCCTGAAGGTAAGATGTGTTGCGGAAAAATGCTCGAAATGAGAGAAAAATATAGAAATTTTTAAGGTGAATTATGGGAAAACTCATTGTAATTGAGGGTCTCGACGGTAGCGGAAAGGGAACCCAAAGCGGACTATTATTTGATTACTTAAAAAAGAAATATGGTAATGTAAGAAAAATAACGTTTCCCGATTACGAAAGCGATTCCTCTGCGGCTGTTAGAATGTATTTAAACGGAGAACTTTCGAGTGATCCTATGGCAGTTAATGCGTATGCAGCGTCAAGTTTTTTTGCAGTTGACCGATATATTAGCTTCATTAAAGACTGGAAAAATGACTACGATAACGGAACCGTATTTCTTGCCGATCGATATACAACCTCTAACGCGGTTTATCAGATAGGAAAAACAGATGATCCTAAGGTTTATCTTGATTGGGTCTGGGACTATGAATATAACAAGCTTGGTCTTCCGAAGCCCGACCTTGTTATCTATCTCGATATGGATCCCAATGTTTCTGCAAAGCTTTTAATGAAGCGCTATAATGGAGACAGTGATAAAAAAGATATCCACGAAAGCAATATAGATTTTCTTAATATGTGCAGAAAGAATGCAATGCTTGTTGCAGAGCATAATAACTGGTCCGTTATTAAATGCTCGGACGAAAACGAACCGTTTTCAATAGAAGATATTTTTGCTAAAATAGTTTCTGTTGTTGAGGAGAGTCTTTAATGTATTTTAAAAGGGATCATGTGTTTGAATCATGTTTTAGCGATTTAACCGAAGGCTTTTTAAAAGAATTCTATTCAAACGTTGTGTCTTATGCTATTAAGCTTTCCTCTGAATATAACGGAGAAGCGGTTTCAACCGGCTATATGTTTGAGGTAGAGTATAGAGAACTGAAAGGTTATTATCTCTACGGTCTTGCAACCCTTCCGAATTTCAGAAAACAGGGAAGAATGTCTGAATTATTAAATAAAGCCGAGAATATTGCAAAAAACAACGGTGCAGATTTCATGTTTTTGGCAACAACGAACCGTAAAGCAGAAAGCCTTTACAGCAAACATGGCTTTAAAAGACAGTGTTTTGAAGAAATTTCTGATAAAAAACCTGTTATTCTGGATGAATTTAAATTAATATCGCTTGAAGATTTTATTTCAGAGAGTGACAATATGGTCTCATTAAACCATAAGGGTAGAAAAGCCTTCTTTAATTCTATTCGCTCTTCCGTTAGCTCTTATAAGGGACAAGGTGGATATTTTATTGTCGACGATGAAGGTTTAGTGCTCGATTATTACCCGAAAACGAAACAGTTCAAGGAAAGCATTGAGGGGTTCTTTCCACAATATTCGTTCTATACCGATAGATATTCAATTATGGTTAAACATTTAAACGATATACCTTATATTAATCTTGCTGATTTTATTTTATATTAAGGAGATAATATGATTTACGAGTTTTTAGCAGATGGTTTCGAGGAAATTGAAGCTATAGCGCCCTGCGATATTCTCAGAAGAGGCGGAAAAGAAGTTGCGCTTGTAGCCATAAACGGAGATAAAGCGGTAGGTTCTCACGGCATAGAAATCAAGTGCGATATAACAATTGATGACGTTAATCCCGAGGATATTGAAATGGTTATTTTACCGGGAGGTATGCCGGGCACTACCAATTTAAATAATTGCGAAAAATTAATAAAAATTCTCAATTTTTGTTATAAAAACGACATATATATGGCTGCTATCTGCGCCGCTCCGAGTGTGTTTGGAGAGCATGGCTACCTTAAAGGCAAACTTGCTACCTGCTTCCCGGGATTTGAGGATTCTTTAAAGGGAGCGATAGTTTTAGATGAGCCTGTTGTTATTGACGAGAACGTTATAACCTCAAAAGGTGCAGGAGCAGCGCTTCAGTTCGGTTATGCTCTTTTATCGTTATTTGATATTGATAAAGCAACACAGCTTCATTCGGATATGCAGTGTAAATAAAAAGAGCGCCCGAGGGCGCCCTTTTTAAATAGGATTAGTTGCAACCGTTGTCGCATCCGCATCCGTTACCGCAACAGCTGATTAAGAGGATAAGGATGATGATCCACCAGCAGTTGTTACCGCCGCCGCAACCGTTGTTATTAAAGAAATTCATTGTGTTCACCTCACTCTTGTATTTGCTTCATACTATGCAAATTTGAGAGATTTGGTTACACTTGAGAGGTAGTTATGAAAAATTTAGACTATACTGAAATTTTATCACCGGCAGGAAATTTTGAAAGCTTGAAAACTGCCATCAGATTTGGCGCCGACGCAGTTTATATGGGCGGTGATATGTTTACCATGCGCGCAGCTGCTTCAAATGGAATCCAAGATATCAAGAAGGCGGCAGAATATGCCCATAAAAACGGAGTTAAACTTTATATTACCTTAAATACATTGCCGAGAAATAACGAAATGCCTTATCTTGAAGACTATCTTAAGGCGCTTCGTGAGGCTTCGGTTGATGCTCTTATAGTTTCTGACCTTGGCGTGTTTTCGGTGTGTAAAAAGACAGTTCCCGAAATTGATATTCATATGTCCACCCAAACCGGTATCGTTAACTACCAAACGGCGAGAGAACTCTATGAAATGGGTGCAAAGAGGGTAGTTTTAGCCAGGGAATTGACCCTTGATGAAATTGCGGAAATTCGTGCAAAAACTCCTTCAGACCTTGAAATCGAGACTTTTGTTCACGGATCTATGTGCGTTTCTTTCTCGGGAAGATGCCTTCTTTCACAGTATTTGGTTGACCGTGATGCAAATCGCGGTGACTGCGCTCAACCTTGCAGATGGGGATTTCATTTAATGGAGGAAAAGCGCGACGGATTATATTTCCCGATATTTGAAGACGAAAAGGGAACATATATTCTTAATTCTAAGGATCTTTGTATGATAGAGCATCTTGATAAGCTAAAGGCTGCGGGTGTGACGAGTTTTAAGATCGAGGGCAGGGCAAAGAGTGACTATTATGTTGGTGTTGTTACAAACGCTTACAGACTTGCTATGGATGAGATGCTAAAAGACCCGTCTTCGTTTAAGATCGACCCGAGACTTCTTGATGAACTCAGAAAGGTTAGTCACAGAGAATATTATACAGGCTTCTATTTTAACGATAAACCAAATAATTCACAGTGTTATAAATCGGGTGGATACGTCAGAGAATATGACGTTGTTGCTGTCGTCGATTATTGCGACGATGATTACATTTATCTGACTCAAAGGAACAAGTTTTCTTTAGGCGAAACTGTTGATATTCTCGAGCCGAAAGGTTATCCGTTTGAGATTAAGATTGAAAAAATTCTTGATGAGAACTCTATTGAAATAGAGACCGCAAATCATGCTATGATGAAGATAAAAATTCCTAAATTCAAAGATTTGAAAGAAGGTTCTCTAATAAGAAAAGCACGGGTTTAACCCGTGCTTTTTCTTTAATCATTCAGGTAAGATTTAACCAACGTTTGAAGAAGCTCATCTCTGTCAAGCCTTCTGATAAGACTTCTTGCATTATTATAGGTCGTTATATAGGTTGGATCTTCAGAGAGAATATATCCAACGATCTGGTTAATAGGATTATAGCCTTTTTCTTTTAAGGCATCATAGACTTCGGTTAACACTTCTTTAATTTCTAATTCTTTATCCTTGTGAATAGAGAAGGTCATAGTTCTGTCTTTGTTCATCATAATATATAATCCTTTCGTTTAGGAATTAATACGATCCTATGTATCTATATTTTATAATACACTATAAATTATTTTAATTCAAGTGGTTTTTAAAATTTTAAGATTTGTAAAATAGTTGACAAAATTATGAAAATAGAGTATAATCAATTGGAAAGGAGTTTGCAGTCAGAATAAATTAAGCGCCAGATCCAAATATATTTATGGATGACGAGGAAAAGAGTTATCGAATTTTCGGCGGATGCTCTTTCGGCTGAAACGTCGTTAGGTTTTGGTTAAATAGAGAAGAGATTCTTGAACAAAGCCAAAGCTGAATTAAAATATGATTATTAGGAGTTTATAATATATGTGCGGAATAGTTGGATATATTGGCGCCAAAGAGGCAGCCGATATTCTTTTGTGCGGTCTTGAAAAGCTTGAATACAGAGGCTATGATTCAGCGGGACTCGCTACTTTTGAAAACGGTAAAATAAACGTTATAAAGTCTGTTGGCAGACTTAAAAACCTTGCAGATAAAGTTAAAGAGGACGGAACTATTAAAGGAAATTGCGGAATCGGTCACACCAGATGGGCAACCCACGGTGCGCCTTCTGACGTTAACTCTCATCCTCATTCAAGTAAAAGAGTAACAATAGTTCATAACGGAATAATTGAAAACTATATAGAAATCAAGAAATTTTTAACCGACAAGGGATATGTTTTCCTTAGTGAAACCGATACCGAGACTGTTGCTCATTTGCTTGATTTTTATTACGACGGAGATCCGATTGAAACTATAAAAAAGGCAACAGCGATGATCAGAGGTTCGTATGCGCTCGGAATTTTATTCTGCGACAGACCTGAGAATATTTACGCAGTCAGAAAAGACAGTCCGTTGATTATTGGGCTTGGACAGTCTGAGAATTTTATTGCTTCGGACATTCCTGCAATTTTAAAGTATACTGACAGATATAATCTTTTGGAGCCCGGCGAAATTGCTATTATTTCAAAGGATAAGGTTGATGTTTTAGATCTGGATAATAACCCTGTTATTAAAACAGAAGAAAGGGTTACCTGGAGCGTTGAAGACTCTGAAAAGGGCGGATTTGCGCACTTTATGCTCAAAGAAATTCACGAGCAACCTACCGCTATTAGAAACACTGTTAGTCCCAGAACTAACGACTGTTTACCTGATTTTTCAAACGAAAACATTCCAGATTCCTTATTTAAAAACGTTGAGCAGATTAAGATCATCGCTTGTGGAACTGCGATGCACGCTGGACTTGTTGGTAAGCACGTTATTGAATCTCTCACAAGAGTTCCCGTTGAGGTTGAGATAGCTTCTGAATTCAGATATAAAAATCCTATAGTTTCCGAGAAGGATCTTGTTATAATTGTTTCTCAGTCGGGAGAGACTGCGGATACTCTTGCGGCTCTCAGACTTGCTAAGGAAAAAGGCGCAAAAACTCTTGCGATAGTTAACGTTGTTGGCTCTTCAATAGCAAGAGAGGCTGAGCACGTTATTTATACCTGGGCTGGACCTGAGATAGCGGTTGCTTCTACAAAAGCTTATACCGTTCAGCTCTCTGTTATGTATTTGCTTGGTATTAAGATTGCTCTTGAAAAAGAAACTATTTCTCCTGATCTTGCAAAGCATTATCAGTCTGTTCTTTTCAATATACCTGAGCTCGTTGAAAAGGTTTTAGCTACCGAAGAAACCTGCAAGAAATGTGCAGAGAAGTTTGTTAATACAACCGATCTTTTCTTCTTAGGAAGAGGTATTGACTACACATGTTGCATGGAAGGATCGTTAAAGCTAAAAGAGATTTCGTATATTCATTCTGAAGCATATGCTGCAGGTGAATTAAAGCACGGAACCATTGCTCTTATTAGCGACGGAACACCCGTTATTGCCCTTACAACACAAGATTATCTATATGAAAAGATGGTAAGCAATATAAAAGAGGTTAAGAGCAGGGGCGCTTGTGTGCTTCAGCTCTGCAAAGAAGGATGTCAACTCGACAGTTCGGTTTACGATGACGTTATTTTCATTCCTGATACCGATGACCTTTTTGCACCGCTTCTGTCGGTCGTTCCTTTGCAGATGGTTGCTTATTACGTAGCAGTTTTAAAGGGCTGCGACGTTGATAAGCCTCGAAATCTTGCTAAATCAGTAACAGTAGAATAATTTTTTAAAAAGCCAAAGGGAACTTTGGCTTTTTCTATTGAAATATGGATTTTTATTAGATATAATAGCCGCAGGAGTTGGTTATTGTGTTAGGTGTTTTTGTTAATGCCGCCGCTATTTTAGTTGGCAGTTTATTAGGAATTTTAGTTAAAAAGATTATTAATGACAAGATAAAAACCGTTATTTCTCAGGCAATAGGCTTATCGGTTCTTTGTGTGGGTATAACAGACATTATAAAAGTTGAAAGTTTACTTGCGTTGGTTTTAAGTTTTGCCTTCGGTGGATTGATTGGTTCCTTAATTGGAATAGGTAAAAGACTGGACGGGTTTGGAGATTTTTTAAAAAATAAAATTTCACCTAACAGCGACAGTCCAATTGGTGAAGCATTTATAACCGCGTTGCTTATTTTCTGCGTTGGCGGAATGGTTGTTTACGGAAGTATAAACGCAGGGCTTGGTAATAACGAAACTTTGTTTATAAAGAGTATTATGGACGGTTTTACATCCTTGGTTTTAGCGACAACGTTAGGCTGGGGAGTTATGCTTTCAGCTATACCTATTATAATTATTCAAGGTTTATTTGCCTTGTTTGCA
This sequence comes from Oscillospiraceae bacterium, assembly GCA_045592865.1. GTDB lineage: Bacteria > Bacillota > Clostridia > Oscillospirales > JAGBHD01 > RGIG9114. The sequence continues at coordinate 10,891 of JAZNVP010000112.1, forward strand.
TCTGCATTACTTCCTATTGCAACTCCGGAGTTTATTAATCAGATAAGCGCAATTGGAGGAGCAATGGTGTTTGCTATTGGAATTAATCTTTTGGGTATTAAGAAAATTAACGTTGCAGATTTGCTACCATCGATTTTTGGAGCATTTTTAATATTTATTTTATAACGGAGGATGTTATGGAAAATATCAAAAAGAGAATGACAGAGGAAGATTTAAAATTCTATTCTGACATATATGAGCCAAAAGAGGTAGCTGTTCCTCATGAAGATGCAGTTTTCGGGTTAGTATTATTGAAAGATGGACGAATCAGGCATTATGGTAACTCTCAGAGAGAACATGGAGCTGTTGATTCATATATAGAGTCTTGTGATGGCGGACTTTCTTGGAAAGAACATATGATGCCCCCAAAAGCCATAGGAGCTTCTGTTTATATTAAGTCTAAAGATAAATACGTTAAAGCGATTCTCTTTGATAAGGAAGCAGGAGATAGCGTTAAGCAGGATTCTTACGATGGTAAACTTTGTTATTTAGAAGCAAATTCTCCCGACGAAGCACCAGACAGAGTTGTTGAAATTAATATGGACGGTCTTTCGTATCTTTTTGGCCGTCAGATTCAGACTCTTGAAAAGCGAAACAGGATGTGTTTTGTCGGTCAGGCGGGACCTATAGATGATCCGCGTTCATATTCACCTTATTTCTTCTATTCTGATGATGGCGGAGCCACCTGGAATAAAACTAAACTTGATCAGGCACCCATTTTTGAGGTTAATGGCAGACATAAAGGAGTTCGTTGGCAGAACTATTCATGTGAGCCGACCTTTGTTGAACTTTCTGACGGAACCTTATTTTTACTTGCCAGAACTTCTCAGGACTATTATTATATGTATTATTCCTACGATGGCGGTGAGACTTGGACAAAGCCTGAAAAGTCTCATTTCCATGCAGTTTTAACTATGCCTAATCTTTATAGACTGCACGATGGTAGAATTCTTATGTTCTGGACTAATACGATGCCCCTTGCTGAAACTGATCATACAGAAGAATCCATTGCACATGATATGGATACTATCAACGGCGTATGGGAAGATGTTTTCACAAATAGAGATATACTTGCCTGTGCAATTTCCGAGGATGACGGTAAAACATGGAAAGGTTATAGAGAGATAGGCAGAACAAAAATCAGAAACTCTAACTATTTCAGAAGACATGGTGGGAAGCGAGCTAATGATAAAAGCTGTCATCAGTCTCAGGCGTTTGAACTTCCTTGCAACAAGGTAATGCTATCTTACGGTCAGCACGAGATTGCCCGTCAGATAGTTATATTTGACGTTGATTGGCTATATGAGGAATCAAAAGAAGACGATCTTAGAAACGGTCTCGAAGAGTTTTCCACACAAC
>JAZNVP010000113.1:0-5803 GCA_045592865.1 Oscillospiraceae bacterium
GTATCAACGTTAACCGAAACACCTGCAGCATAGATAGCACCGCCCATACTTCCCGAAGCGTTATCCCGGAACTGAACAAAACCGACTTCGTCCTCGTCTCCGTCGATAACGATGTAAGCCGCCGTGCTGGCAGGCATATAGATAGCACCGCCGGGGCCTCCCGCAGTATTACCCTTGATCGTTCCGCCGTAAATATTCAGTTTTCTGTAGGAATAGAACGCACCTGCGCGGTAAGCGTGGTTGTCCTCAAAGGTTCCGCCGTAAATATTTGCATTTCCGAAAAGATAGAACACACCGCCGCGGGACGACGCCGTGTCGTCGGTGTTCGTGGAGTTGTGCGAATAGTTACCGCCGTAAACGTTGAGCTTACCGCCAACAACGATCGCAACAGGACCTCCGATCTGTTCCCTGTAAGAAAGATCGTAAGGATCAACCAAGGTTTTCTCGTTGCCGTTTTTATAGCAGTTCTGAACCGTGAGGTTATGGTATAAAACTGCAGTTGAAGCTTTGCAAACGTAGAACACCGTTCCCGTAACGTCAACGGTCATATTGTCCTTGTTACCGTCGATAACAAGAAGGTCGCCCGTTTCAGATTCGTGATGTCCGACCTGAAGTTCAACACCGCCCTCAACGAGTGTTCCTTCAGCATTCTCGCCCACAATAAATATATCTCCGCTAAACTCGGGAGCCCTTGTGAGCGTGTGCTTTTCCTCAGAGAAAATTATTGCGTTATTGGTAACGTAGAAGGTTCGGTCAATAAGAAAATCTGCCATTATCTCTATTGCCGAAGCGCCAAGATTCAAGGCCTCTTCGAGACCTTCGGAATCATATACCTCTATGGCATCGGCATAAAGATCCTCATCTTCTCCGTCTTCACCCGCCCCATCCTCAGTTATTTCGGGGTCGGTTGTCTCCCCAACCGTAACGTTGGTATCGGGGAGCGCTTCCGCCAGTGCGCTGAGGGGCGCGGCCGACAAAAGCATAGCAAGGCTCAACACCGTTGCTATAATTTGGGTCAATACTTTATTCTTCATCATCTTTCCTTTCCGCCGCATTTCTTGCAGCTATAAAGATAGACTCTACCATTTAATATTTTAACACATAAAAATCACAGTTGCAAGAAAAATATGCAAACAAAAAGCCCTGTCTTACGACAGAGCTTTTTTTCTTAGTATTCAAGCGGCGCCAAAAGGTCTCTTCGGAGAATATCTTTTCCGTTTTTATCAAGAACCTTTATCCTGTTTATCGCCTTATTATATTTTTCTTTTATTCCATCAAGACTGTCGTCCTGAACCGTAAAGCCACCGATGCGGTCACCGCTGTTATTTGTGCCTCCCATCTCGGCGCCCTTCCATTTAAAGAGGAAGTATTCCGAAATAACGCCCTCTTTTTTAAGTTCCTCAAAGCCTTCGAGTCGGTCGAATTCCCCTTTGTCGCAGTAAAGGAAAAGGTTGGAAATATATTTGTTTTCGGGTTCTTTCTTCAAAACGCGGGGAACCTTACCCTCAGTAAGATCAACGACCGCCTTTATAACGTCAAACCCCGAAACCCTTTTAATAAGCTGATACTTCACTCCGCCGCCCGTCCGCGCACTGAACTCGAGAACGTAGACCCTCTCACCGTCGGATATCAGTTGCACCAACATAAGAGAGTTTTTAAGCCCGAAAGCGTCCGCGATCTGCTGGGCAATTTTTGCTATCTGCTCTTTAACCGCGTCGGTCTCGGCTATCGGATATCTCGTTCGGTATATAACAAACTTATTGTTATCCGGAATCTTATCACTGTAAGCCATCGAGAGAACTTTAGCCTCTCCGTTTTCGACCTGAACGTCCACCGTTATCTCAGGGCCCGAAATAAACTCCTCAACCACCGCAGTCTTTGTGCGGCTAAGGTTAACCGCCTCGCTAAAAGCCTCTGAAAACTCTTCCTCGGAGAAGACCTTCTTAACCCCCTTCGAACTGTTGCAGTCAACGGGCTTAACGATCAAAGGATAGCGAAGAGAGGAAAGCTTTTCCCATTCGGGTTCGGCCATAATATAATGCGCCGCAGTCGAGATTCCGTTCTTAACAAAAACCTCTTTCATATAAGACTTATTAGTAACGTTAAGCGCTGTTTTGTAATCTATGTAGCAAGGCTTTCCCAAACGCTCCGAAACCAAAGCAACGGTAAGAAGCGCCTGATCGGTGCAGGCGGTTATAAGAAAATCAACCTCTTTTTCTCTTGCAAGTTTCTCAATTGCATCGGTATCAAGCGTTGAAACACGGTAGAACTCATCGGCATATTTTTTCGCAACAGGCTCCTCATAGTAATCGGCTAAAAGAACCCTGTAGCCGCGCCCTTTAAGTTCGTTTATCAAAGCGATCTGAGGATATCCCCCCGCCAAAACAAGAACCTTCATAATTTTTCTCCATTTCCATTCGGTTTAATGTATATATAATACCACAACACCTTTCCTTTTTCAACCAAAAAAATCGGCACCGACCATTGCGGTCGATGCCGAATAAATTACAGTTTATCGGTGATCTCTTTTTTAATAAGTTCTTTCTGTTCCGCAGAAAGCTCTCCGAAGGGATGGCGGCAAACGCCGAAATCGAAGCCCAACTGATTAAGAACCTCTTTCTCGCCCTGCATAACGCCAACCTTTATAAGAACGGAAATTATGCGGTTTGCCTCTTTCTGAACCTCTCTCGTCTCTTCTGTCTTACCCGCTTCAAAAAGTTTCTTTATCTCAACGAACTTGTCCGTCATAAAGTTATAGGTGCTACCTATTCCGCCGTCAGCCCCCATACTGATACCCGATAAGAACATTTCGTCAAAGCCGTTGTAAACAATCTTTTCGGGGAAGGTAGTCTTAATTCTCTCCATAGTGAAGAAATCGTTTGAGGTGTATTTAACCCCTAAAAATTTATCGCTCTCTAAAAACTGCGAGATCTCAGAGGCTCCCATGCTAACGCCCGAAAACACGGGAATATGGTAAACAAGCATCGGGATTGAAACGGCATCAGCTAAACGGAAATAATAGTTCTTTATCTCCTCAAACGAAAATTTATAATAAAAAGGCGTTACCGAAGAAATAGCATCGAACCTTCTTTTTTCGGCGTGTTTTGCAAGTTCACACGCTTCCTTTTCGTTTATCGAGCCGATGTGAGCAAGAAGTGTTGCATCGGGCGCAGTGTCGCTGACAACGTCCATTATCTGCTTTCTCTCGTCGGTCGAAAGAAGAAACGCCTCGGCGGTGCTTCCGCCAACGTAAAATCCCTTCGCCCCTTTTGAAAGGCAAAACTTAACTAATTTTTCGAGTTCCTTCTCATTAACGCGGTCGTTTTTATCAAACGGCGTAAGCAGTGCAGGAAACACTCCCTTAAACTTCTCCATTTTTATATCTCCTTTTCCGAGTTTTTATAATAATATCACAAAATATAACCCAATTATATATGTTTATTGCCTGTTTTTTTACTCCTATTGCTTTTTTCTGAATAAATGTTAAAATATAATCGGGTGATAAAAATGTCAAACGTATTCTATATGAGCCTCGGTAAAGACCCAATGTATAAAACCTGGCACTGCTCGGATGAGCACCTGTTTCTATACACCCTTTCAAACGGCGGAAGTATCGTGAGCGGAGAAAAGGTGTTTCCCATAAAAACCGGTTCGCTCGTTTTCATCCCCGCAGGAACCTATCACTACACAATGCCCGACGAGCCCGAGTCTTACCTACGCCACAAATTAAACCTCTCCGCCGAAAAAGTCGAAAGCATAGTAAAACTTCTTAAAAAAGACGGCGCTCTCCCTCGCTTTTCAGACAAGGCTATCGTCTATTCAGAGATACCCGAAAAAGAGGAAGAAAGGGTCGGGAATATATTCAGAGAACTATATGAAAACCCGAAGGATGAAGTGCTTCTGAGCGTATCCGCTGCAAACCTTATATATCTCATTTCCCGATACGCGACCGAAACCACCACCGCGTCGGACGGGTTTATCAGTAAAGCGATAAGATATATAAATGAGAACATCTCTTCCGAAATAGATATCGACCGACTCTGCAATAAGGTAAGCATCAGTAAATATTATTTCTGCCGTCAGTTCAAAAAGCATACGGGGTCGACCGCGATGGAATATATCCTTAAGACCCGCATCGTCCTCGCAAAAGGCGAACTGAAGGAAGAAAAACTCTCGGTTAGCGAGATAAGCGAAAAACTCGGCTTCAGCAGCGTTTCCTATTTCTGCCGCGTCTTCAAGGCAGAGGAGGGACTGTCCCCGCTGAAATACCGTAAAAAATACGTGAAAAAAGACTGATTAATTAAAATAATGCTTTGAATACTATCATTTAAAGGTATTATATAAATATTTGGGTCTTTAAGCAGAATAAAAGGTTCGGGCACCACCGAACCTTTTATTTTTTATCCCCCAAAAAATGTTGAAAAAAGGAAAATTATATAGTATACTGTTTTAAAAAGCAGTCAAGACACAAGTGAACGTAATTGAAAGGAAAAATATATGGGTTCGATATTAGAATTCTGGCAACAGATGACGGCTAACCCCCTTCTCTTTATCGCCGTTACCCTCACCCTCGGAGTTATCCTTGTTAACGGTTGGACCGATGCGCCGAACGCTATTGCCACCTGCGTTGCAACAAGATGTATGCCCCCAAGAGCCGCAATCTTAATGGCGGCAGTGCTCAACTTCTTAGGCGTTTTCGTTATGACGCTTCTCAACGCAACGGTCGCCGAGACTATAACCAAGATGGTCGACTTCGGCTCCGACCCCGACACTGCAATAATCGCCTTAAGCGCGGCGCTCTTCGCAATCGTCCTCTGGGCAACTCTCGCCTGGGTATTCGGAATTCCAACAAGCGAAAGCCACGCACTTATCGCGGGACTCACGGGTAGCGCAATCGCTCTCCACGGAAGTTTTGAGGGAGTTAACGGAAACGAATGGGTCAAGGTAATATACGGTATATTTATCTCGGTTGCATTAGGCTTCGGACTCGGATATTTAGTCTGCAAACTCGTAACCAGAATATTCTATAAAGCAAACCGCAAAAAGACCGACGGATTTTTCAAAGGCGCCCAGATAGTCGGTGCGGGTGCAATGGCATTTATGCACGGAGCGCAGGACGGTCAGAAGTTTATGGGCGTTATCCTTCTCTGCGTTTATATGTCGAGAGGCGAAAGCCTTCCCTCTGATATAAATATTCCGCTCTGGCTTATGATAGTATGCTCGGTCGTTATGGCTTCGGGCACCGCAATGGGCGGAAAGAAGATAATCAAATCGGTTGGAATGGATATGGTAAAACTCGAAAAATATCAGGGCTTTTCCGCAGATATCGCAGGAGCCTTGTCGCTCCTCTTCTGCAGTGTATTCAGTCTCCCCGTTTCCACCACCCACGCTAAAACGACCTCGATAATGGGCGTTGGTGCCGTTAAAAGAGCCTCGGCTATCAACTTCGGCGTTGTTAAGGAAATGGTGCTCACCTGGGTCCTCACCTTCCCCGGTTGCGGACTCGTCGGCTTTTTAATGACAAAACTGTTTATGTTGATTTTTAAATAAAGAAAGGATTTTTTGAAATGGCAAAATCAGATAAGTTTTACTATGAGAATTTCGCCGAGAGCAGTGCTATCGCGAAAAAAGCGGCAGAATATTTAACCGACTGTCTTAAGAACTATAACACCGAAAATATGGCCGAAATGCTTAAGAATATGCATGAGATCGAACATAGCGCAGACGTTAAGAAACACGAAATGAACGAGGCACTTGCAAAGGCGTTCGTTACACCCGTTGACCGCGAGGACCTTGATATGAT
>JAZNVP010000114.1:0-21309 GCA_045592865.1 Oscillospiraceae bacterium
GTCTCGCCCCTGTCGGTCGATTTAAATACGTCGGACGGGTAACCGTTACCTGCGCATATGTAAACAACGTCAACGTTATTGGGGTCGATAGCAATACCGTCGATATATGTATAACTACTGTGAGTCATCTGATCGGTTATCGGGATCCACCCTTCTTTTTCGGCATCCCAACGGTAAGCACCGCCAACGTCTGTTCTTATGTATCTGATGCTGGGATCCTTCGGGTGAATAACAAATCCCGAAACGTATCCGCCGCCGCCGAGTCGGACAGGGTTTACTTTGTTGAAATCTTCGGCGACTACCATTGAGTTATAGGAAGCCGGATCGACCTTGCCGCTACCCGAAGACGAATCTGCGCTGCTGGTTTCCACATCTCTGTCGCAAGACGAGAGAACGATTGAAAACGCCATAATTACAGCTAATAATCCGGAAATTTTTCTTCGCATTATTTTATCTCCTTTTCATATATATTCAAAATAACAATCTGTTATTTATATACAATAACTGCGCCTTGTCCGCCCGAGGTCATATAACAAGCGCCATAGATCTGCATATCTCCGAGAACTCCGCCGAAGCATCCCATTTTATCACTTTCGATCATAAGTTCGAAGGTTTCGCCGTAGTCATCCGAAATAAACAGTCCCTCTTTTTCATTATACTCCCCTATTGCATAAAATGCAAGTACATTTGCGTTTTTTCCTTTACCAAAACTTATAGATTTTACGCCTGTAATAGTAGACAACTTAGTGAAGGTTTTTCCATAGTCGGTTGAATAATAAACTGAACCGCCGGAAAGCGCATAAACCCATCCTTCTTTGCCGCGAACGGTCTGAATATGCGTAAAGTTTGTTAAGGTGGTGTTAACAAGCGTGTAGCTTTCACCTCCGTTATTTGAACGATAAATACCTTCCGCACCTGAGTAGTAGAAAATATTTCCGTTCGCGCCGTCGGACACTAAAAGATCATAATGGGTCCATTTAGTTGTCATGTTGTTTGCCGTTGCGCCGGTCGAAGCGTGCCATGTAGCGCCGCCGTCCTTCGTGTAGTAAGGCACGGTGCTCCATCCTCCGACAACGATGTTGTTGGTATTGGTTGCGCTGACTGCAACGTCCATAGAGTTAGCAACGCCTGAGTTTATTTCAGTTGTTGTTTCACCGTAGTTTGCGGAAACATAAATCTTAGTTCCTGTGCTACCGAAAACAACGAAATTAGGATTGCTATAAGAATAAACGATATCGGGAGTGTCACCTAAAAATCTGTTGGCGGGCGGAACGGTTATATCTTTATAATAAACCGATCCGTTATCATAGGTTCCCGCGATAAATCTGATGGGGCCTTCAGGAAGCGATATCTTATCCATTATAACCGCCTCTTCGTGTCCTATTACCTTGGAATACCAGTCGGTAGTGGCTTCGTTAACGTCGTAGGTTACCCAAACGCCATACCAGTCGGTGAACCAGAGTTCTTTTGTGTTGTGAGGATTGAATTTAAGACAACCAGTTGCAGAGGAGAAGTAGTAAGACGGCCACCATCCGCGTCTGTCTATCTTTCTGTTGCTCTGAACAAGATTCCTCCAGGTAATGCCTCCGTCTTCCGAAAGGAAGATCGGAAGACCCATCGGTCCTGCGCCGCCACCTGTTGAATAGCAGGTAACGATCCTATTGGGGTCGGTGGGGTCAACGTCTAATCCGAGATAATAGGTGTGCGACGTGGGAGAAATGTTCGTTACGGTTCCGTTCTTATACTTAAAGAGTCCTTCTTCCGAAGTTACAAGAAGCGTTCCGTCAGACGCAACTCTCATAGAATATGCCGAATCGGGAAGAGAGCTTACCTTGCTCCAGTTCGTGCCACCGTCGGAAGAACAGTAAACACCGACACCGGGTCCTGCAGCGTAGATGGTCTTGCTTCTGCCGTCAACCGTCGAGGTGGGGTCAATTGCAACGCTACGAATTCCTATATTGCCGTTTGTATTGAAGGGGACCTGACTGGAACTTACCTGCGTCCAGGTATTTCCGCCGTTGCGGCTATAGTAAAGACCGTTAAGTCTTGTTCCTGCGTAGATAACGTTCGAGTTATTCGGGTCAACCATAATGCACTCGCCGATCTGCCTATGAGAGCCGTTCCCAAAAAAGTTAACGTGAATAAGCTTTTCCCAGGTTTTTCCCCCATCGGTAGATTTATAAACACCTCTGTCGGTTTCCGGCTTACCTCCGCCGTCCCCAAGACCGGCATAAATAACGTTTACGTCATTAGGATCAAGTGCAAGACCGTCAACCGCATATAACTGAGATTGGCTTGAGCCGAAGGAAAGCATCTGGGTCCATTCGTTTCTGTCAACGTCCCATTTATATGCGCCGCCAACGTCTGTTCTGATGTATTTAATATTATTGTCTAACGGGTGGATATATACACCTGTTACGTATCCGCCGCCGCCCTTAGGAACGGTTATCAATTCTCCCGAAGGGAATTCTTTATCGCAGATATAAGCGAAATTATCGAAATAAAGGCTCTTGGTTGGGTCTTTAGCTACGTTTTGGAACTGAATATACATACTTCCCGAGAGGGTTGAAGGATCAATTCTGCTCTGAGTTCCATTATATACATACTGAACGAAGGGTAAAATAACCTTTCCTTTAAAGCCCTTAGGAATCATCACGGAGTGGTAAGAACCGTGAGTATACCTATAATATACGCCATCTTCATAGAGGTAGTAATGTCCGCCGTCTACGATCCAGGAGTAGCCTTGGCTTGTGTTTAAAAGTAAGGTAAGGTATGAAGCGCCTTCCATTTCCGTTGCATCAACGTCAAAGGAAAGTCCCTTTTTCTTTGAAGGATCTCCGCCGTAAGTAACCGCTACAGTAGCAGACGAACTTGTGTGTCCGCAGGTTATCTTAAGACGTCCGTTTTCGAGTTCATAATAATCGGAAGTGATTCCGTTCCAGCTTCCGAGGTTAACGTTTCCGTCGTCAAGGTCATTAATAAGGACGGTTTCAAGTCCCGAAAGCTCATAGTCCGACTCAACTATCTGACCCGACGCAAGACTTCCTACGATATATCCGTAGTTATCAAGGTAGATACTCTTTGAAGCATCAACGGTTACACTTTTTAAGAGAACGGTAAGTCCCGTAACGTCATTTTTGGATATGCTGTTTCCGTTTGATACGTAGCAGAAGCTATCGAAAGGTATAACAACGTTTCCTTTAAATCCTGCAGGAATGCAGATAGCCGTTGTATCGTTAGTGTTTTTATAGCTATAATATTGGCCGTATTTGCTTATAAGGTATGCTGTTGCGCCCTTTTTCATCTCGGCATAGCCCGAAGAGGTGTTGCTTAAGAACTTAAGCCAAGAAACACCGTTTTCTGTATTATCGACCTCAATATAAACTGCCGTATAACCTACCGAAGAATACTTGAGTTCAAGGCTTACACCACAGTTATTATTGCTATGGCTTTGACGAAGACGAACTCTTCCCTCATAGGTTCTGCCCTGAGCGGTAGAATACCCGCCGAGCGTTGTTACGCGGTCGTTTACGTCGAGCGTGTCAACAACGACAGAAGTGCTCGATTTATACGGATAATTGGAGCTGGAGATTTCATTTCTGCTGACGAAAGCGGTGTTATAGACCTCTTCGTCGCTGCTGTCAAGAAGATATGCGCATTTAAACTCTGAGAAGGTCATTTTCTTGGCTGCATCCTTTTCAACAGACTCAAACTGTATCTGAATCTGATTAACAGCATTAGTATTTATTGCTGTTTCGCTGTTCAGATAAACGTATTCCGAAAGAGGAAGAACGACGTAACCCGAAAATCCTGCAGGTATGCTGCAAGAACGGTTTGATGAATGGTTGTATTTAAAAATTCTTCCTTCTGCATCTATTAAATAGTATACTCCGCCAAGCTTTAGTTGAGAAACCTTTTCGGATTTTAAGAGAAACTTAACGAGTGATGTTCCCGTCTGCTCGGTTGCATCTACCTTAACATAAACGGCGATAGAACCGCTTGACTCAAAGTCAACTAAATCAAGAGCAACGGTTGCGCTTGAGGTTTTATGTCCCTGCGTTATCACAAGCTTTGTTCCGTCGCAGGAAAGAAGAGATGCTTTAAAAGCAATGTTTCTTGCCACATTAATTTCAAGATTTCCCGAAAGTGAAGCCAGATTGAAGGGATAATCACTATCTTTTATCTGATTTTCTAAAAGCTCCTCTTCCTCTTCTCCCGCTTCAGTATCAGGCCCTGTGGTTCCTTCCTCTTTGTTAGGAGGTGTCGTTTCGTTTTCAGGAAGGTTTTCGTCCTTATTCTCTTCCTTATCCTCGTTTTCAGGAAGATTTTCATTCTTATCCTCTTCCTTATCCTCATTTTCGGACGGGGTTGTTGTTCCTATAACGTTAGGAAACTTATTCCCCGAAGTTCCTGAGTTTCCTCCCGAAGACGTATTGCCGGACGAGGTGTTTCCGGAAGATGTGTTTCCTTCTGATGAGTTGTTATTCTCATTTTCAGAAGAACTGTTTTCTCCGTTTTCACCTGCTCCGCCGTTATCTACTGACGAAGAGCTCTCATTTTTTCCGTCTTCTTTATTAATGTCTGAACTGTTGTTATCGGTGCTTTCCGAAGACTCGGATCCGGAAATTAAGTTTCCCGAATCCTTAGTCGGAACACACGCAGTTGCAAGAATAAGGCATATAACCATTATTCCCGACACTAATGCATACCACTTTTTCATACTTTTTTCCTTCTGTTTTATTAAACATTTTATCTTGCCTTTCGGCATTAAACCTTTCCTGTTTTTGCAAGAAAGAATTTAAACTATTTATAGCAAACCTTGGCTCCAAGTCCTCTGCCGAAGAGATAGCAGGTTCCGTATTCCTGCATATCTCCCTCCACATCTTTGAAAAGGTTTAATTCCTCGACCCTCTTCATAAGTTCCCAGGTTTCTCCGTAATTATCCGAAATATAAAGCCCGTAAACTCCGTTATGCTCACCAACGGCATAAAGCGCATATTCATCCGTTTTGCCTTTACCAAAGCTAATGGAATCTACCGAGGTTATATTCTTAACTTTGACGAAGGTTTCTCCAAAATCGATTGATTTATAGAAATTTCCCTTTTCGTCAACCGCATATACCCAGCCTTCTTTGTCCGGTGCGGTATAGATAACAGCAAACTCCGAAAAATCGGTGCTGACGAGGGTAAAACTTTCTCCGCCGTTATCCGAGCGGTAAAGACCGTCTTTACCCGAATAGTAGAAAACGTTGCCGTCCTTTCCGTCGGGCTCCAGGATGGGCTTTTCATCCCATTTGTTTTTCATTTCATTTGCAGTAGCTCCCGACGACTGATGCCAGGTTTTGCCGCCATCCTTAGTATAGTAAGGAACGTCTTCCCAACCGATAACCAGAATGTTATCCTTGTCGGTTGTGCTGATTGCCACACCCATCGTGTTTTTCACTCCTGAGGGAACCTCGACCGTGTTGTTTCCGTAGTCATATGATACGTGTATCTTATCGGAAACGCAGGAAAAAACAACGAAACTGGGATCAGAATACTGATAAGCTATATCCGCTGTATCTCCGAGCATTCTTCTTTCGGGATATTTTGTTATATCCGAATAGCAGATCTTTCCGTTATCATAAGTTCCTATGATAAGGTTAAAGGGTCCTTCGGGAAGCGTAACGCTATCCTTTATAACTGCTTCTTCGTGTCCAAGAACCTTAGAATACCAATCTGGTTTACTGTCGTCTATATCATAGGTAACCCAGACGCCATACCAGTCGGTCATCCAGACCTCCCCTTTTTTATGGGGATTAAACTTAAGACATGCGGTCATCGACGAGAAGTAATAGTCGGGCCACCAGGAAAGCTTATCGAGCTTTCTGATATTCCGGATTTCCGATTTGGTTTCCCATGTCTTTCCGCCGTCTGAAGAATAGTAAATTGGAAGCATATGGGCATTCTCAGCGCCCTTACCGTCTCTGCAAACTATTATTCTGTTGGGATCCGACCCGTCAATGTCCAACGCGTTAAAATAGGGATTATCGGGCGTTGGTGTTATGTCGGTTTTAACCCCGTTTTTATATGTAAACAGTCCCTCATCTGAAGATAGATAAAGAGTGCTGTTAACAACTCTCATTTGTTTTGTCGTATCGGGAAGAGCATCTATTTTGCTCCAGCTTTCTCCGCCGTCGGTGGAGAAATATACTCCGACTGTGTATCCCGAAACGTAGATGGTTTTGCTTCGTCCGTTAACTGTTTCGCCGGAGTCAATAGCAACCGAACGAATGCCTCGCTGATTAGTTTTGTTGTTTGGAATGATATCGGTTGGAACTGTTTCCCAGGTTTCTCCTGCGTCGCGGCTGTAAGCCAAGCCTTCAAGCCTTGTTCCGCAGTAGATAACATCCGAATTATTAGGGTCAACAACTAAGCATTCTGCCAGATCTCTGTCAACGTTGTTGCCGAAAAAGGATTCGAAGGTTAAATACTCGAAGCTCTCGCCTCTGTTATAGGATTTATATATTCCTCTTTTGCCCGTTCCATTTCCGTCACCAACGCAGATATAGAGAATATCGGTATCCTCCGGGTCGAGCGCCATTCCGTCAACACAGTATTGCTGACCTAAGGTTCCGAAACAATCAAGGAACTGAATCCAGGTGTTAGTCTCTTCGTCCCAGCGGTAAGCGCCACCCATATCGGTTCTGATATATTTGACACTATTGTCTTTCGGGTGAATATAGATACCCGTTACGTAACCGCCGCCACCGAGAGGGATCTGAAGAAGCTTTCCGCTGTTGTCTTGTTTATTCAAAATGTATTCAAAATTATCAAAATATAAACATTTTTGTTTGTTTTTTACAACGTTATAAAGCTGAATTTTTATACTTCCTTCAAGGCACCTTGCTTCAATTCTTGCTTCCCCTCCATCGTAAACCATCTGCGAAAAGGGAAGGATAACCTTGCCGTTAAAGCCTTTCGGGATATAAGAAGAATAGTTGTTATAATGCTTATATTTATAGTATTTCCCGTCTGAATAGAGGAAATAGTAACCCTCTTCAGAGAGGTGCGCTTCACCGTTTTCGGTGTCGAGCATGAATTTTATATAGGATGCTCCACCGAGTTCCGAAGCGTCCAGATCAAACGAAATTCCTATCTTATTTTCAGGATTTCCGCCGCATGAAACCGATACGGTTGCTTCAGAACCTGTGTGTCCGCAGATGATCTTAAGCTTTCCGTTTTCTATATTATAATAGTCTGCCCTTATGCCGCTACTGTTATAAAGCGGAACTCCGACCGACATATCGGCTACCGTTTCGGTCTCGAGTCCGACAAAATCGTAGGCGCTTTCAGGTATCTGTGCCCCCACAAGTCCCGTCGGGATAAAACTGAGATTATCGAGATAAATGCTTTTGCTTTCGTCACGGGAAACGTGACTTAAAAGCAGCATCAGAGAGTTTATTTCCGACAAGTTTGCCTTTTCAAAGCAGTCAAGCGGGATCACAACCTTCCCCTTAAACCCCGCAGGGATAAGGACTGCTCTGGTTTCATTCAGGTTTTTATATTCAAAATACTCATCGTATTTACTGATAAGCCATATTTTAGCGTTTTCTTTAAGCTTTGACGCGCCTTTTTCGGTGCCCATTAAAAATGATATCCAGGAATCACCGTTTTCGGTGTTATCCACCTCTACAGATACCGCTCCATAGCCAACAAGTGATGAATTAAGTTTCATTCTCACACCGCTGACATTGTTGGTGTGGACCTGACAAAGACGGGCCCTTCCCTCATATGTTTTTCCTGCCGAAGCGGGATAACCGCCAAGGGTGGATACATTCTCACTTGAGTTAAAACTGTCTGCCACTATCAAATTGGTGAGGTTATATGGAAATGCCGTTTCCGAAACCGACGTTTTGCTGACGAAGGCTTCGTCGTAGACTTCGGGTGCGCTTATATAAGGATAGGCAAACTTGAATTCCGAAAAGGTTATCTTTTTATTCTCATCCTTCTCAACCGCCTGAAACTGAATCTGAACGCCTTTGACAGTTTCGGGGTTTATGCCCTCATATTCCGAAATCGGAAGAACAACGTCCCCCGAAAATCCTGCAGGTATGCTGCAAGAACGGTTAGAAGAATGGGTTAGTTTATAGGTTTTTTCAGACGAGTCTATCAAATAGTATATTCCGCCCGATTTAAGTTCCGTGAGGTCATCGGTTTTCAGAATAAACTTGATAAGTGAATTTTCCGTTTGTGATGCCGCATCCACCTTTATATATAAGGCTTCTGCGTTACCCGAATATATATCATTAAAATTTATGTTAATGGTCGCGCGGGAGTTTTTATGTCCTTGCTTTACCGAAAAGGCTGTTTCCGAAAAATCTATAAGTGATTTTTTAAAAGAGCCTTCCCCGAGGCTTAGCTTTATGCAGTCGGAAAAGAGGCAGAGACCGAAAGGAAAATCTCCTTCTTGTATCTCCCCTTCCAAAAGTTCTGCATATTCGCCGTCAACTGCGGCATCGGGAATAGAAACGGCCTCTTCGGGCTCTTTTCCCCTTAAGGAAGATGCCGTTATCCCAAATGCAATACACAGAGCCAATATACCCGACACCCACGCATACCACTTTCTCATTGTTTATGTCCTTAATCTTTATATTTTGCGGTTATAATACCTCTTCCGCCGGAGCCCATAAATACTCGGCCGTAAACTCGTCTGTCGGCAGTTATGCTTCCTGCTTTACCGAGCTTATTGGTTTCCTCGTCGTTAAGCTGGATAAAGGTCTTGCAACCGTCTTCGCTCATAAAGAGACCCGATTTTCCTTTAACCGTTCCGAGAAGATAGGTAACGTAACCATTTCCGTCCTTACTCGGTCCGAACGAAACACCCAAAGCATTGGTAATACCAAGTATTCTTGTGAAGTTTCCGCCCGAGTCTTTGGAGATATATAATCCCTTTCTGCCTTCGGTAACGTAAACCTCTCCGGGCTTATAGGGGTTTGCCTTTATAGTTCCGTCAGCTCCGCTCATAAGGTCACAGACCACACTGAAGTTTTTGCCACCGTCGGTTGAACGGTAAACTCTGCCTTTTGAATGTATGTAGAAAACGCCATCCTGGAATCTGTCCGAGCAAATAGCTCTCGGTGAACCCCAGAAGCCCGTTGCCATATTGGTGGGAACACCTGCCGACGTTTGCCATGTCTTACCGCTATCAGTCGTATATTTAGGCGCTTCGTTAATGCAAAGCACCATAAAGTTTCTGAAGTTTTTAGGGTTCTGCGCTATTTTTAGCGCCGTTCCTTTAAAATTGGTGTTTTTAAAGGTTCTTCCGTAGTCGTTTGAAATTCTGACTGCGCCTGTTGTTCCTGCGTTATCGTTCTCCGAAAGGACAACATACTGCGGCTCATCCTCGCAGAAATCAAGTCCCGTTGAGTTGCCGCCTCGTCTTGCGAGAGGATATTCGTTTATATCGGTATAGAACATTCCGCCGTTATCAACCATTGCGGTAACGAGCTGGACGTCGCCCTCTTTGTTGGACAAAACATCGGTTATAACCGCTTCTTCGTGTCCGTCATCCTCAAGGCGCCAGGTTATTTTATCCTCGGTTATGTCCTTTGTCATCCAAACGCCATACCAGTCGGTGAACCATACCTCTTTATCGTTCTGTGGGTCGAATATCAGAGAAGCCGTTGCGGACGAGAAATAATAATCGGGCCACCAGACAGTTTTGTTTTCTTTGACCATATTATTATTCTTCTGGGTCCAGGTGCTTCCTCTGTCGGCACTGTAGTAGATATTCATATTCATACAGTCAGAAGCGTCGGTGTTGGCATGGCAGACAACGAGTTTGTTTCCATCGGTGCTTACTGCTAAGGCTCTATAGGTTCTTTTCTCTGACTTAGGTGAAATATCGGTTACTCTGCCGTTTTCGTATTTATAAACACCGTCTGCGGTAGTTGCGTAAAGAACGCCGTCGCAGGAAACGGAAAGTCTTCTTACCTCGGAAGGTATTCCTTTTAAAAGTTTAAAGGTAACGCCGCCGTCGGTAGACATAAACACACCGTTTCCTTCCGCCGTTCCCGAAACCGATACGTAGACGACCTTGCTTCTGCCGTCGATCGTGGAGGTGGTGTCTATCGCTACCGAGCGGATACCGACTCTGTCGGAATCATTTGCGGGGATAGAGGGAATATCCTGCCAGGTTTTTGCTGCGTCATAGGAAACCTTAAGGCCCTGCTTTCTTGTTCCGCAGTAAACAACGTTCGAGTTGTTAGGATCAACCATAATGGGTTCTCCGTCCTGACGGTAGGGAGCGTTTCCGAAGAACGAAGCTTCAAGGCTCGTTCTCTCGAAGGTCTCTCCCTTATTTGTCGACTTATAAAGCGCGGGGGTTATAAAGGTTGTGTCTCCGCCGTCGCCACAGGTAATATAAACTACGTTCTCATCATTAGGGTCTATCGCGATACCGTCGATGCCATACATTATTCCCTCGTTATTAGAGAAAAACTCGGTCATCGGGATCCATGTCTTATTCTCTGCGTCCCATTTATATGCACCGCCAACGTCGGTTCTTATGTATTTAATGTTAGAATCTTTAGGGTGGATAACAATACCGGTTACGTATCCGCCGCCACCGATAGGTAAGTTGCCGAACTCATAGTTTTCCGACATATTGCCTGTTACCGTTGCTACGTAATCTGAATTAGTCATTACTCCTGCCTCCCCTAGAAGACTTTCAAGATCTATATCCGAAGATGAGTCTGCCACGTCGCGACTGCAGGACGCTAACAAAAGCAGTGCCAACGCTGCCGAAATAATCCGTTTAAATTTCATCCTCTTAATCTCCTTTTTATATAATGTATGCAGATTTAATAATTCCTCGTCCGTCGGTTCCGATGAAAACCCTTCCGAAAACTCTTCTGTCCGCCGTTATGAATTCGGCTTTTCCGAGTTTGTTGGTTTTTTCGTCGTTAAGTTGAAGTATATCTTCGGTTCCGTTTTCGGTCATAAAGAGACCTATTTTATCGTTTACCTCGCCTAAGAGATAAAGCATAAAGCCGTCTCCGTTTTTCGCGGGTCCAAAGGAAACCGACATAGCATCAACTACGCCTTCTGTCTTTGAGAAGGTTTCTCCGAAATCTTTTGAAACGAAGAATCCGTTTTTACCTAAGCAAACGTAAATCTCGCCCTTTTTATAGGGGTTAGCCTTTATGGTGCCTTCTCCGCTCTCGGAAAGATCGGTTGTTTTTCTGAAATTCTTTCCTCCGTCGGTGCTTTTATAAACTGCACCTCTCGAAAGAAGATAGAAAACTCCCGCTTTAAATCTATCAGAGCAGATAGGTCTCGGAGCACCCCAGAAGGTTCTTATGATATCGTTAGGTGCGCCGACCGAAGAATTCCAGGTTTCTCCTCCGTCGAAGGTGTAGCGCGGGGTATCGTTTATGGGAACAACCATAAAGTTATTATAGTCCTCGGGGTTAATCGCAACTCTGATTGCGGTTCCCTCGTAAGCGGTTTTCTTGTAGCTTTTACCGTAGTCCTCCGACACCTTTACCTTTCCGATGGTTCCTGCGTTGTTGTTTTCCGAAATAACAACGTGGTCTGGTGCCGTTTCACAGAAATCCAGACTTGTTGCATTATCGCTGTGGCGTCCGTCGGGGAACAAAGACACGTCACTGTAATACATTCCGCCGTTATCAACCATTGCGGTAACCAGTTCTAACTTTCCCTCTTTGTTGGACATTATATCGGTTACTACTGCTTCCTCATGACCTGCATCCTCTAAACGCCAGACAACAGTTTCTGCGGTTATATCCTTGGTCATCCAAACGCCATACCAATCGGTGAACCACACCTCTTTATCGTTATCGGGATTAAAGGTGAGGGTTGCGGTTGCTGAAGAAAAGAAATACTCGGGCCACCAGTTTGTTTTATTTTCCTTTATTTTATTCTCGGTTCTTTCGATCCAGGTTTTTCCCTTATCAGAACTATAGAAAATCTTCATATTCATACAGTCGCCGGGGCCTGTGTTAGCGTGGCCTACTATTACCTTTTCGCCGTCGGGGCTAACAGCAAGTGCTCTGTATGACCGTTTTTCTACATTAGGAGAAATATCGGTAACCTTACCGTTTTCATATTTATAAACGCCGTCAAGTGTCGTTACGAACAGAACACCGTCGGGAGAAAGCGCCATTCTTCTTATTCTCGGGGGGAAGCCTTCGATTTTTTTGAAGGTTTTCGCGCCGTCGTCCGATATGTAAATTCCGTGCTCCTCGTTATCTCCGGGAAGCGAAACGTATATCCTTTTGCTCCTGCCGTCTACAGTTTCTCTCGGGTCGATAATAACCCCTCTGACTCCTGCGACGCTTTCGGTTTTAGAAGGTATTCCTTCAATAAAGGAAAAACTTTCCGCTCCATCGAGAGAGACCATAAGCCCTTCTCTTCTTGTGCCGCAGTAAACAACGCTTGAATTATTGGGGTCGACCATTATCGGTTCCCCGTCCTGACGGTAGTTTGCGTTTCCGAGAAAGGTTGCGTCTACCTTCTTTTCAATAAAGCTTTCGCCTCGGTCACAGGACTTATATACCGACGAGGTTCCCTTTTCTCCGCCGTCTCCGCAGCAGAGATAGAGAATATTTTCATCGTTAGGGTCTAAAGCTATTCCGTCGACATTATATTTAAGCCTTTCTTTCCAGGAGAAAAATTCGGTGATTGGGTGCCACTCTTTCTTATCAGCAATCCATTTATATGCACCGCCAACGTCGGTTCTTATATACATTATATCGCTATTTTTTGGGTGAATCACCATTCCGGTTACGTATCCGCCGCCACCGATATGAAGATTTTCATATTTGAAACGTTCTGCCACGCATATAGGGGTCTTCATCAGATATTTCCTTTCTCCTCCAGGTATTTTTGCTTATATTCAGTTGGAGAATAGCCACTGTATTTTCTGAAAACGCGATTAAAGTAACTGTAGTTAGAAAATCCCGTTTCATACATTACTTCTGTTATCGTTGCTTCAGGCTTCAATAGCTTTTGCTTTGCCTGCATTATTCGGTAGTTGTTGATAAAATTAACGAAGGTGTTGCCGATGGATGCCTTGAAAATTCTGCAGAAGTAACTCGGCGTTACGTTTATAAGTTCTGCCGCATCCTCGACCGTTATGTCTCCGTCGTAATGCTCCTCAACATACTTAATAACCTTTTTTATCTTATCCGTTGCCTTATTTTTTTCCTCACCGAAATCGGCTTCTTCGATCTTTATCAGTTCTTTTTCACCGAAATGGGAAAGAATAAGGTAAAACACCGCTCTTGCCGTTAAGCCGGAGCTTTCCCTCTTCCCGTTCTTCAGTTCCTCACTCATTAAAAGCTTCTTTATGATCTCTGCGTTTTCACCCGCTTCATCAAGAGACATTTTATAATACTTTCTCTCGGTGTTTAAAGATACCTTTCTCTCAGCGGAGTTTTCTTCTGATGGGGACCTGCCTTCCGAAAAATGAATAAGACAAACGCTGACCCTCTCACTTGCAGGTTCGTTTGAATGGACCGCGAAGTTTTTAAGAAAGATAAGTTCTCCCTCTTTAACCTCGACTTCTTCTCCATCTATGAAATACCTCATTCTTCCCGAAGCAACGTAAAGGATTTCAAACTCCGCGTGAAGATGGGGTGAGGATATCAGATCGTAAAATGCATTTTGGAAATTGACGGCATGGATAGAAACAGAAGAATCTATCGGGAATTTTTGTTTGCCTGATGACACAAAACTGTGTTCCATACCTTCCTCCTTATCCGACTACTCCTCGCTCGGTTCTGCGAAATATATTCTCGCTTCTTTATAGTGTTCGTTTTCGAAAAAATTCTTATTCAGATCCGCATTGGAACGTTTCCTCAATTATACTTAACACTTGCCATAAAAACTTTCTCCAAAACGAAACTTTTAAAGAGCATTCACGGCATATGCGGATTTTCCGCATATGCCTGAACGCTTTCGTTTTTTAATTAGTCTTCGGCAGGTTCTGCATAGTAGAAGCCTCTTCCGCCGGAAGAGAAGTAAACTCTGCCGTAAACCTTACGGTCTGCGCAGATTCCGTGAGCCTTGCCTCTTGCAACTCCGTCGCCGATGTCTACCCAGGTCTTGCCGTAGTCGTCACTTCTGAATCTCGAACGGATTCCCTCGATCACACCGTAAACGTAGAGGGTGCACTCATTATGGTAAAGGCCCTTACCAAAGTCGAAGGAATAGCACTCTTCGATAGACTCTACCTTCTCGAATGTTGCGCCGAAATCGGTTGAACGGAACATTCCGGTTTTGTCGCCATACCAGATCTCGCCCTTATGATAAGGAAGAGTCTTGATGCTTCCGGTGTTCTTCTCGGCATCTAAAAGCTCAAAGTGAGCGCCGCCGTCCATCGAACGATAGAGACCCTGTTTGCAGAGAACGTAGAACACACCGTCTGCCACTCTGTCAGACACTACCTGACCGAATGCTCCCCAATATGCCGTTATCATATCGGCAGGAGTTCCTTTCGCGTAATGCCAACTCTTACCTCTGTCCTTTGTAAAGCGGGGAGTTCCGTTGATTATCATTGCGCACATATTATCGGGATTTACGGGGTTAACTGCAATTCTTAGACCCTTTTCGTTATCGTCCCAGTTAACCATCTTCTTCCAGGTTATACCGTTATCCTCGGAATAACCCATCTCACCGATAGCTCCGTTATGTATAGCACCGACTGCTGCGATAAAGTTGCAGTCAGACTCGCAGAAGTCAAGTCCGTTGGTTGCAAGAAATCTTCTCTCGGGGGGATAAGCGTGGATATCTTCATATCTGTGTCCGTCGTTATCGGCAACACCGGTGATAAGTCTTCCCTTGCCTTCGGGGGGAGAGATCATTGTGAAGGCAACTATCTCTTCGTGGCCCTTAATTAAGGAATCCCACTCAACAACGTCCTTTGTTATATCGTCGGTCTTCCAAACGCCATACCAGTCTGCAAAGTATACGTCATTCTCCTTTTCCATTCCGAAATAGATGCAGGAGGTGTCGGACGCGAAATAGTATCTCGGCCACCAACCGATTGAATAGTTCTTTTTGCAGATATCGGGATCGTTCATATATCTCCAGGTCTCACCGCCGTCTTCCGAATAATAGATCGGAAGGTTCATGCAGCTCATTCCGGGGTTTATGGTGCAAGCGGTAACGATTCTCTTATTGTTGCGTCTGTCAACGTCTATTCCGTTATAGGAAAGACCCTTAACGGGAGAAATATCCTTCCACTCTTTTCCGTCATAGGTAAAGAGGCCTTCTTCCGAAGAAATAACAAGACTGCTGTCTTCTAAAACGCAACCTCTCTGAACATTTGCAGGCGAGCCTTCCATCTGAATCCATGTTTCGCCTGCATCAGAGGATTTCCAGAGTCCGTTGGATTTAGAAGAGCTATAGATTACCTGACTCTTTCCGTCTTTGCCGGAATTTTTGTCGATAAGAACGGTTCTGATTCCAGCATGTTTTTCGCCAACCGGAACCGCCTCAACTCTTTCCCAGGTCTTAGCTCCGTCGAGAGAACGGTAAAGTCCCTGCCAACGAGTTCCGCAGTAGATTATATCAGAGTTATTGGGGTCTACCTGAATGCATTCGCCGCGGTCTCTCCAAGCACCGTTTCCTAAGAAGTTTTTATTAAGTCCGGTAGCGGTGAAGGTTTTGCCGCCATCGGTCGATTTAAAAACGTCGGAAGGTCTGCCCGAGTCACCAAGGCAGAGATAAACGGTTTCAGTGTCGTTCGGGTCAAGCGCGATACCGTCAACACCATACATAGACAGATTGTCGAAAGGTATCCATTCGGTGATCGGAACCCACTCTTCATTTTTAGGATCCCATTTGTAAGCACCGCCAACGTCGGTTCTTATGTATTTTATAGTAGGATCCTTCGGATGAATGTGAATTCCTATAACAAATCCGCCGCCGCCGAGAGGCACGTTACCCCAATTATACTTTGCTTTTTCCATAAAAAATTCCTCCTAACTGAAAAGCTTCGGGGAGGCTTGCTGATATCCCCCCTAATTTTTATGCATATTGCACAATTTTGACCTTATTTTTTTGCGCATTCTCACCAATATGCATACTTTTTCAGTTAAAGGTATTATACCTTAGGGCCTTGTATTTTGCAATACCTTTTGTGTTTTTTCGGTTATTTTTTTACTTGTATTATTTTGACATTTTTAGGTGATAATCTTCCCTTTTTCACATAGGGTTGCTTTTATTTTTATTTTGGAGTATAATTTTATTAATTTAGTTTCGGAGCGGGTTATTTTATGGAAAAAATTAAAGAGCTGATACACACCAGAAAAAAAGAATTCAGAGGCTTTTCAACCGAGGAAAAACTGCTTTACATAAACTCGATTTGTATGTTTCTCCCCTTCTTTCTCGTTGGCATTCCTTTTTTAATTACGGTTATATACTGCCTTGTTAAAAAGGACGTTCGGAAAGAGGTTTTTTCGGTTACCCACTCCATAAGCTTTCTTGCTTTCGGTTTTGTTGGTTTTTTTGCAGCGATATTCAACAAAAACCTATGGGGTTTCTTAGGCGGAATATTTATTCTTCTTTTGATCGTTTTCAGTTTTATGTCGCGAGCTTATATGACGAGAAAACTTTTTTCGCTCATAACCGACAATATTTGCTACCTGAGCGTTATCAGTTTCTTTATCGGAATGGCGGACTATCTCATAAGATATTCCCCCGATTCAGAGCACCGCACCGCCTCAACCTTCTTTAACGCTAACTACTATGCGTTTATAATCGAATTCGTCGTTATTATTTGTCTCTATAAAATGACAAAACACCCTTACCGTTGGCGCACCTATCTTCTTATAGCCTTCATCAACTGCTTGGGCATTCTTTTCTGCAAGACCAGAACGGCACTTATTGCTATCTTTATCGGTGTTTCGTTCTTCTTTTTCTTCACAAAGCAGTATAAATTCTTCGCGGTTTGCTTCGGTCTTGCCGCATTTGCGCTTGTTGGAATGATAACGATGCCCGAGGAATTCCTCATCCGTTACGACACGTTTTTATGGAGTGTTCAGGACCGACTTGCTATCTGGACGACCGCTTTCAAGGGACTTACGCACCGTCCCATTTTTGGGCAGGGGCTTTGGGCATACCTCAAGATTTACGAATTAAAGGGCGGTCAGTTCGCCATAAACGCTCACTGCATCTGGCTTGACATTTTCCTTTCTTTCGGAATAGTCGGAACCACTTTCGTCAGTTATTATTTTTCAAAAACGTTATACAATCTTAAAAAGCAGGTTCACGTCAACGCTTTCTATCACGAGTATTCGCTTGTTCTGGCGCTCTTTATGTGCGCTCTCGTTCACTGCACCACCGACCTTGCGATAACCGGAATTGAGACCTCGATAATGGCAATGCTTCTTTTCGGGATTGTTGGTAACGGCAAAAAACTTCTGATGGACTAAAGGAGAAGGCTATGAGACTTTCAACAACAACGGGAATAACGAGAAACTTGTTTTCCCACAAAGAAACCATTAAAATACTTGCTGACGCAGGTTTTGATGCCTACGATATTTCTTTAACCGAAATGAAGCCCGGTTCTTCTTCGCCTTTTTTTAAGGACACTTACCTTGAATACGCGAAAGAACTCAGAGACTTTGCCGACAGTATCGGCATTGTTTGCAATCAGGCTCATGCGCCCTTTCATTCAACAAGCGGCGACGAAAAGGCAGATGCCGAAATGTTCCGCTCTATCGTTCGCTCGATGGAAGTCGCAGCTGTTATGGGTGCGGACATTATAGTTGTTCATCCTGTTCAGCATCTTTGCTATGCTGAATACCGCGAAGAGCTTTTCGAAATGAATATTGATTTTTACAACAGACTTATCCCCTATGCCGAGAAATTCGGTATAAAGATCGCCACCGAAAATATGTGGCAGTGGTTTTCCGAAGAGCACACTCCCACCGATTCGGTTTGCTCGAGAAGCAAAGAATTCTGCGCACTTATCGACGCTATCGGAAGCGAGTGGGTCACGGGTTGTCTTGACATCGGCCACGTCTCTTTAATGGGCGCCGATATCCCCGATTTTATAAAGGCGATGGGAAACAAAAGGCTTTTAGCGCTCCACGTTCACGATACCGATTTTAAAGCCGATCTTCACACCGCGCCCTTTATGGCAAACATAGATTATATGGCAGCAGCTCACGCATTGGGCGAAATAGGTTACAAAGGCGACTTTACCTTTGAGGCTACCAACTTCACAAAGCATATGCCGAAGGAGTTTATCCCGACGGGAGTTAAATTCCTCTGTGACATCGGAAGATTTTTAATGGCAGAAATAGAGAAATAATTTTTCACTTGCTCATAAAAAAACACCGCAGACACACAAATTGTGTGTCTGCGGTGTTTTCTTTTTATTTAAACAGCTCGTGTTTATTGTTGTTGTAAACCGAAAGCACAATTCCGATACACATATACATCATAACGATCGAGGTTCCGCCCTGCGAGAGAAACGGAAGGGTTATTCCGATAACAGGCGCCACGCCGATGCACATACCGATGTTTATAACGATCTGGTAAAGGAAAATTGCAAAGAAGCCTACGCAGATATAATAGCCTTCTCGGTCCTCGGAGAGCGATGCCGTTCTGAGTATTCTGAAGGCGATCGCCATAAGCGCCGCGATAACCAATAGCGCTCCGACGAAGCCGAGCGCCTCGCCGATAAAGGCAAATATAAAGTCGTTATAAACCTCAGGGATATTTCTAAGCGAGTCTGAAAAAAGGCCCTTTCCCATAAGTCCGCCCGAACCGATAGATATCTTTCCCTGCATTGGCTGGTAGCCTATTCCCAATGGGTCTCTTTCGGGGTTAAACACCGTTAAAATTCGTTCGCGGTGATAATCGTCCATTATAAAAAACCAAGCGATTAGAAGCACGGGAATTGCCGCCGAAGCCGCAGATGCTATATACTTCCACGAAATTCCACTCGCGAACATCATTGCGATAAACGCCGCGAGAAAAACCGTTCCCGTTCCGAAGTCCTGCTGCAAGAACACAAGCCCCACAACAAAGCCCATATGGAGAAGCAGTTTCAGAATGTTTTTCGGCTTGTTTATGTCCTCGCCGACCTTGGAAAGATGCACCGCAAAAGAAAGCACGAAAGCGATCTTCAAAAACTCACTCGGTTGAAAGGTTGTTATTCCGAGATCTATCCACGCCCTGTCCGACGCCTCGGCTCTTTTATAAACAAGCGGGGTAAAGGTCAGAAGCATAAGAAATACCGATATCGGCATATAAATGTTATAAAGCTTTGCAAACTCACGGTAGTTCCAGTTGGAGATAACGATAGCCAAAAAAGCCCCTAAGATCACCGCAACAAGTTGCACCAGCGGTATTCTGACTCCGTAGACAAAGCCGTGATGCTCCATAACGAAAAGCAAAAATACCGAAAACAGCGAGAGACCAAGGCAAATCCCAAGCAAAAGGACGTCGTTTTTCTTGAAATACTCGATTATTTTTTTCACTTTCTCTCGCTCCTTTCTCTGTTTTTAGTTAATTTTACCACATTGGCAATTAAAATTCAACCTGGGAGAAGAAAAATGAAAACGATATCACCCGAAGAATTTGAAAAAATCAAGAAAAAAATAAAAATTCTGGACCGCCTTAACAAAACCCTTTTAGTATGCCTTGTCGTCGCATCGGTCAATCTTGTTCTGCTCTTTTTCGGAATTGATCTTCTGGAATGGGGAAGGTCTGCCGCCGCGGAAGCCGTTAATAAATGGGGCCCCGAAATAGAAAGCGTATTTTATGAGCTTACAGAAATATTCAAAGACCGCTCCGCTTCTTAAGATTACCTTAAAACCCTCTTTTCTGTTTATCGTTGCCTTTATTCTTTCGTTCGACTCAGAAAACCTATCCTTTTTTTCGCTTTTGGCGTCCCTTCTTCACGAAGCTTCTCACGTGGCGGTGCTGTTAATTCTCAGGATACCCTCGCGCCTTACCTTTAAGCTCGGGGGTATGTCGCTCAAGGTAAACTCTGCCTTACAAAAACGGGAGTGGCTCTATCTCATTGCGGGGCCTTTTAGTAATCTTTTGGTGTTTTTTCTCTTTCCGAAAACACTTTTCGGCGCCGTTAATCTCTTGGTCGGTGCCGTTAATTTATTGCCGATTTATTTTACCGACGGCGGAAGGCTTCTTTCCCTGTTTCTTTCGAGGTTTTTGTCCGCAACCGCCCTTCACGTCACCGAAACGGTAGTTTCAACCATTTTTCTTGTTCCGCTTTTTACCGTAGGGCTTTTCGTTCTGTTTAAAAGTCCCTACAACTTCACCCTGCTTATCGCCGCAGTTTATCTTATAACCGCGCTGATATCGGGTAAAGCCCTTGACTGAACGGAAGAAAAAATGTAAAATTAAAGGGATAAATTTTAAGGATGTTGTGAAAAATGGATCTGAAATACGAAAAAATATTAAAACGGGTTCAAAAACCCGCAAGATATACGGGCGGAGAGAACGGCTGCATCTACAAGGACAAGGATGCGGCTCTTGTCCGCTTTTGTTTTTGTTTTCCCGACGTTTACGAGGTTGGTATGTCGCACCTTGGCATAAAAATCCTCTACCACACCCTCAACAGTCAGGACTTTGTTTGGTGCGAGAGAGCATATGCCCCGTGGGACGATATGCAGAACATTATGAAGGAGGAAAAGCTCCCCCTTTTTGCCCTTGAAAGCGGCGACCCTCTATCCGATTTTGATTTTATCGGCTTTACTTTGCAGTATGAACTTTCCTTCACCGCCGTTCTTAATATGCTAAGTCTCGGCGGCATAAACCCGCTTCGCTCGGAAAGAGGAAACGAACTGAAAAACATCGTTATCGGCGGCGGCCCCTGTGCTTGTAACCCCGAGCCTCTTGCAGATTTCTTTGATATTTTCAGTTTGGGCGAGGGCGAGGAGTCGCTTAACCGCTTGATGCAGGTTTATAAAGAAGCAAAGGAAAAGGGGCTTAAGAAGGACGAGTTTTTAAAGATCGTTGCCGAGATGGACTCTTTCTACGTTCCCTCGCTTTACGACGTTTCCTATAATGAAAACGGCACCGTTAAAGAGGTGACCCCCATCGGCACGGCGCAGAAAAAGATAACCAAGGCCGTTATCGAGGACCTTTCAAGCGTTCCCTACCCTGACAATTTCATTGTTCCCTTTATCGAGGTTATTCACGACCGCACCGTTATCGAGATAATGCGCGGTTGCGGAAAAAGATAACCAAGGCCGTTATCGAGGACCTTTCAAGCGTTCCCTACCCTGACAATTTCATTGTTCCCTTTATCGAGGTTATTCAC
>JAZNVP010000115.1:0-8024 GCA_045592865.1 Oscillospiraceae bacterium
GACTGGATTTCGGGTGAAATCCAGTCTTTTTTATTTACTCTTATTAATACATTCCGCCCATGCCGCCGGGTGCTGCTGCGGGTGCGGGAGTTTCTTCCTTCTTATCTGCAACCAAGGACTCAGTGGTGAGAACCATTGAAGCAACCGAAGCTGCGTTCTGGAGAGCCGAACGGGTTACCTTGGTAGGATCAACGATGCCGCCCTCGATCATATCACCGTAGGCTTCCTTATAGAAGTCGAAGCCGTAGCCGACTTTTCCGCTTCTCATTATCTTATCAACGATAACCGAGCCTTCTAAGCCTGCGTTGGAAGCGATCTGACGAACCGGCTCCTCGAGAGCCTTAAGAACTATCTTAGCGCCTGTTTTCTCGTCGCCATCCAAGGAAGAGATAGCCTTTTTAACTGCGGGGATAGCATTGAGAAGTGCAACACCGCCGCCTGCAACGATACCCTCTTCAACCGCTGCCTTGGTTGCTGCGAGAGCATCCTCAATCCTTAACTTCTGCTCCTTCATTTCGATCTCGGTAGCCGCGCCGACCTTGATTACTGCAACGCCACCTGCGAGTTTTGCAAGGCGCTCCTGAAGTTTTTCACGGTCGAAGTCCGAAGTTGTGGTTTCGATCTGCGAACGGATTGCGCCAACGCGAGCCCTTATCTCGTCTGAGTTTCCTGCACCGTCAACGATGATGGTGTTTTCTTTACCGATCTTAACCTGTTTTGCTCTGCCGAGCTGATCTATGGTTGCGTCTTTGAGTTCAAGACCGATTTCAGAGCTTATTACCTCGCCGCCCGTTAAGATAGCGATATCTTTAAGCATTTCTTTTCTTCTGTCGCCAAAGCCGGGAGCCTTAACACCAACGCAAACGAAGGTTCCGCGGAGTTTATTGAGAACGAGAGTTGAGAGAGCCTCGCCCTCGATGTCCTCTGCGATTATAACGAGCTTTCTGCCCGACTGAACGACCTGCTCTAAGAGAGGCAGGATATCCTGAACAACGCTTATCTTCTTATCGGTTATTAAAATGAGAGCATCGTCGATAACTGCTTCCATTTTATCGGTATCGGTTACCATATAGGGAGAGATATAGCCTCTGTCGAACTGCATACCCTCAACGACCTCGCTATAGGTTTCTGCAGTTTTGCTTTCCTCTACGGTGATAACTCCGTCTGCCGAGACCTTTTCCATAGCCTCTGCTATAAGTTTTCCAACGTAATCGTCAGCCGAGGAAACTGCGGCAACACGCGCGATATCCTCAGAGCCCGAGATCTTCTTGGAGTTGTTGATAATAGCATCAACTGCTACCTTGGTTGCTTTATTGATACCCTTTTTGATGATCATAGGGTTAGCACCTGCGGTAACGTTCATCATTCCCTCTCTTATAAGAGCCTGAGCCAAGAGGGTTGCGGTTGTTGTTCCGTCACCTGCGGCGTCGTTAGTTTTGGTTGCTACCTCTTTAACGAGCTGAGCACCCATATTCTCGAAAGCATCGTCGAGTTCGATCTCTTTTGCGATTGTTACACCGTCGTTAGTTATAAGGGGAGCGCCGAACTTCTTATCGAGGACAACGTTTCTTCCCTTAGGTTCTAAGGTTATTTTAACGGTATCGGCGAGTTTATCAACGCCTGCCTGAAGAGCCTTTCTGGCATCTGTTCCAAATAAAATTTCTTTAGACATACTAAAATCCACTCCTTAAGTTATTCAACAATGCAGAGAACGTCCGACTGACGAAGAACGGTGTATTCCACGTCGTCAACCTTAACTTCGGTTCCTGCATATTTAGCGGCGATAACCTTATCGCCGGGTTTTAAAAACATTTCGACTTCGTTTCCGTCAACCATTCCGCCGGGGCCAACTGCAACGACCTCTGCGATCTGCGGCTTTTCTTTGGAAGCGGCGGAGAGGATTATTCCGCTCTTTGTTGTTTCTTCTGCCTCAACAGATTTTAAAACGACTCTGTCGAGCAAGGGTTTAATATTCATTTTTACTACCTCCGTAAAATAATTAGCAAATCGTTAGCACTCACTTGTTCTGAGTGCTAAATATATTCTACCTCATTTTCCCAAAAAATCAATAGTTTTATTAAAATTATTGCAATAATTTCATCTTTATGTTATTATTATTAAAATTAGATGTAATCGGAGGATAAAAAATGAGTAAAATTCATATAACTGCAGACAGTTCGGTCGATCTTACCCCCGAACTTTTAGAGAAATATAACATTACAACACTTCCCTTTCATATAACCATCGGAGACGAGACCTTTGAGGACGGAATAACGATAAACCCCGAGATCCTTTATAAAAAGGTCAAGGAGACGAACACCCTCCCCAAGACCGCCGCAGTTTCGATGGCGCAGTATTTAGATTTCTTCACTGAACTCACCAAAGACGGAGACAGTGTTATTCACTTCAATATCAGTTCAGGCTTCTCCTGTTCGCATCAGAACGCGCTTCTTGCGGCAGAAGAAATTGACAACGTTTACGTTATCAACTCCTTAAACCTTTCAACCGGAACGGCGCTTCTAGCGCTTAAAGCAGCTGAAATGGCTGAAAGCGGTTGCTCGGCAGAAGAGATCGCTTCTCAAATGAAGAAGGACACCGAAAAGGTTGAGTCAAGTTTCGTGGTTGACACTTTAGAGTTTCTCCACAAGGGCGGAAGATGCTCAGCGGTTGCCGCTCTCGGCGCTAACCTTTTAAAGCTTCGTCCCTGCATCGAGGTCAAGGACGGAAAGATGGGGGTCGGAAAGAAATACCGCGGAAAGATCGAGGACTGTTTCTATTCCTACGTGAAAGAACGCTTAACCGGCAGGGATGACCTTGATCTCACAAGAATATTTATCACCCAGTCCGGAAACGTTTCTAAAGAAACTCAGGACGAAATCGAAAGAATTATTCTTTCGATCGCGTCGTTTAAAGAGGTTCTTCGCACCACCGCAGGTTGCACCATTTCTTCGCACTGCGGACCCGGAACTATGGGAATTCTCTTTATGAAGAAATAAATAAACAGAAAGCCCACGGCAGACGCCGTGGTCTTATTTTATTTTCCTATACCTTTTCGGTATTCGCCGGGCGGCATTCCTATATGTTTTTTAACGTAGACACTGAAATAATATTCACTGTTAAAGTTAAGCTTTTCGCTTATCTCCTTTAAAGACAATGCACCATCAGAGAGAAGCTCTTCAATGAGTTTCACCCTTTTCCCTTTTATATACTCCCCGGGGGATACTCCCTCAAAGCGTTCGAAAAGGCGTGTGAGTTGTTTCTCACTAAGATAGCAATAGTCCGAAATTTCCGAAACGGAAGGAGCACGTTCAATGTTATCGTTTATATACTGTTTTGCCAACGCAATAGTCGCGTTCTCCTCTTCTGTTTTCATTTTTTCACCCGACTTCAAGCCAATCGGACGAAGAAGGGTTACAAGCATTTCAAGACACGCATTACCTATAACGGTCGAAGAGAATTCATTCATTCTTTCGGCTTCCGCATATATAAAGCGGATATTTTCCGCCATTCTCGGCGTTATTTCACCTGTAAAGACGTTTCCCTTTACAGAAAACGATGTCGCAAAAGTGATGGCGCATTTATCCGTTCCCTCTCTTGCCGACACTGCGCGGTGGGGCGTGTTCGGAGAGACGAGGAGATACTGTCCTTTTCCCAGCGTTACGAGGCTTTCTCCTATCATATATTCCTGAAGTCCTTCCAAGACCATATGAAGCTCGAACCCCGTGTGGTGATGGAGTTTTTTGGAATAGGTTACGGTCTTTCCAAACGCAATCTTTTTAATATAGCAATCGGATATTCCGAAAGCCGTCAGATTATGACCCGACAGAGAATTTTCCGTTTGCTTATACAGAACCTTCATACTCTTCCCCCTTATCAGTCGGGGTTATTATACACTAATTTTTCCGATGTTGCAACAAAAATGTCCCAAAAACATAAAAATAACGGGCAAAGCGTTTTGCCCGTTATTCTTTATTATTTTGAGAATACCTTTATAAAGTTTTTCTTTCCTTTTTTAATAACCACGCCGTCCTTAAGGTCTTCTTTTGTAAAGCTCTTTTTAAGGTCGGTTATCTTTTCCCCGTCGGCACTGACTCCGCCCTGCTGAACAGTTCTTCGTGCGTCTCCTCTGCTCTTTTCAAGCCCTGCTGAAACTAAAACCGAGAGGATATCGACTGCACCGTCCTGAAATGCGTCTTCTTCGAGATAAACCTCCGGCATATTCTCGCTTCCGCCGCCGACGAAGATAGAACGGGCCGCCGCGAGAGCCTTTTCTGCCTCTTCTTCACCGTGAACGAGTTTTGTGAGCTCAAAGGCAAGGATCTCTTTCGCTTTATTGAGTTCTGCGCCCTCCCAGGAGTCCATTTTATTGATTTCTTCTAAGGGAAGGAAGGTTAACATTCTGATGCATTTAAGAACGTCGGCATCACCAACGTTTCTCCAATACTGGAAGAAATCGAAGGGTGAGGTCTTATTTGGATCGAGCCATACTGCGCCCGACTGAGTTTTACCCATCTTCTTGCCTTCGGAGTTAAGAAGAAGGGTTATAGTCATTGCATAGGCATCCTTCTGGAGCTTCTTTCTGATAAGCTCGGTGCCGCCTAACATATTCGACCACTGATCGTCGCCGCCGAACTGCATATTGCAACCGTATTCCTTAAAGAGATGATAGAAATCGTAGCTCTGCATTATCATATAGTTGAATTCAAGGAACGAAAGGCCCTTTTCCATTCTCTGCTTATAGCATTCTGCCGAGAGCATTTTATTGACCGAGAAGCAGGCACCGACCTCACGGAGAAGGTCAATGTAGTTAAGGTCCAAAAGCCAATCGGCGTTGTTTACCATTATTGCCTTTCCCTCGGAGAAATCAATAAATCTGCTCATCTGCTTTTTAAAGCAATCGCAGTTATGGTTTATTTGCTCGGGAGTCATCATAGAGCGCATATCGGTTCTGCCCGAGGGGTCGCCGATATAGCCTGTTCCGCCGCCAACGAGGACAACGGGAGTGTTTCCTGCGCTCTGGAGTCTCTTCATTAAGCAAAGCGCCATAAAATGACCTACGTGCAGACTGTCTGCCGTGGGGTCAAAGCCTATGTAAAACTTTGCTTTACCTGCGTTAACGAGTTCTCTTATCTCAGCTTCGTCGGTTACCTGCGCGATAAGGCCCCTCTCTTGTAATTCTTCATAAATTCCCATTTTTATTTTCCTTTCCCACTAATAAGCTTTATGATCTCTTCCTTTGGGAAGACATATTCTTTATTACAAAATCTGCACTCTGTTTTTGTTTCTTCGTCTTCAGCGAGGCTTTCTATATCTTCCTTTGGAAGAAGAGAGAGCGCTCTTTTCATTCTGTCTCTCGAGCAGGTGCATCTATACTCGGGTTCACCCTCGTCGAGAACGTTAGGTTCCATATCGCGAAGAAGATATGCCGCAATCTCTTCGGGTCCCATTCCCTTCGTCATCATATCGGTGACCGAAGGAAGACCCTCGATATTCTTCTCTATCTTATCTATTACGTCGTCGGGCGTGAAGGGTAATAGCTGAAGAATAAAGCCGCCTGCCGCTTTGATGCTGAAATCTGTATCAACGAGCACTCCGAGGGCGCAGACTGTTGGGATCTGCTCACTTTCGGCATAGTAGCGCGTTATATCCTCGGCTATCTCTCCCGAGACTAATGGTATTGAACCCGAATATGCGTCCTTCATCCCCATATCCTTAATAACGGTTAAGGTGCCGTCTTTTCCGACACCGCCGCCAACGTCTATTTTACCCTTACTGTTAAGGGGCAGAGAAACGCCGGGGTTCTGAAGATAACCTCTAACGTTTCCCGAATAGTCCGCCACCGCTGTTACGGTTCCCAAAGGTCCGCCACCGTCAAAGCGGAGGGTTACGGTATCAGTTTTATTCTTAAGATTATAACCTATAAGCGATGCCGCAGTCAAGGTTCTTCCGAGAGCCGCTGAGGCAACGTCGTAGGTCTTGTGAAACATATGCGCCTTATTTACTATATCGGTGCTATCGATAGCCGAGACGACCACCGAGCCGCACCCTGAAATCATTCTGACTAATTTACCCATATTTTACTTCTTTCTGAAAACGTAGTATACTCTTTCGCTTTTATCGGTTGGCTCTTTCTCGGTCTTTTCATCAAAACACTCTATAAACTCGAGCCCCGCTTCTTCACCGACAGAGATAAAGAACTCCTTTTCGTAGGCGCGTTCTTCAAGATAATCGGAGTATCTGCGATAGTCTCCCCCGTGAAGCTTTTGGAAGATATCTATCTCCATTCCGACTATATTATCGGCATATAGACTATTCTGCCAGATGCAGAAGATCTCCTCGAGATCATAGCGAAAGCAGTTGTTCGCGAGGACACACTGATGCTTATAAACGGTGTTGGCATCAAAGACAAAGACACCGCCCTTATTTAAAAAGAGGGTTATTCTCTGAAATGCCGCGCGGACATCTTTATCCTCACAGAGATGGTTTATCCCGTCGAGAGCGCAGATCGCCGCGTCAACCGTGTCGTTAAGGTCGAGCATCGTCATATCCTGACATAAAAAAAGGATATCGGTTATCTCCTTCTCCATAGCCTTTCCGAAAGCTACCGAGAGCATATCCTCCGATAGATCCACCGCGGTTATATCATAGCCTTTATTATGCATTGAAAAGGTAACGTTGCCCGTTCCCGACGCAACGTCTAAAAGGGTCTTGGCTTCTATTTTAGAGTTTCTTTTAATTGCTCTGTCGAATATATCTGCCCTGCCCTCATAATCGGCATCCATCATTAAGGCATCATAAAAGGATGCAAAACTCTGATATCCGCTCATTACTTATTAAGCCTTTTTATTGCGATCATATAACCGTCTTCCCCATAGTCAAAAGATCTTTTAACTCGGCTGATGGTTGCGGTTGAAGCCCCCGTCATATCAACGATCTTGTTATAAGGAAGATCAAGCTTTAAAAGCTTTGCTACCTGCAATCTCTGAGCCATTGCTTTAAGCTCTGCAACAGAGCAGAGGTCCTCGAAGAAATAAGCGCACTCCTCTTCGTTCTCTAAGGTTGCAATAGCCTTGAAAAGCTCGGTTATTGCTTCATCGTTTTTTAGTTTCGGATTCATATCAATTCTCCTATCTGATTTTTGCGGGGAGATCCCTGTTTTTTTAGTATTATAACACATCAAATCGCGAAAGTAAAGAAAGGTCTTGAATATTTATTTAAAATATTTTAATATATAAGTGTATCTTTAACAAAAAGGGGTTGTTAAAATGGAAGTTAAGATAAAAAAACTTAACGAAAACGCGAAAATTCCGACCTACGCTTCCGCCTTTTCGGCAGGTGCCGACCTATACTCCGCGGAAGGCGAGATCGTTATAAAGTCGGGCGAAACAAGACTTATAAAGACGGGGCTTTCTCTTGAAATTCCCGAGGGCTATGCAGGTCTTATTTACGCGCGAAGCGGACTTGCTTCGAAAAAGGGTCTTGCTCCCGCTAACAAGGTTGGCGTTATAGACTCCGACTATCGCGGCGAGGTTATGGTGGCGCTCCACAACCACTCCTCTGCCGATGCTTCTATTGAGGCAGGAGAAAGAATTGCGCAGCTTGTTATAGCCCCCTACCTCACCGCCACTTTCTTAGAAGCGGATGAGCTTTCTGAAACCGTTCGCGGTGAAGGCGGTTTCGGTTCAACAGGAAAAAAATAAAGGAGAAAAGTTATGAAAAAGAGAATTATATCCTCAATTTTAGCCTTGGTTATGGTATTTTCCGTTCTGCCGATCAATCTTTCTACGGTCTTTGCGGCAACCGAAAACGGTTACACCTACACGGTATCGGGCAGTAAGGCTACCATAACCGCAGTGGACTCGTCAGTTACGGGAGACATTACCATACCTTCCACTCTCGGCGGATATGCCGTTACGAAAATTAACGACTCCGCGTTCGAGGGCAACACTTCAATTACGGGGGTTAGTATTCCCGACAGCGTAAGTTACATCGGTGCTTACGCATTTTACGGATGCACAAATCTT
>JAZNVP010000116.1:0-2013 GCA_045592865.1 Oscillospiraceae bacterium
TGAAGTTAAGTTTGCCTACTTCGCCGTAGGCAAGACTTCACTGTACGCAGGACAACTTCACTATCGTAGATAACTTCACTTGCACGAAAGGGCAAACTTAGTTGAGGCGCACTTCCTTACGGAGTGCGCCTCGAAGGGAACCCTTTTTTAATCGTCTATTTCTCTGATAAGGAGCTTCGGTATGCCGAGAACGCGGCAGGTTTCGAGCATTTCGCCCTCGACCTTAACGGGCGGAAATGCGGGGTTGACGGGGATAAGCCTCAGCCAGTCCTCGCCTGAAACGTATTCCACCTTTTTTAAGGTGCCGATGTCGCCGTTATATATAACAACGCCGACCTGACCGCTATAATTAAGTGTCGACTGCTTTAAGATAAGCACCTTATCGCCGTCGTGATACATCGGGAACATCGAGTCGCCCTTGACCCTCAGCACGAAGAATTCGTCCTCGTTTCTGCCCTTGAGATAGTGCCTCGGTATTTCTATAGTGTCACCGTCCCAGTCCTCTGCGGCGGGGAAGTCATAACCTGCGGCAACGTCACCGATAACGGCGAAGGTAACGTAGTCGTCGGTCAGAGTGGGGTAGGGAAGGCTTTTCAGAGAACCGCCGAGATAGTCGGTCGTAACCCCGAAAAACTCCGCAAGGGCCATTATACTGTTCATAACGGGGGTCTGGAAGCCTGTTTCCCATTTGCTGATCATAACGCGGTCGGTCTTTAGCCCGAAACGTTCATTCAGAAGCATAGAGAGTTCCGTTTGACTAAGCCTTTTTTCCTTTCTAAGTTCCTTTAATCTTTCTCCGAGTGTGTTCATTTTTCTTCACCCTTTTCCTTGTTGTGCTTCTATCATAACATAAGTGTGTCGAAAAAGCAACAGATTTTTCCAAAAAAGTGTTGACAACGAAACATTTTTCTGTTATTATATAGGTGTCGAGAGCGACACAACTAATAAGCCGAGCTACTGCGGCTATATTTTTTCACTCGATATGTGTCGATTTCGACAAACAAAAAAACACCGCGACGGTGCGCGGTGTTTAGTCTGCTTATTCGATTGAACTTGCAAATCCGACGACCTTACCGATAATCTTAACGTCGTCGAGCTCACCGTCGGTGTAGGTAAGGGGCTTATATGAAGATTTGCAGGGAACGAGGGTGATGGAGTTTTTCTCGATGTAAACCCGTCTTATAAGGAGAAGTTTGCCCTTCATAACGGCAGCAACGTCGCCGCTTTCCACTAAGGGTTGCTCCTTAATGTAGACCGTGTCGCCCTTTAAAATTCGAAGGTCTTCTGCGCTATCGTCAGGCGCGGTAAGACAAAAACTGTATTTAATAGGCGAAATTCCGTCGTCGCTCGAGATGTATGAAACGGGGTCGGGGGTTCCGCTGTGGAGAAAAGGGGAAGGGTCCATCGGAACGTCCATTCCCGCGAGCCATTCGAGATTAACCGCGAGTGCCTCGGCGATTTTTCTGAGGTTTTCAGACTTCGGAACGTATCTTCCCGAGAGATAGGAGCTCACGTTTGCCTTGTGGATCCCCGTTCTGAAGGCAAGGTCGATCTGCTTCATCTTTCTGATGGCAAGAGCCGCCTTAATTCTGTCGGGCAGGGTTTCGTTCGGTTTGTTATTCATTGTAAAGCCTCCAAACTTTACATCGGCTAAATGGCTTTATACCGACGTTTATGAAGATTTGAGGTGTTATTTTCTACTTATATTATAATAGCACAAAAGTTAAGAAATTGCAAACTTTTTTTGATATTTGCTTCGATTTTTATTGACAAAATTCGACAAAGAGAATATAATGCAAGTTAAGTCGCAAAAAAGTTGCGAAAACGCAACCGAGCCGAAGGAGAGCTAACGCTCAGGTAAGAGGTAATAGTGAAGAGGTAAGAGGTGCGGTGGATAGATCGCGTTGCGAAATGATGTTCGTGCTTTGCACGAATGATATAGCCTTCGGCTATGATGCCGCTTCGCTGATGATGTCGTGGCTTTGCCACTAATTGAGGTGTCGGCGGAGGGCA
>JAZNVP010000117.1:0-2191 GCA_045592865.1 Oscillospiraceae bacterium
AGGGCAGGGGCGTCGTTGACTCCGTCGCCCGTCATGGCAACGATATTTCCGTTCTGCTTGAACGCCTTCACTATCTTAACCTTGTGTTCGGGGGAAACCCTTGCGAAAACCGTTGCATTTTTTACAGCATTTTTTAGCTCTTTTTCGCACATTTTATCAATTTCTGCACCCGAAATTATGCGGTCACCCTTCTTATATATCTTCAGGTCTTCCGCGATGGTCTTGGCGGTAAGGACGTGGTCGCCCGTTATCATAACGGGGCGTATTCCTGCCTTTTTGCAGAGTTTGACCGCCTCGTAGGCTTCCTCTCTCGGCGGGTCGAGAAACAGGCAAATGCCCAAAAGAATAAGGGAAGAAAGGTTAAGGCTCTCATGAGAGCCGACCTTATGTGCAACGGCTAAAATGCGATATCCCTTGGCGGCAAACCTTTCGATAGTTTCTTCGATTTCTTTTTTTATAGCGTCTGTTATGGGAACGGTTTTGCCGTTTTTTAAAGCCGAAACCGAGTGGCTGAGAATAATATCGGGCGCTCCCTTGAAGATAAACTCCGTTCCTGCGGGGGATGAAACGTAAGCCGCGGAATATTTTTTGTCCGAACTGAAGGGTGTTTCGGAAAGGACGGTGTAGGTTCTCGCAAGTTTTTCCTTATCTATCCCTGCGGCCGCGGCGGCTCTCAGGAAAGAAGCGTCGGTCTCGTTACCGAAGGCTGCGCCGTCTTTGAGGGTCGCGGAGTTGCAAACGGCGGAGAGGGTGAGTATTCTGATGCGTTCTTTATCATCAAGGTTATTTCCGAACGGGTCAACAACTGAAGTGAGGGTCATTTCGTTTTTGGTAAGGGTTCCCGTTTTATCAGAGCAGATAACGGTGGCACTGCCGAGAGCCTCAACGCTTTTCAGTTTTTTAACGACTACCTCGTTTTTTGCCATTCTTTTAACACCGATGGCGAGAACGATGGTAACAACGCTCGGAAGCCCCTCGGGAATAGCTGCAACGGCGAGAGAAACTGAGAGCATAAACACCTCTAAAACGTTGCCGCCTTCGATTATTCCCATTAAGAATATGATAAAGCAGATAACGAGCGCGGAAATGCCGAGCAGTTTTCCGGTTTTCTGAAGTTTTTTCTGGAGCGGGGTGTCGGTCTCCTCGGCGGTGTTGAGCATAGAAGCGATCTTTCCGATGGCGGAGCTTTGTCCCGTTTGGGTGACGAGCGCTTTTGCCTTTCCC
Source organism: Oscillospiraceae bacterium (assembly GCA_045592865.1). Classification (GTDB taxonomy): domain Bacteria; phylum Bacillota; class Clostridia; order Oscillospirales; family JAGBHD01; genus RGIG9114. The sequence continues at coordinate 1,225 of JAZNVP010000117.1, forward strand.
GCTGTTACGACCGAACCTGAATAGACAGCGGATTGGGAGAAGCCGTTGGAGTCACGCTTCGAGGGAATGGCGGTCTTTTCCGCAGGGATAGCCTCACCCGTGAGGGAAGACTCGTCGCAGAAAAGAGAAACTGCGGAAATAATTCTTGCGTCGGCAGGAACGTTTTTTCCGCTTTCGAGAAAGATAATATCTCCCGGCACTAAATCTTTAGCAAGTATAGTTTTGGGAGATGAGTCTCTCAGAACCGATGCCTTTAAAGGCGTCAGTTCCTTGAGCGCGTCGATAGCCTTTTCGGCTCTCGTTTCCTGAATAACGCCCAAAAGAGTGTTAACAAAAACAATACAGAGAATGATTATCGGGTCGGTGAAGTCGGGATCGTGGTTAACGAGCGAAATTATAAAAGAAACTGCGGCGGCTATCATGAGAATTATAACCATAAAATCAGAAAGTCCGGAAAGAAACTTCTTTATAAAAGAAGTGTGCTTTTTAACAGGCAGACTGTTGGAGCCGAAACTCGACCTTCGCTTTTCGGCTTCTTCGCTTGATAGTCCCCTTTCAAGATTAACCTTTAATGATGCGGCAAGTTCTTTAATGTCTGCGGTTTCGAATTCTTGCATATTTGCCCCCAAAATATTGATTTTTGTAATAAATATGCATAAAACTAAAAGGTAATTACAAACTAATTTGGTAAAAACAGAAAATCAAAAAAAGTTTAAAAAAGGTATTGACAGAGAGGTAGGTAATTTGGTAATATAATTGGGCGCCCTTTGAGGAGGGCGGCAGACAGGACCTTGAAAATTGAACAACGAAGTTAAGGTAAGGAAGAAAATAAAATAGGACCTTACAGATTCTTTTTTGAGAAGAAACACGCGAATATACGCAAGTGATTTGAAGTAAGTGTCAGGATTTGAGCAGGGCTGAGAAGCCCTGAACAGATAGAACTTTTTAAAGAGTTTGATCCTGGCTC
>JAZNVP010000118.1:0-20480 GCA_045592865.1 Oscillospiraceae bacterium
TGCCCTCGATGGTGTCACCGAAATGCTTGAGCATTTCAACAACGTAGTAAACCGCGCCGAAGCCTGTTGCCTCGGGACGAATGAGAGAGCCGCCGTAAGGAATGCCCTTGCCTGTAAGAACGCCGGTAAACTCGTTGCGAAGTCTCTTGTACTGACCGAACATAAAGCCGATTTCACGGGCACCAACGCCGATATCGCCTGCGGGAACGTCAGTATCGGGACCGATATGTTTTGCAAGTTCGGTCATAAAGCTCTGGCAAAAACGCATAACCTCTCCGTCAGACTTGCCTCTGGGGTCAAAGTCGCTTCCGCCTTTACCGCCGCCCATAGGAAGACCGGTAAGACTGTTTTTAAAGGTCTGCTCGAAACCGAGGAACTTGATAACCGAAGAGTTAACTGAAGGATGGAAACGAAGACCGCCCTTGTAAGGTCCGATCGCGGAATTGAACTGAACTCTGTAACCACGGTTAACCTGAACCTTTCCACTGTCGTCTACCCAGGTAACTCTGAAAGATATAAATCTTTCGGGCTCGGTCATTCTTTCTATAATGCCGTGCTTCTCAATAGCAGGATTCTGTTCAACAACAGGCTCTAATGATTCTAAAACCTCTGCTACTGCCTGCAAAAACTCGGGTTCACTTGCGTTCTTTTTGCAAGTGGCCTCATAGCAATCTTGCAAATATTTGTTCTTTAACATATATGTAACCTCCGTAAAAATTAAATTACCTTGTTAGTATAACACACTATTTTGAAAAAGAAAAGGGGGTTATTTCAAAAAAATGAAATTTTTTCAAAAAAATCTTTCAAAAATTTTGACTTGCAAAAATATTATATAAATGCTAAAATCATATAGGCAACTGAGCTGTGTAACAGCGCCGAGAAATCGGTGAGGAAAGTCCGGGCTTCATAGAGCGGGATAACTGCTAACGGCAGCCGAAGGTGACTTCAGGGAAAGTGCAACAGAAATATACCGCCTCTTTTGAGGTAAGGGTGGAACGGCGAGGTAAGAGCTCACCGACTGCCAGGTAACTGGCGGTGCAATGTAAACCCTATCTGAAGCAACGTCGTGGTATCTCCCTTTCTTTATGGTGTCTGCTCGGCATCGAAAGTGTGGGATAGAGACGGCTGGAGCGATGCGGTGACGTATCGTCGAGATAGATTGTTACACTAGACAGAACCCGGCTTATAGGCTCAGTTGTTATAAAAAACACAGCTGGTGAAAGCAGCGGTGTTTTTCATTCTTTACCTAATATCTTAAGAGGATCTACCCATTCTCCATTTTCCTTCATTGCAAAATGGAGGTGTTCCTTCCCTTCGCTTTCCAGAATTGCACTTGCTCCGACCGAGCCTAAAACGTGGCCCACAGTCACCTCTTGCCCTACCTCAACGTTAACAAGCTCGTTAAGGTTGCAGTAATAGCTTTCGATATTTTCAGAGTGGCTCACTACGACCACCGTTCCCAGAAGGTTATCGTTATAGACCTCTTTAACGGTTCCGTTATTGACGCATTTGACAGGAGTGAGCACCGAAGCGCTTATATCTATTCCGTCATGGGTTCGCCAATCTCCGAGCGTTTCGTTTTTGACTACCTTATGGTCGGAGAAATCAACTATTATTTCACCCTGAACGGGCATTATATATAACGTCGGTGACTGCTCGAGTGATACCTGCTGCTCTTCGTTGGAGTTCTCCGCATCTATAGAACTTTCGGTATTTTCTGAGGACTCCGAGTCCGAGAGCTGCTCTGTATCCTGTTGCGGCGAGGAGGGCGACAGATTCATATTTTCTTCGGTTTTTTCTCCCTCCTCCGAAACAAAAGGGAGGTTTTCATCAATATCCTTTATGCTTGAGTTAACGGCATACCAGGTCGCACCAAGTGCACCTATAAGCCCCAGCGCGAGTGCGGCATACATAAGTTTCCCTCCCGCGCCGTTCTTTTTTCTTTTATCAAAGCTTATATTATTCTTCATAATTTTCTCCATTCTTCCGCTCATTACTTTTGGCGGTTCGGTCAAGTTTCTTAAATCACTAATATTTTGACCAAACTTTAAAAAAATTATACCGAATATTAAAGTTTTATTTGTATTGTTATGAATTGTGTGGTAGAATTAGTTTAAGAATTATAAATAGAGAGGATCTGTTTTTATGCAAGCATTGATGTTAGCCGCAGGAATGGGAAAACGTTTGGGCAAATACACCAACAACAATACCAAATGTATGCTTCCCGTTGCAGGAAAGACCTTGTTGGAACGCGCTTGTGACGCCGTTCGCGAGGCAGGAATAAAAAGGCTGATTCTTGTTACGGGCTTCGGAGAGGAAAACCTCATTAAATTTGCAAAAGAAACCATAAAGGATCTTGAGCTTATTTTCGTTTCCAACCCCGACTACTATAAGACCAACAATATCTATTCTCTCTATCTCGCAAAGGATTATCTCTGCGCAGACGATACCATTCTTTTAGAATCCGACCTTATCTATGAAAAGGGCCTTATCAAAAGAATGGTGGATGATGAGAGGCGTGATCTTGCCGCAGTTGCTCTATATGAACCCTGGATGGACGGCACCGTTACAACTATCGACGAGAACGGCAGTATTAACGATTTTATCGAAAAGAAGGATTTTGATTTTTCAAAAACCGATAAATACTATAAGACCGTTAACATTTATAAACTGAGCAAGGAATTCTCAAAGACAAAATACGTTAACTTTTTAGAGAGCTACATAAAGGCTTACGGCACCAATCAATACTACGAGCTCGTTTTAAAGGCAATCATCCACTTTGCCGACACGTCGCTCAACGCCTTTATTCTAAAGGACACTGACAAATGGTATGAGATAGACGACGGTCAGGACCTCGATATCGCGACCGCGATGTTCTCCGAGGGCAAAGAGAAGCTCGAGTGCTTCAAAAAGCGTTTCGGCGGTTACTGGCGCTTCCCTCGTCTTTCGGACTACTGCTATCTCGTTAACCCCTATTTCCCCGATAATCAGTTTATGGACAAAATGAAATATAGCTTTGACGAGCTTGTTCGTCAATACCCCTCGGCGCTCTTCGTTGAGAACCTCGCGGCATCGAGAATTTTCGCCGCTGACGAGGAAGAGATAATCGTTGGAAACGGCGCGGCAGAACTTATAAACTCACTAAAAAGCGTTATAAAAGGATCGATAGCGCTCACCGTTCCGACCTTTAACGAATACGTTCGCTGCTTCCCCGACTGTGAGATTGTTTCCGTTAATATGAAGGAAAAGGACTATACCTATGATAAGGATATCTTCCTTTCCGCGCTCGACAGAGCAGATAACCTCGTTATCATAAACCCCGATAACCCGAGCGGCTCTTTCCTCAGAAAAGAAGAGGTTCTTGAAATTCTCGATAAGGCAGAACGCCTCGGAAAGTTCGTAATTTTCGATGAATCATTTATAGATTTTGCAGAAAACGATAAGAAATACTCGCTTATTGATTCCGAAATTCTCGGAAAATATAAAAAACTTATCGTAATAAAGAGCATCAGCAAGTCCTACGGTATTCCCGGACTCCGTCTCGGAATTCTCGCTTCGGGCGACAAAGAGGTTCTTTCTTCGGTTAAACGCGCTATGCCCGTCTGGAACATAAACTCTCTTGCAGAATGTTTCCTTCAGAACATTATGGTGTATTTAAAGAAATACACATCGTCTTGCGAAAGATTAGCCGACGAGCGCAGCCGCTTTATCAAAGCGCTTGAGGACACGGGACTTTTCACAAAGGTTTACCCCTCCGAAGCAAACTTCGTTATGTGTAAGCTTTCGGACAAGATAAGTTCCACAGAACTTACCGAGAAGCTTTTATGCGGAAGCAACATCTTCATAAAAGACCTCTCGGACAAAAACGGGTTCGACGGCGAAAGCTTCATAAGACTCGCCGTTAAGGACACCAAAGAAAATAACAGATTAATAGAAGCTTTGAAAGAAATATAAAAAAGAAAGTCTTGCTTTTTTAGCAAGACTTTCTTTTTTATCTGTATCCGATATAGTTTGCGGGGTTTCTATAGCTTCCGTTAACGAGGAAGGCTATATGAAGGTGGGGGCCTGTTGACCTTCCGGTGTTACCCGAGAGGGCGATTACGTCGCCCTGGTTTACATACTGACCCGAGCTTACGTAGATAACGCTGTTATGCGCGTAGGTCGTGACGACGCCGTTTCCGTGGTCGATCATAACGTATCTTCCCAAGGAATAGGTTAAATATCTGACGGTGGTTACCCTGCCCGATGCAACTGCATAGATAGGCGTTCCTACGTTACAGGCGATATCCATCGCGAGATGTCCGTAGTATCCGCCCCAACCGCACGACACGTATCCGCCGTTTCCGCCGACGGGCCAGATATAGCTTCCCGATCCTGCTGAAGCCGAACCGCTATATGAAGGCGCAGGTTTCGTTCCTCTTATGATAACCCTCGAAACAGGCTCCGATACAACCTGCGTGTTGGTTACCTTTCTTGCGGTTTCGACCCCGTCAACATAGGTAACGTCTGCCGTTACCTTATTAACGCCGTTCTTTCCGGAAACCGATATATAAGAATATCCGGTATAATAACTGTCGCTCGATTTGGTTATGGTATCAAAACCGACCGAAACGTCGTAGACCTCGGTTCTCGTTACGCTGACGTTCAGATAAGGAACCTTGGCCGAAACGAGAAGCTGGGAACCGGGATAGATGGTTTCAGTCATTGAAGGGTTCAGCGCCTGAAGCTCCGAATAAGATATATTATTCTTGGAAGCGATGATAATAGGCGTGTCTCCCTCGACGATAGTATAGTAAACGTCGCCGGCGATCTCGCTATTGATGGTTTCTATGATCTTATCGGAACTGACGACCGTGTTGTTAAGATAATAACCCTCGACGAACTGAACGTCCTGCACGAACGAAACGACCTCGTTCTGAGCGCCCGTTTTATAACTATCAAGCTTAGCGGCAATGGCTTCATCTACCTCGGTAGTATCCATAACCGCGCCTTCGAATTTACCGTCAACGTAAAAGCCATACGCCTCGGTTATCTGCTTGGAAGAAGAAAGGATGAGTCGGTCGGTAAGCTCGGTTTCTTCGGTCAGGTTTTTTTCCGAAACAACCGCTAATCTGAAGTTCGGTTTGAAAACGACCGCATCCTCACCGTCCTGATAAACTATTCTTTCCTGAACCATTTTATGAGCCGATTCATAAACCGCTTCATTTTTAACCCTTGCTATCTCTTTGCCATCGATAGAAACCGCAAGACCTAAGTTAAAGCCCGTCAAAATGCTCACAGTTCCGATAAGAACTAAAAGGCAGATAAGCGGAGCCACGACGTTATAGAAAGACGCATAATGCTCCTTACCGAGTTTTATCAGCGCAAAGCTCGTTTTAAAGAAAAACTTTACCCCGTGGACAAAGCCTTTCTTAAACTCCTTTGCAGTTGCCGAAAAGAGATTCTTCAAAACGTTCTTTAACGACACCATTGATTTAATGGTATCGCCTACCTCTTCGGCGATCTCAACCGATGCGTTCTCGGTTATGATCTTGGTTTTATTGAAGTTCTTTGAGAAAACCTCTTTGGTTGTTTCCTTAGTGAAAACCGCGAGGTTTTTTGCCTTTTTTATAAGCTTTAAGCCAACAAGATAGCTTATCTCTTCAAATAATACACATTCCTTTTTTATAAAGGCTGCCATTCTGTTTATTAAATTTTTCAAAACAAACAGCCCCTTTCATAAAAAAATGCTTATAATATGGTTACAATTTGTTTCTTTTTAAATTATAACCATATTATAAGCAAATGTCAAGTTAAATTGTTACATTTCGTAACTTTTACAGATATTACCTGCCGCCATACATCTTTTCGTAGTAGTTCTTATAATCGCCGTCTATAATATTCTGCCACCACTTTTTATTTTCAAGATACCAGCGGACAGTTTTCTCTATACCCTCGTTGAAAAGGGTTGTTGGAGTCCAGCCGAGTTCGGTTTCAATCTTGGTGGGGTCGATAGCGTATCTGAGGTCGTGGCCCTTTCGGTCAGACACGTATTTTATAAGCGTCTCGGGTTTTCCGAGAAGTCTCAGAACCGTTTTAACAACGTCTATGTTAGCGCGTTCATTGTGGCCTCCGACGTTATAGACCTCACCGACTCTTCCGCCGTGGATAACCTTATCTATAGCACTGCAGTGATCCTCAACGTAAAGCCAGTCTCTGACGTTTTCACCTGTTCCGTAAACGGGAATCTCCTCATCGTTCATCGCTCTCGATATAATAAGCGGGATTAACTTCTCGGGGAAGTGGTAGGGTCCGTAGTTATTGGAGCAACGCGATATCGTTACCGGAAGCCCATAGGTGCGGTAGTAGGCCTGAACCAAAAGGTCTGCCGACGCCTTCGACGCAGAATAGGGCGACGAAGTGTGGATAGGGGTCTCTTCGGTGAAGAAAAGGTCGGTTCTCTCAAGAGGAAGGTCTCCGTAAACCTCGTCGGTCGAAACCTGATGATATCTCGAAACCGAATACTTTCTCGAAGCATCCATCAGAACCTGAGTTCCGAGAATGTTGGTCTTTAAGAATATTTCGGGGGTTTCGATGGATCTGTCAACGTGAGATTCTGCCGCAAAGTTAACGACTATATCGAATTTTTCCTTTTCAAAAAGGTCGAAAACATAATCTCTGTCGGCAATATCGCCCTTATAGAATTTAAATCTCGGATTTTTGAGAGCCTCTTCCAAGGTTGCAAGATTTCCCGCATAGGTGAGCTTGTCAAGGCAGACTATCTCATAATCGGGATGCTCCCTTAACATATAATAAACGAAATTGCTTCCTATAAAGCCGGCGCCGCCGGTCACCAATATTTTCATACAAATTCCTTCTTATATATTTATTTCTTCGGCAACCCTTAAAAGATGTTTGCCATAAGACGATTTACCGTATTTCTCTGCCGATTTAATGAGGGTTTCTTTATCGATAAAGCCTCGTCTGTAGGCTATCTCTTCGAGTGCCGAAACGGTTATACCCTGCCTCGACTGAATAGTCTTAACAAATTCTGCCGCATCAAGAAGCGAGTCGGTGGTTCCCGTATCGAGCCATGCAAAGCCTCTTCCGAGAATATTAACGTCAAGGTCGCCCTTTTCAAGATATATTTTATTAAGATCGGTTATTTCAAGTTCGCCTCGAGCACTCGGCTTTAAGCTTTTTGCAAACTCGACAACGCGGTTATCATAAAAATAAAGTCCCGTTACTGCGTAGTTAGACTTCGGGTTTTCAGGCTTTTCCTCTATTGAGATTGCCTTACCGTCCTCCGAGAATTCCACAACGCCGAACCTCTCGGGATCATCAACGCGGTAGCCGAAAATAGAGGCTCTTCCCTCATTGTTGGCCGCCTTCTTAAGAATTCCCGAAAAACCGCTTCCGTAGAAGATATTGTCTCCGAGGATCATAGCAACGCTATCGTCACCGATAAACTCTTCGCCCAAGATAAACGCCTGAGCCAATCCGTCGGGCGAGGGCTGGACCTTATAAGAAAGATTTATTCCGAACTGACTGCCGTCACCCAAAAGTTTTTGAAAGTTAGGTGTATCGGTCGGGGTGGAGATAATAAGAATATCCTTAATTCCTGCTAACATAAGGGTAGACAAAGGATAAAATATCATTGGTTTATCATAAACCGGCAAAAGTTGTTTGCTCGTTATCATGGTTAACGGATAAAGCCTTGTTCCGCTTCCGCCTGCCAGAACTATACCTTTCATATTGCATCTCCTTTTGCATATTTGTTTTATTATACTATATATTTTATCTCATTTCAAGCGGTATTATTATTGCCTTTTTATAAAGCTCATCTACCGTTTCCCTATCAACCGCTCCGGTGCCTTTAACTAAGGTTTTTGCGGTTCCGAAAGCGGCGGCGTAAGCTGCCTGTTCCTTCGGAGAAAATCCCTTTTCGTTAGCATAAATAAATCCCGCGAGAGCACTGTCCCCCGCGCCGATATCCGACAGGACCTTCACCTCGGGCAAAACCGCCTTAACAGCAATATCCTTCTTTACAAGTATTATTCCCTTTTCCCCGCGGCTGACGATAACGTTCTCAACGTAGGGTAGCAGTTTTTTCGCCGCAGAAACAACCTCTTCTTCGGTATCGGTGGGAAGCCCTGTTATTTCGGAGAGTTCATTATGATTTGGCTTAATGGCAAAAAGACTGAGTTTTTTATAGTCCTCAAGCTTGAACGAAGAAGTGTCAACAATCACTTTCGCCTTGCCCGAAAGCTTTATTATATCAATATACTCTTCGTTTGAAATGCCGTTCGGAATCTTTCCGCCGAACACAACAAACTCCGCATCTTCCGAATAGCGCTTCAGTTTATCCTTAAACTCCTCTATAGCGGCCTTGTCCTCAACCGAGCCGCTATGATTTATTTTAAGAATTTCCCCGTCCTGAAAACAGACAGTTATATTTTCACGGGTCTCACCCTCAAATTCTGTTATATCAAAATCTATCTCCTCTTTTTCAAGAAGCGAAAGAAACTCTTCTTTATTCTTCTTTCCGACCATGCCGAGCGCGAGGTTATCACACCCAACCGCAGAAAGATTCTTGCTGACGTTTACCCCTTTTCCTGCCGCATAAGACTCCTTGTTTTCGACGGTATAAGGCTCTCCCTTTATCTCGCCTTTTACCCAAAGGGTCAGGTCTATTGCGGGATTAAGAAAAACTGAGATTATCTTTTTCAAGTTTTATCAGCTCCTTTAAATTTATTTTACCATTTTTCGTTTCGCTTTGCAACCGCACAGTTCGGATTGTTCAAAAGCGCAACTACTTTATGTCGTAACAAGTGCATCACTATTAAAAGGTTTGCGCCGCTATCGTAATTATACTCAAAATATAAGCTACTCTTGAGTTTAAAAAAAAACTGAAAATTATTCCTTTTGATGACGCTTTCTATAATGTTTTGGGGACAAGCCGTAGGTGTCGGTAAAAAGGCGACAAAAGTAATACGGATCTTTATATCCTATTATTTCTGATATTTCCTGGATCTTTATATCTGTGCAACGCAAAAGGCTTTCCGCGTTTGAGAGGCGCAGCGAGTTTCGATATTCCGCCGGACTGCTTCCTGTCCATTTTTTGAAGCAACGATAAAAATATGTTACGCTGACATCGCTCATTTGAGCGTATTTTTCCATTTTTTCATTTTTGTTCCATTCTTTGCAAAACGTCTCCGCGCCTTTGCGAATCGGGTAATAAAAATCATCGGTTTGTGTCATAGAAGAACGAATCAAATCCAGTAATAAGTATAACTCGCCTTTGGCTTTTATTAAATTCCGTTTTTCCAGATGAAAGGTGTTAGAAAGGTTTCCAAGAGAAACTTTCACCCTATTATCTTTACAACAGGATACCCTTGCAATATGCTCATATAACAGAAATTCGTTTCTCTGTTCATCATAAAAATGCAGATTTATGGTAAAGGTATCAATCTTTTTATCGGTATCACCTGAAACTCGAACATAGTAGCAATACCCGCGAGGTATAAAGATGATATCTCCGTTTCGCGCCGTAATGATTGGTGTTGAGTCCGGAAGAAAAAAGGAAACCTCAATATCCGAACATACAAAGAAAAGCGCACTGCATGGCCTCGGATTAGTTTTATATAAAGAGAACTCTTTTCTTTGCAACCATTTTTCCGGAAAAATATCGGTAATCTTGAGATCAATGTTTGAGTGGTATAGTTCCGAAACAGAAATAGTTTTCATAAGTGCCCCTCCTTTTTGTTGTATTCACGTGTATACCATACCATTTCTGTGCAGAAAAGTCCAGGTTTTTTATAAAATTACATTTCATTTTACACTGATGGTTGTTATAGTATTTATGAAGATTAATATTTTATGGTGAGTATATGGTTTATGTAATTGTGGCTATTGCACTTTTATGCCTCACGATTAAGGGCTATTGCGGTAAAAAAACAAGTATTTTTGTTAAAGACACGGAAGATTCTTTTCGTTTTAATTTATTGCGAATGCTATTCTGCATTTGTTTCGGAGCTGCTTTTGTTTTTGCAGAGGGTTCGCAATTTTTCTTATCTATCAGCGGAGGAATGGCTTGGATTTGTTCTCTTGCTGGTGTATCTAATGCTGCAGTTCTTGTGGGATGGCTCTTGGCAATTCAAAAAAATTCTATGGTGCTGGTAGATGTAGGGTTAATGTTTGGTTCGTTGATTCCTGCAGTTTTATGCGCCCTCTTTTTCGGAGAGGAAATTTCTCTTCTCAAAATGCTCGGTTTCGCTATGATCCTTTCTGCTACAATAATTTTAGCGGGTCATAACAAAAAAGTGTGCGATGGTGGATTTATCGGTATACTTATTTTAGTCTTTACTTCCGTTGCAGACGGAATGGCAGGATTTTCTCAACAGCTTTATAAACAGTATTATACAGAATCCGGCATGTTGAACCGTGGTGTGTTCTATCCAAAATCAGTTTATCATTTTTACACCTATGTTTTTGCCGCAATAGTTTTGCTTGCTGTTATTATATGTTATCGCATAATAACATATAAAAGGTCGGTGGCAACCGGAATTAAAAGAGATGGGTTCTCACTGCCGTTGAAGGTTGTTCTGCATATCTTGGTTATGGCAATCTGCCTTTTTGGAGCCAATTATTTACAGACTGTTGCAACAAATGATTTTAAAATGCCCTCACAGGTTCTTTATCCTATAATCAAGGGCGGTTGTCTTATTACTGTTAATTTCACAGCATTGATATTTTTTGGAGAAAAAATCTCTTTGCGTAGCATTCTCGGTTCTTTTGTCGCTTTAGGCGGCATCATCAGCACAAGTATCCTATAGATGTAAGGAGAAAACTATGAAGCAAAATATTAAAGAAGCAAAACAAGCATTAACGCAAAAACCGCTTCTTGCCACTTCGGCAGAACGCTTTCTTATTCTCAATGAATTCAAATCCGCTTACAAGGTGCTTCCTCAACCTTTGCGGTTTTCTAAAATTCTTTCAATTTTACTATCCCGTGTTTCTGTGCCTCTTAAGGAATACGATATTATTGCCGGTAGATGCGTGGACAGAGAACTATCACCTGAAGAGGAGCAACTCTTTCAAGAATACATCAATCATCCCGATTACCCTTCATATTGGTTGTTTTGGTCATCGGGACATTGTTCTTATTCTTGGGAAATGCTTGCAGAAGAAGGTCTTGTTGGGTTACGGGCTAAGGCTTTCGAACAGATGAAAACAAGCACTGGTGATAAAAAAATATTTCTTTCTGCAATGGTCGAAACATACGATGCAATTATAGCCTTTATATTACGCTATGCAGAAGCGGCAAAGGATATGGGAAAGACGGAAATGGCGGCCAACCTTTATAATACGGCGACGCACCGACCCGATAGTTTTGCATCCGTTCTTCAACTTTTTTGGATCATCACCCTTATCAACTGTGCCTATATTTCCGAAAATCCCACCCTTACCGTTGGCAGACTCGATCAAATTCTTTTCCCTTTTTATGAAGCGGACCTGAAAAAAGGCGTTTTGACTCGGGAACAAGCAAAAGATTATATCACCGATTATTACTGCAAGCACAATTTGATAATGGGACGCGGCGAACATCAGGTAGGCGATGAAACCAACAGCACAACGTTCAAGCGAATTACTAATTTTGATTCACCTCAATATCTTCTTCTGGCAGGCACCGATGAGCGCGGCGAGTCCTCGGTAAACGAGCTTACAAAATTGTTTGCAGAATGCATTGTTCCGTCGTTTAAAAACCCTGTTGTTGTCGTGCGATACGTCAGGAATATGGATAAAACGGCTCCTGATCTTTGGAGAACACTCTGCGACCGTGCATTAGCAAGTTCATCCTTAATGTTTTATAATGATGATAACGTTTATTCGGCTTTTCGCCGAATAGGTATTCCTGATAAAGATGCAAGGCGGTATGCACATTTTGGTTGTAATTGGTGTTCCCCCGGAGATAATGCCGCCTGGATGGCGAGTGGGCCAAGCAGTAAAAGTTATGCTGCATATTATTCGGCCCAAGAGAAACTCGCTTTGGATGTTCCGTATATGCGAACTAACAGCAAACATAGTTGGCCTGAAGATTTTATGATAATTTTACGGGAACTTGCCGAAAAAGATCCGAGCGGCGTTTCCATCGAAGACTTTTACGACAGATTTTTTTCTCGAATGTCAGATTTTATCGACCGAAAACTTGCACACCTTTCTCACGAGTTGGCGGTAAGAAAACGAAAAGCTTCCTCACTTATAACATTTGGTGATTGTTTTTTTGCAGATTCGGTAAAAAATGCAGAATGTTTTTCGGCAGGAGCGAAGTATCATTTTGAACTTCAATCGTTTCAGATGTTTGGAACCGTTGCAGATTGTTTCATTGCAGTTGATCAGCTCGTAATGATTGAGAAAAAGTTGACTTTAAAACGGCTTCTTGAAGCCACCGAAGCAAATTTTAACGGATACTCCGACGTGTTGGCGATGTGTCGCAATGCAGATAAATATGGTATGGACACTCCGCTTTCAAATAAACACGTCAAACGGCTGTCGCATACCGCAAGTAATTTGGTAATAGAGAAAAATAAACCTTATTTAAAAAAGGAACGGCTTTTTCTTGTTCCTTGTATACAAAGTGATACCTGGCATTTGAAATTCGGAGAAGGCTTTGGCGCAACGCCCGACGGCAGACTTGCAAATACTCCATATTCTCAAAACAGCAGACCGACCAACGGTGCTTGTGTTAATGGTTTGACGGCCATGTTTAACGATATGCTGAACCTTCCAAGCGACGGACTTGTTTCGGGTGCGCTGAATTTAGATGTTGACCCGAAGCAGTATTCGGGTGAAAAAGGAAAAATTTTATTTTCTGCGCTTTTGTCTGCTTATTTTAATCAAGGCGGACTGCACGCACAGGTTACAGCAGCCGATATTGACGATTTGATTGATGCGCAGAAAAACCCTCACTTGCACCGTGATTTGCGTGTTCGTGTTACGGGATATAGCGGGGTATTTGTAGATATTCCCAAACGCTTGCAGGACAATATTATTGAGCGATTGAAATAAAAAACGAAAGGAAAAAATAGTATGAAGAAAGTGCTTTTATCTAACGGATTAAATGTATCCGAAGTAGCTCTCGGAGCGATGATGTTTGGCTCCACCACTTCCAAAAAGGAATCCTACGAGGTTCTTGATGTTTATATGGATATGGGTGGAAATTTTATTGATACCTCCAACAATTACGCCCACTGGGCAGGAACGGGTGACGAAAGCGAAACCCTTCTTGGAGAGTGGCTGAAGGACAGAGGATGCCGAGATAAAGTGATCCTGGCAACCAAGGTCGGTTTTGATCGTCACGGAAAGGGCGCCGGTCTTAAAAAAGAACAAATTGAATTTTGGGTCGATGAAAGTTTGCGAAAACTCGGAACCGATTACATTGATCTCTATTATGCACATACCGACGATCCCAACACACCTATTGAAGAAACTATGGAAGCCTTTCACCGTTTAGTAGAAAAAGGAAAGGTTCGTGTTCTTGGAGCCAGCAACTATGACACATGGCGTTTGGCAGAAGCGAACTTCACGGCACAGGCAAATGGTTGGACACCCTATACCGCAATGCAGCAAAGATTAAGCTATCTTAATCCTAAATTCGGTGTGGCTCCCAAGTATACTTATAACGAGGTAGCAAACCGTGAGAGATTACGATTTTTGTGTGATAAGAATATGCCGCTGATTTCTTATGCCTGCCTTTGCAAAGGGGCTTACGAAAACCCAGAACTTCTGCCTGATGAATATGAGGGCGGAGAAAGGCTGGAGTTTATTCGCTCAATGGCAAAGGAAAAGGGTGTGAACCCAAGTGCATTAGTGATTGCTTGGCTCACAAATCTTCACCGTCTTGAAGGTTTCCCCCGTGTTATTCCTCTTTTCTCTGCAACAACTGAGCAGCTTTGTCAAAATCTTCGCGGATTGGAACTATCCCTTACCGACGAAGAACTCAAGGCAATGAACAAGATATGATGGAAATAAAAACACCTCTGATTTTCGACATAAAACGAGCCTCTGCTACCGATGGACCGGGAATAAGAACGGTCGTCTTTTTCAAAGGGTGCAATCTCGATTGTTTTTGGTGCCATAACCCCGAAAGCAAAGCTCCGTATGCCGAAATTGCGACGTATAAGGAAAAATGTATCGGTTGCAAGGAATGTCAAAAGGTATGCGGCAAAACGAAAGACAATTGCATTTCTTGTGGGAAATGTGCATCTGTTTGTCCGGTCGGCGCCAAAAAACTATTTGGGCAACGATATTCGGTTGAAGATCTTTTTGAAATTATCCAAAAAGATCGCGCCTATTACGATGCAACAAATGGCGGCGTTACTTTTTCAGGCGGAGAATGTATGCTCTATCCTGAATATCTTCTGCAAATTACTATGTTGTGTAAAAGAAACGGCATATCGGTTGCAATCGATACAGCGGGTTGCGTTCCCTATGAGAACTTTGAGAAAATCCTGCCATATGCCGATTTGTTTCTGTATGACTTGAAAGCACTCAACCCCGATCTGCACCGTGCGGGAACCGGAAAGGATAACTCTCTGATTCTTGAAAATCTGGAGCGTTTAATAAAAGATGGTGCAGATTTAATCATACGGACTCCCGTTATCCCGAATTACAATGATACAGAGGAAAAAGCAAAAATTCAGGCATATTGCCAGCAGAAAGGTTTGCCGTTGGAACTGTTAACCTATCATAATCTCGGAGTTGCAAAAAAAGAAGCCTTACAAAATTAAAAAGACTGATGAATTATTTTTACAAAACAAAAAAGCGGGGCAAAACGCCCCGCTTTCTCAGTTTTCCTTTTTTATCCCGAAAATCAGTCTTAATATTCCCTTTAGCGACCTCGGACTCTTTACTACTACAATCTTCATAAAAACCACCTCTCAAAAAAATAAACAAAGTAGCATGGATACCCCTAAGCATATCATTGCCCCACCGGCAAGACAAAGCAGAACGTTAAACGAAAAACAGGAAAAGAGCATAACCCCTACCGATATAATAAGGCAGACCGCAAATAGCGGCGAACCTCTATGCCTTCCGTGTCTTCTCATAATACCGCCTCATTTGTTTTGTTTCTACCATACTATTCGGCAATATCGGTTTTGGTGCAAACTATTGATAATTGAAATGCTCTGTGATAAAATGAGACTTGGTGATAAATATGTCAGAAAATAAAACGATAGCCGCAATAAGCACCGCTTTATCCCCCTCGGGAATAGGTGTTATAAGGGTGAGCGGAGACGCATCACTCCAGATTTGCGATAAAATATTTAAAGGCAGAAAAAAACTGTCCGAGCTCTCGGGCTACTCTTCCGTTTTCGGCAAGATATACGGAACAAACGGCGAGTTTATCGACGAAGCGGTGGCAACCGTTTTCCGTTCTCCAAACAGCTACACGGGAGAGGACACGGTTGAATTTTCCTGCCACGGAAGTCCGCTTCTTCTGAAGAAAACACTTCGCACTCTCTGCGACCAGGGCGCCTTTCTTGCAACAAAGGGCGAGTTCACAAAAAGGGCACTTCTTAATAAGAAACTGACCCTTACCGAAGCCGAAGCCGTTATAGACATTATAAACGCCGAGAGCGAGATGGCAGCAAGATGCGCCTTTTCGAATAAAAACGGTGCGCTCGGCAAAAAAATAAATGAAATTTCGGGCGGTCTTATTTCTCTTCAGGCAGAAATAAGCGCCATTATAGATTTCCCCGACGAAGACCTTACCGATATCCCGAGAGACGAGATCTTTTCCCGTCTTTCCTCTATCCTTTCCGACCTCAGATCGCTTAAGAGTTCCTTCTCGAAGGGTCAGCTTATTCTGAGAGGAATTCCTACTGCGATAGTTGGAAAGCCAAATGCGGGAAAGTCTTCGGTTATGAATCTTCTCTCCCGCGACGAAAAAAGCATCGTCACCGATATCCCCGGAACCACAAGGGATATTGTTGAAACAAGGGTTTCTCTCGGCGATATAATTCTCAACCTCGCGGACACCGCAGGACTCAGAGATACCGAGGATACCGTTGAGAAAATAGGGGTTCAGAAAACACGCGAGAAAATAGATTCGAGCGCTCTGCTCCTTTGTATTTTCGATCTCAGTGAGGAACTTTCTGAAGAAGACAGAGAAATTATAAACAAGACCTGCGGTGCCAACCGAATTGCAGTTCTAAACAAATCGGATAAAGAAATAAAGCTCAATACGGATATAATCGAAGAAAGCTTTAAAAGCCGAGTTACCCTTTCGGCAAAAACAGGTGACGGCCTTTCAGCCCTTGAAAACGAGATAATAACCGTTTGCGGACTTGGAAGTCTTAATCTTGACGAAGGAATTATTTCAAACGAGAGACAGTATGAAGCGGTTTCGTCTGCCGAAAGGTCGCTTACCGAAGCCTTCGACGCACTTGAAAGCGGTGCCACCGAAGATATCGTGGGGCTTTTACTGGAAGAGACCATATCGGCGCTTCTCGCTCTGACGGGCGAACGCGCGACCGACAAAATATTAGAAAACGTATTTTCCCGCTTCTGCATCGGGAAATAAAAAAGGCGTCTGACGACGCCTTTTTTTATTTTATTTCTTGTTCTAACGTTTTGAAAACATCTGTATTAAAGAAATCATACAAGGAAATATCAAGTCCGTCGCACAACTTCTTCAACGTTACGATACCCGCGTTTTTACTCCCGCCGTTAATAATATTCTTCAGTGTTGACGGCGGAACCGCTGATATCCTCGCAAGCGCATTTACAGATAGCCTCTTTTGCTCACAAAGTTCTAACAACCTATCCGCTACCGCTTTTCTGGCATCCATATAAGCACCTCCAAATATATTCTTTATATTAAGTTTAGCCTTTTCGAAAAGAATATAACGACCATATATGGACTTTTTAGTCCATATATGGTAGAATTGATTGGGGTGATGTTATGAAGAACGAAACATGCTGTTTCACAGGACACAGACAAATAGAAAATAGCGAACTATCTACTGTTAAGAAAACAATAAAAAAAGAAATAGTTGCCTTAATAAAACGCGGAGTAAAATATTTTGGCACAGGAGGAGCAAGAGGGTTTGATACAATCGCTGCCGAAACTGTTTTGAAACTAAAACAAAAATATCCGCACATAAAGCTTATACTAATATTTCCCTGTCTTAATCAAACAAAAGGGTGGAACGAAGAAGATATAGTAAAATATAACGCCATTAAAAGTCAAGCCGACAAAATTACTGTATTGTCTCAAGAGTATTACAGAGGATGTATGCATAAAAGAAATCGTTTTATGATTGATAATTCCGGGTATTGTGTTTGCTATTGCAGAAAAAATACCGGTGGAACCGCATATACAGTTGATTACGCAAAAAAGAATAACGTTACCCTAATCTATATATAAAAAAGGCGTCTGACGACGCCTTTTTTATTCTGCTAAAGAGAGATTTTTCTCGTAAAAATCATATTTCCGTTTGTATTCGCCCGTTTCTGAGTTTTTTACCACCTCTGATCTATGCTTTGACAAAAACCGAACGATATTATATACGTCAATCCATATCTCGCCGTTTCCGTCCTTTTGAGATTCATCGAAAATAAGCTGCATACCGAAATGCAGATGTGGAACCTTCATCCCGTTAACGTTCTCTTTATCGCTATACCCCGTCGCACCGAGATATCCAATCACCTCACCTGCCGATATGACCTCGCCTATCTTAACATTTTCATTATAGGGCCGATCGCGTCTCAGATGCGCATAGTAATAGTAGCGTTTTCCGTCGAAGGAACGAATACCGACCCTCCAACCGCCGTAGCGGTTCCACCCCACCTCTTCAACTACACCTGACTCCACCGAAACTATCGGAGTTCCGACGGACCCAAAGAGGTCGTTGCCGAGATGTTTGCGATCAAAACCGAAGCTTCTTCCGTTCCCGAAATCTTTGGTGTGGGAGAACCAATAACCCGAAGCAATGGGAGAATAGACCTTGAGCCCATATTTATTTTCCTTATTTTCCGCAAACTCCCCCGTGAACTCTTTTAAAACCGCCATATAGCTTTCCTTATAATATGAATAGTTTTTAAGTTTCCCTGTGATATCTGAAAATCTTTCACCATTTTTAAGCCGTGCTGTCAGCTCGTCTATGACCTTTCCGTCAAACGATTTATAGTTATCCCCCTTAAGAGATGAGTAATAGGCCAGGGTTTCAAACATTTTAAGGTGCCACTCTTCGTTCTTTGTTTCGGTATCGGTTTTATAAGCCTTTTCGAGCGCCGCAAGACTCGGAGTGAAACTCACCCATTTTATAAAAGATGCCGCCGAGGCGCGCATATTCAAAACCGCAGAAACCGAGTTTGTAGCTATAAGCACTACCACTGCAAATATCAGAATATTTGTTAAATTCAAGTTCTTCAAGTTATGCCCCCCATTTATATTCCGTTTTAAAAATATATGCCGTTTTTCTTTTTAAAATTATAAAAACTATTGCAAACTATCATCCTCTTTGTTATAATGATAACGATTAAAATGGGGGGAGAATGGAGCAAATGTTGTTTCTCCCTTTCAATATAAAATATATCAGGAGGTTTTATTATGTTTCATTCAGCATTTGTTCCCTTTGAGCATTATAGCTTTTCGGATGCTATAAACGTTGTTTTTACGGGAATAGCAGTTGTCTTTTTAATTCTCGTTATCTTGGTTGCAATATTCAGCATAATGGGAAAAATAATGGCTCCCAACAAAAAAGAAAAGGCTCCGAAGCCCGAGGTTAAGGCCGAGACGGTTTCTAAGCCCGAAGCAGTAAAAAAGAACGGGACCGACCTTTCGGTTATAGCGGCAATAACTGCGGCGCTCAGCGAGTATCTCGGAAACGGAAACTTCGTTATTAAAAAGATCCGTCCTGCTAAAATAGGCAAGAAATCATCGTCACCCTGGGGTGCCGACGGAAAACGTCAGAACACCCGACCCTTTTAAGATAAGGAGCAAACTATGTTAGATAATTTTATTGTTACTATAACAGACCTTTTAAAAACATCGGGTTTTTCTTCGGAATACGTTCTTAACTACATAATGATCGGCGTTTCCTTCGTTCTTTTTTATTTAGCAATAAAGAAGCAGTATGAACCCCTTCTTCTCTTACCGATCGCTTTCGGTATGTTACTTGCAAACCTCCCCGGCGCAGAGATCTATCACGCCGAATTCTTTAACCCGCAGAACCTCGAGTTCTGGACGGAGGACGGGCACCTGATGGCAGGTGAAGTTTTAAAACACGGCGGACTTTTAGATATTCTCTATCTCGGAGTTAAACTCGGAATATATCCTCCGCTTATCTTCCTTGGAATCGGCGCTATGACCGATTTCGGACCCCTTATCACAAACCCAAAAAGTTTCCTTCTCGGTGCGGCAGCGCAGATTGGAATTTTCGTTGCATTCCTCGGTGCTTTGGCTCTCGGAATGACCCCCGAGGTTGCGGCATCGATCGGAATTATCGGTGGTGCAGACGGTCCTACCGCGATTTACGTTACCTCTAAACTCGCGCCCGAAAAGTTAGGTCCTATCGCAGTTGCGGCTTATTCATATATGGCGCTTATCCCCGTTATCCAGCCTCCTCTTATGAGACTTTTAACCACCAAGAAAGAGCGCGAGATTAAGATGGAGCAGTTAAGAGCCGTTACCAAACTTGAGAAGATCCTCTTCCCCATTATCGTAACGGTAGTTGTTTCCTTAATTCTTCCCTCTGCAGCAACTCTTGTTGGTATGCTGATGCTCGGAAATCTCATTAAGGAAAGCGGCGTTGCAGAGAGACTTGCAAAGACTGCAACAAACGAGCTTATGAATATCGTAACGATATTCCTCGGCGTTTCGGTCGGTGCAACGACCAACGGACAGACCTTCTTATCCTTGGATACCGTTAAGATCATTCTTATGGGTCTCGCGGCATTCTGCTTCGGAACTATGGGCGGTATTCTTTTCGGAAAGCTTATGTGCTTCATAACCAAAGGCAAGATAAATCCTCTTATCGGTTCGGCAGGTGTTTCGGCAGTTCCTATGGCTGCAAGAGTTTCGCAGGTTGAAGGTCAGAAAGCAAATCCCGCAAACTTCCTTTTGATGCACGCTATGGGCCCCAACGTTGCAGGAGTTATCGGTTCTGCGGTTGCGGCAGGCGTTCTCATCAGTATTTTCGGTTAACTTTAAAAGAGCAAAGGCTTTTGAACAAGTCCGTTAAAAACGGACAATAGAAAAAAAGAGCCTCCTATGGTAGAATAGAAGAAACTACCATAGGAGGTTTTGTTATGCCTAGAAAATATGAAAAAGTAAGGGAACTTCTGCCAATCGACAAAGAAATGACATCGCAAGGAAAAACGCAACAACAAATAGCCGACGAACTTGGTTTGGCAGATAAAAGGGTTGTTTGGAACCTGTTGTATCGAGAACGACAAAAAGCAATACAAGGGTTACCGAGATTTAGAGGGCGAAA
>JAZNVP010000119.1:0-1790 GCA_045592865.1 Oscillospiraceae bacterium
TCATTTTTACAATAACGAACGTATCCAATTAAAAACAAAACTGACTCCATTTGAAAAACGGAATCAGTTTGTTGCTTAATTTCTTATAATTCTACTTTAGAACTCTTTTTTTGTGCTGTCTGCACAATTTGGGGCGGTTCAATTTGTCTTTGCTCTTTTTTATTTACCGTATTGCCAAAATGATAAAAATTTTGTATAATTGGAATGAAAATACTAACATAGAGGATTATTATGACACTGGAAAAACTTATCAGTTTTTACGAAGCAAACGCAGAACCCTGCTTCGTTACCGATTCCGAACTTAATATTATATATTTCAACCAGTCGGCAAAGAACGCATTTCCTGCGATCTGTTCCGAAAACGGTATGGATCTTCTTATTGCCCTTAACGAGCGCCAAGGTTTTAAAGCGCTAATTGATCTTATGGGCTCTTCTAAGTTTATGGGTTACGACCCCGCTTTTTCTAATTTCTGTTTTTATATAACTGCGGTCAAGGACGAGGGATACGTTATAACCCCTTGCTATGATAACAAAGAAACAGAACTTAGCCCATATCCGAACAAAACCCCCGAAATAACCGACACGGTTGAAAATCTGTTGCGCACCGACCTTTCGGCCGTCTTTTCGGTCTTGCCCTCTTTAAAGGATAGTATAGATCCTTCAGACAGCCCCATATTAGACGTTATAAGTCAGAGCAGTTATAGGGTTTTCAGAACCGCAACTAACCTTCTTGACTATACCCGTCTCACCGACCGAAACTTTTCTCTTAACAGAAGCGTGTTTAGTCTTACGGAAATGCTTAAAAACACCGCAGAAATAATAACCTCTCTTGGTGATAAAAGCGGAGTTAAGATAACGTTGAGTCTCCCCGAAAAACCCATAAACGTTTTTTGGGACTACAACTATATTCTTTCCGCAGTTGTGCAGCTTGTTTCTAATGCGATAAAGTTTTCTGTTAGCGGCTCTAAGGTTCATATTTTGCTAAAAGAAGAGGGCGAGAACGTTTTAATTTCGATTAACGATAGCGGACTCGGTATGCCGACCGAGGTGCTTAAAAACTGCACCGCCCCGTTTTACTCTTATAATTTTGACGGTAAGACCTGCAACAGTGCAGGGCTCGGACTGACGATCGCAACCCTTATTGCTAATCACCACAGCGGTGCTCTTTCAATAACGAGTAAACAGAAAAGCGGAACCGAAGTTAAACTTTCCATACCCGCCGGTCTTGATACTGCGACCGAGGTTAAATCGAGCATCGAACCTATGCCCGACGCGACAACAATTATGGTTAAACTTGCAGATTGCTTAAGAATACCTCTTGATTTTTAAGGAGAATTGATATGTCAACACCTCTCGCGGACAGACTTCGTCCGACCTCACTTTCCGACGTTGTCGGTCAGGAGCATCTTTTAGGAGAAGACAAAGCGCTCTATAAAATAATAAATTCGGGCAATATTCCCAACATGATCTTTTACGGCCCATCAGGAACGGGTAAAACGACCGTTGCTTCGATAATCGCCGCTAAGACCGATATGAAGCTTTACAAACTCAACGGCACCAATATGTCGGTTGGGGATATAAAAGAAATCGTTGCTTCGCTCGACGGGTTCGAGGGGCAGAACGGGGTCCTTCTTTATCTCGATGAAATTCAGTATTTAAACAAAAAACAGCAGCAGTCTCTTCTTGAGTATATCGAGGACGGACGTGTCACGCTTATCGCGTCGACCACTGAAAACCCTCATTTTTGCGTTTATAACGCTATTATTTCGCGTTCTTCGCTCTTTGAGTTC
>JAZNVP010000120.1:0-15191 GCA_045592865.1 Oscillospiraceae bacterium
ACTGCGCTAATGCCCCGTAATTAGATTTTAGCACCATATTATCGGTCCGTCAATACCCGCTTAAATTTAACATTTAGTCAAAAACGACCATATATTAAATAAGGAGGTGAAAAAATGTCTATTCTATGTTGTGAAAACAAAATCCCCTGCTTTATCGGTTCAATAATTGCAAGTGTTATTGTTGGCGTTGCTTCTGCTTTTCTTCAGTTTGCCGGTATTATAACCGTAGCCCCCGTTTTTTCTTGGGTAGCTCTCGGCTTCTCCGCCACTTTCTTGGCAATATATCTTGTTATTTCCGGTATTAGCAGTAAAGCATATAATTGCAGAAACAGTTGCGCAAACATTTCTCTTGTTATAGCAGGAATTCTTGGAAGTATAGTTTCTTCCCTGCTCCTACTCGCTTTTGCTCCAGTTGCCACGAGCGTTTTAGGCGCAATTCTTGTTGGCCTTCTCCTTTTATTCCTATCATTACTGATTACAGGAACGTCTTGCATAATTAAATGCGGCTATGACTGTGAAAACTAATTAACAAAAAGTGGGCGAATTTTCGCCCACTTTTTTAGCACTCAGCATTAACTGTTGACCTAAAACAAGCTCGTAGGCAGATAACATCTTTCCGCTATTGACCGCGCTCATCCACTCTTCGAGAGCACCCTGAGGATCGCTTTCTATTCGGTTCTCAGCTCTTGCAACAAGAGATTTATTAGATATTCTCTCGAAGGTCCTCGCGCCCTCTAAGATATCCTTTGCGATACCTTCCGAAACCTCTTCGGGAGCGTGTCCGCTTTCGAGAAAAGTCCTGTCGAAGCGGTGAACGTAGCGTTCTCCCACCTTTTCGGGAAGAGTAACGTCTACCTTCGGGTTTTCTCCTTTAGGAAGAGCCGCCGTCAGCTTACTGTATTCCTTCACAGCCTCATCAGCCGTTATCTCTCCTGCTTCAACCCTTTTAAAAAGAGCCTTACGCTGTGCTTCGAGGCGATCCTCGGTCGGTAACGAATACTGCGGACCTTTTTCGGACATAGAAAAAGCAGACTCTTCTAAGTCTGCTTGTGAAATATTATTGTTGACATTTTCAGAATTTTTGGATATACTATCATTAGAAGGTGAATCACCAAGGGCCTGAGAGCCCACTACGGCAATAATTTTTGCTGAAGGTGATACACTTTCTTTTATTTTGCCTACGTTGTAAACAGTGGCAACAGTGCCATTATGTCCTATAGACAAAGTGACCATATAGTATTGACCGTCAAAGTCCTCAAAATATGCAGTTCTGTATGTAAAGCCGTCCTCTGCAAAAGGATGGTTTTTTACATCCTTAGTCATTCCGTTCTTTTGAGGCACCGATATTTCTGCGAGTTCATCGATATGAGCTTCTGCTCGGAGTTTTACAGCAAACTCATTTTCTCTCATAGGAACCTTTTTACCGGAAACTGTTTTATAATCATCCCTTGCCTTGTTCGCAGTTTCAGCCTTTGTTATGGTTAATACATCTCCCTCTATTGTGTGAATATCAATAGAGGCTTTTTTATTTAGGAGAGCATTAAAGAAATTGGTTATTTCCTTTCTTTGTTCGCTTTTAGTTTCACCGTTTATTATCCTTCTGCTTGCTCTAACATAAGTATTTCCATTGTCAAGGACGACTATATCATACTGCTTTCCTTTATCCGACTTCTCGTCTATATTCGCAGTTTCTTTGAGTCTTAAGACCTTCTGCTGAAGCTTGATAAGATCCTTTTCTACCTCGGTTCCCTTAAGACGAGCTATAACAGACTTGAACCAATCCGCAATTCTTTCAAGAAAGTTGCGGTTTTCTTTTTGCAATTCCGAAAGAAACCTCGCCGTAATATCTCCTTCGTTGCTTCCGAAGAGGGCATCTCCCATAAAATCGGCAACTATCTCGAAGTTAGCTCCGTCAATCTCGCTTCCGTTTCCGTTCTTTATGAGGGTATCGGTGAGCCCTGCATTTCTATACCTCGTTCTGACATCATTTCTGTAGCCTTCGAGGGACTTTCCTTTTGTTTCCAGCCATTCTTTGAACTTCGCGCTATCCTCGAAAAGATATTTCTGAAACTTACCGTAAAGGCGGCTGTTTTCAAAATGATGCATAAGCTCGTGCTTGAATATAAACTTTAAAGGGCTCTTGCAGTTATTCGGGTTAAGGTGGATAACTCCGTTCTCATAGTATCCGTTTCCTTCGCCCTCATAATCGAACTCTACTCCTACGCCGAGTTTTTTGCCTATAAATTTTAGTTTCTGTTGCTCCTCGGTCGTTATCTTTCTGCCACCCGAAACGACCCTCTGCATAGCCGACAGTGCTGTTTCCTTCGGGTTTTTAATATCGGGCTCCGAGAAAGCGGAAGAATCGGCAGATTCTTCGGTGACTCCAACGCCTTCCTTTAAAACTCCGTTTTCCGCTACTGTTATTATTTGCTCGGGATAAAGAGCGATTACTGATAAACTACCCTGGTTCTCGCTCTCGTTATAATAGATAACTCCATCATAGCCTTTTTGTTTTAGAAGTTCTCTTGTCGCAACTGCCGCAGGGTTATCGTATGAGGGATCATAGAAACCTTGCAGCGACTCTATTTTATTATATTCCGCTTCCGTTATTTCGTCGTTTTTTCTGAGTTGATAAACAATAGCATAAGCACACCAACTCTCCGCATCAAAATCAATAGAAAGAGGGGATGTAATATTAAGATAGACCTCTTTATATACGCCACTTTCAAGCTGAGGATTTTCCTCTTTCAACTGCAGATATCTGTCTCTCGCAGCATCAAGGGTTCCGAAATGGAAACCGAACTCACCCTTAGAAAAAGCATCAAAGACCTCTTTTGTCCAATGATAAAGAGAAAGAATCCTTCCGTTCTCATCCTTAAAAATCGTGTCTTTAAGTTTTTTAATTAGCTCTGCACTCAGTGTTCTCCCTGCGGTATCGGTTGATTTTAATTCTGTTCCTGATATTTTTCCACGAACACTTTCATTAAATCGTGCGCTCTCTTGTTGCGCAGAGTTCTCCTCCGATCGAGAGAGCCATCCGCTATCTCCTGCTCTAAGTGATTTGCGAAATGTTCCTTGTGATAGCTGTACATTTCCCACAAACGAAGACAGTTTTTCGGAATTTGCACTTTGTTGCCGTAAGCCGTTTCCACCTCCACGAGAGGCTGAAACCGTTCTTCCTTCCAATAGCTCGGTGTTGCTATTTTCATTTGCCTCATCTCCTATGTTATCATTATACCTTTGCTCATCCTCGCTGTCAATGGCACTCTCAAATGGAATAACCGTTTCGGCGAGGCTTATAAGCGCTCTGCCGCCATATTCTCCGCTTGTAAATTTGTTATAGATATCTACTGCGGCTTCTCCGTAGGAAGAAAAGTCGACGGCTTTTACATCGGGTTTTGATACCGAATCAACCGCAGAAGCTATCATTTCTCCCGCTATTTTTGCCGCTTTATTTTCTTCTATTCCTGATGAGACGAGTTTTGACGTTAGTTCGGTCTGGGCATTAGAACTGAGCTTTTCCATAAGCATATTAGCAGAGAGTCCCACCGATACGGGTTTGGAGTTTTCGGTAAGAGCGTTTATAGAACTTTTCAGATCAGTTGAAACGTCGCTCTCATTAGCGATGGTTTTCAACCGAGGAAGAGCGTTATAGGTCGAAAGAACCGTCTTTCCCGTTGTTTTAGCATTGAGAAATCCAAATTATCATAAATATTTGCTTTTTTCTAAAACTGTGTTATAATAACTTTAATCAGCGGCGGTGCTTAGCGCTCAAAAGCTACCGCTTTTTGTTTTGTTTTGTAATTACTTTTTTGAAAGGATACAAATACTATGAAAAAATTACTGTCAATACTTTTATCGGCTTTAATAATTACATCTTCTTTTATGGTTTTCTCATTAACCTCTTTTGCCGATTCGAACCTTTGCGGGACCTTCGACAAAGAAATAAGCGGTTATATGGACCGTCTATACTCGAAATTTAGCGGCGTTCCTTCAGATTGGCCGGATGATTTTATCGCTTACAGAACTTTTTTAAACGTTCCAGATTCTGATATGACGATAGAGTATTTAGAATTCGGAGATGAATATAAGGTTTCTACCGATATTTTTGAAACGATGGCAGGTAAACTTTTCGGGACAACAAATGTTAGCGAAAAACTAAAATCAGCAATTAAATTTAATTTGCATTCATTCTCTTATAACGAAGCCGATAATACATACACAATAACGGTAGGCAACGGCGGCGGTTTTGATACCAGCAATTTCTTTTACGTTGTTGGATATAGTTCCGACAGCGGCAAATACTCTGTTTATCTTAATAGAATGAACGGAAACGCTTCAAGCAAAGAAGCACTAAAATCTTATTTGACCGAAAACAGCATCACATTTGACGAAACTAAATATCTCGTTACACAAGACGGTGTTCACACCCACAAATCAAACGTTTACGCTAAAGTTGAGGTATCATATTCGGGTGACTTAATTAAATTCTTATCAGTCAGCCCTGTTTCAAGCGCTCCCGAAGGACTAATAACCTGGCCCGAAAAACAACCGGAAGAACCGTCTTCTTCTGAAGATACAAGTAGCGAAGCTCCCGAAAGCTCCTCCAAAGAGGAGACAAGCAGTGAAGAAAACTCTTCTTCTGATAATTCCAGTTCGGAACCCGAAAACAGTTCTTCGGATGTGTCAAGTTCAGAACCCGAAAACAATTCTTCAGAAAACCTATCTTCTGCACCTGTTTCAAGACCTAACAACACATCCTCGAATTCAATTCCGAGCGGTTCTATCCCATCTCTCACTCCTTCAGGATTAGGCTCAATACTTGCTATAACCGATACTGCTATAATTGAAGCAGAAGATGGTGTTTTCCCTGAAGACGTTAATGTTAACGTTAGCGAACTTTCAAGCGGCGCACTCTATGATACCGCAAAAAACTCACTTGCATCAGTAGCTTCAAAATTCTTAGTGTATGATATAACTGCAACCTCAAGCGATGAATCGGTTCAGCCTAACGGCGTTGTTAAGGCGACCTTTGTTATTCCAGATGGATTTGACGGCAAAAGGCTTTCTATTGTTTACATTGCAGATGACGGAGAGGTTACTGTTCTTCCCTGCACTGTTGACACAAACTCATCAACCATTTCTGCAGAACTTCCTCATTTCAGTTTATATGCAATTATCGAGACAATCGGAACAACAACTGCAGAGCCTGAAGGCAATAACATACTATCTGTCATTTGGATAATCCCCGCTACGCTTCTGTTCATACTACTGGTAGCAACAGCAATTTGGTATTTCTTATACTTTAAGAAGAAAACTAAGGTATATGAAGCACCAAAATCAGAGGTTGTAAATAAAGATGAAGAAAAAAATATCTAAGATATCAGTTCTGCATTTTACTAAGCTTATAACAAGATCCCTGCTATTTGCCGCAACACTTATAAGTTATATATTGACCTTTCAAAACAGTTCGGCCGAAACACTCAGTAAATATAAAAGTATTTATTTTATTTTAATTTTTATCTGGATTATCTATTTTATAGAAATTCTCCTAAGGTTTTTCCCTTCTAAGATTGAAAGTCCCGGATGCCAAAAGCAGTTTAAAACAAACTTCGTTCCAACAGGTGAAACAACCCCCGTTCTTCAATCATGGAAACGAACCTTTTTGGTCGCTTTAGTTTGGATAGTTCTGAACGGCATTATCGGCGCTCTGTATTACACAAAGATAATAGACGCAGGTATTCTTATTCTTATAAGCCTGTTCTACAGTGTTTGCGATATGATCTGCATACTGTTCTTCTGTCCGTTTCAAACCTTAATGATGAAAAACAGATGTTGCACAGACTGCAGAATATATAACTGGGACTTTGCAATGATGGTAACACCGCTCATATTTATCCCAAGCCCTTACACGTTATCTTTAGTTATTCTTTCTGTTGTTTTACTTATCAGATGGGAAATAACCTATAAACTGCATCCCGAGCGGTTTTCAGAAAAAACAAATTGCTCTATCAGTTGCAAAAACTGCAACGAAAAGCTTTGCCATCATAAAAAACAGCTCCAAATATTTTGGAAGCATAACAGTGAACGCATTAAATTTAAGGGAAACCAAATAATTGATATTACCAAAGAAAAATTTAATATAAAATAAAAAATTCGCTTCTTATTGAAGCGAATTTTTTATTTTATGTATTTATTTAACGGGGATTTTAACTACGATCTTATTTACTTTTGTTGGTTCGTCAATTGAGAGTCCGGGCGCATGAGCATCGAGCGGGAAAAATACAGCGAAGACGTCTCCCTCTAAAACCAAGGTTTCACCGCTATCTTTCTTGGGAAGATAAAACTCGGCGTCGGGAGTATATTCGGTTTCTAACTCGAGGTTCTCCGCAACGTCAACAAGAATTTTCTCTTTGCCGCTCATAACTATCTGAATATCAATGTAATCTCTATGATTCTCAAGTCTCGGGGTTTCGGGATTTTTTGTTTCGTATTCCTGAACAAAAGCGTAAACACCGTTTTCTCCCTCATATCTTCCAACAGGAAGCTTTTCATTATAAAGTTTTTTTGCAAGTTCAAACGCAGACTTAAAATCAGGATGAACTGCATTGTAATTATCAGATCTTTTTAAACTGTCTAAAATCATTTTAATTCCTCTTTTCTCTTGAAAAATTTAAACGTTAAAGGCCAGACTACACCGGCAAATATAACCATTAAAAAGTAACGCGTTCCGTCCGCTATGGCGTTTTCGCCTAAAAGCGCATATAAAGGCTGTTTAAGGAATGTTTTGATAGCAAATATGATAAGGAGCCCTAATACAGTTTTAATTATCTGAGCCCACCACACAGCGCGTGTATCGAAATCAAGCTTATAGTTATCGATAAACCAAACTGCGATGAGTCCTATAAAGCAACCAAGCATTTTATACGCGTTTTTATTTGCGCTGACCCAGTTAATATTCTCAGGCATATTGAAGATTGAAACGTAAACAGTGAAAGCAATAGTCAAAAGGGTTAATGCCCCTATGATCCACCACATAAGGCTTTTATTCTCATAAACCTTTTCTATCAAGAAATTTAACAGTAATATGAGAGCAGTTGCTATACCGACAGAAGTAAAAACGTCTAAAGGGGTGTGAACCCCGAGATACATACGGGTTATTGGAACTATTGCCGCAATAAATAAGCAAACCGTTTTTAAAATTTTATTCTTTTCTCTTAAAGCAAGACCTGCATAAAGACCAACTGCAGTCTGAGTGTGCCCACTCGGGAAAGAATAACCAAGTCCATCGTGAACTGCCGCCGAAACGGGTTTGAAATCGGGGTCCAATATCCAAGGGCGGTCTATTCTGAAGGTTATTTTCAAAAACTGATTAATAACAGTTCCTGCAAAACAGGTTATAAACAGAAAATAGCCTGTTTTCTTATTTATGCACCAAAAGAAAACTACCGCAATAACCAAAAACAACGTTTCATCGCCAAACTCGGTTAAAAGCAGCATTATTTTATCTAAAACAGGATTTCTAATAGACTCAAACCAATATAATAGGCTCATATATCTCTCCTTTTCCCCGTAAAGTTTAACAGCTTTACATTAATATTCCCACAAACCTTGACTTTTAAGGGTTGCTATCGTCTGCTCGTGCTTAGCATCGGTCGTATTATAATAGAACCTTCCGTTCTTATCACTAACAAAGAAGTAATATCCGTCAAGCGCCTCACTGGGATATAAAACCGCGTTTATTGCGTCCTTCGTAACGTTACTGATAGGACCGATGGGAAGTCCGCCGATCTTATAAGTATCGTAATAATCCGTATTATAGGGATATGTGCAGGTAGGGTCAGATTGCAGTTTCGCGTCTTTGCCCCAATAATTAAACCTATTCCAGAAAATCTTAGAAACTCTGGGCATTTCATCATAATACCCGCAACACTCTTCCTCAACTATAGAAGCAAAGGTCATAAGTTCATCTACCGAAAGGCCCAACTCCTCTGCCCTTAAAAGCATCTCGTCTGTTACGACAGAGTCTGTTTGAGAAAGAAGCACCTCCAAAACTCTTTTTGGATCATCATTTTCATATAGCATATAGGTATCGGGATAAAGATATCCTTCCGCCTTATAGGTAACGCGGAAATGCGGCGAGGTTTTATCCAATAGCCTTGACGTGTATTCCCCGCTCTTTGCTACCTTCAAAAAATCTGCTTT
Organism: Oscillospiraceae bacterium; assembly: GCA_045592865.1. Classification (GTDB taxonomy): domain Bacteria; phylum Bacillota; class Clostridia; order Oscillospirales; family JAGBHD01; genus RGIG9114. The sequence goes on from JAZNVP010000120.1 coordinate 8,206, forward strand.
AGAGCAAACGCCTTTGCTCTCAAGAATTGCCGCAACCTCGTCAACGTTAATTGCAGAAGGAATTGTAACACTAATTTCTTCGCGGTAGCTATATCCGGACAAAGCTTTCAAAATTTCTTCATAGCTCATTGATGAATTGACATAATATTCACCATAGCTTATTTGAGGATCTTTTCCCGTTAACTTCAGATAAGCAAGGAAGATATTCTCATTCAGAACAACTTTATTTTGTTTTAGTTTAACCAAAACCGATCGAAATGAGTCTCCCTCTTCAACGACCACTGTTACGTTTTCCGAACTTCCAACAACTCCGTATATATCAAAAAGAACTACCGTTGCAACAGCCGCTATGCATAGCAAAACGGCAGAAATTATTATAATCAGTTTCTTTTTCATTGCCTTCCCATTCCTTTGTTTTAATACCCTTAAATTTTATCACATATAGATTTATTTTTCAACAAAAATTATAACAATTAAGCCCACTTATGAATAGTATGGTTTAAGATTATTTGCTCATATGCAGAAATCGAAGATAACTAATTGTATCCAAGAAAGGATGCGGTGATCAGTATTAATAATAAATCGAAAATAATTGATATTAATAATATATCTCTTTTTTACCAAACCAAAGAAACCGAAGTCGAAGCAATAAGAAATATTTCATTTTCGGTTTCGGGCGGGGAATTCGTAGGAATCGTAGGGCCTTCAGGCTGCGGAAAATCCACCCTTCTTTCTCTAATTGCAGGTCTGTTGCGTCCATCAAGCGGCAGTATAACTATATATGGCAAAAATACCGTTGGATACATGCTTCAAAAAGATTATCTCTTTCCCTGGCGAACAATTCATCAGAATATTCTCTTGGGTCTGGAAATAAAAAAAGCAAAGACAAAGGAAAATATCGAAAAAGCAGAAAACTTATTAAAAACCTACGGTTTATGGGATTTCAGGAACTCATTTCCCGATGAAATTTCGGGCGGTATGCGGCAACGTTGCGCACTTATAAGAACTCTTGCGGTCGACCCATCCATTCTGCTTTTAGACGAAGCATTTTCTGCGCTCGACTACCAAACAAGACTCGCCGTTGCAGATGATATTTATTCAATAATAAAGCGCGAAAAAAAGACCGTTTTAATGGTAACACACGACATTTCCGAAGCACTAAGCCTTTGCGACAGAATCATCGTTTTATCTTCACGCCCTGCTGTTATTAAAAGCGAATATAATATTGATTTCGGCGAAGAGCTAACGCCAATTGATAAGCGCGATAGAACTGAATTCCCTCACTACTTCAACAGCATTTGGAGGGATATTGATGTCAAGGTCTGAAGAAAGACTAATTTATTTAAAGAAACTAAAACGAGAAAAAATAACGGTTGCTATACTTAAGATATTAATAGTTTTTGTTTTCTTCGGCTTATGGGAGATTTTAACCTTAAAAGGAATAGTCGACCCATTTATAACAAGTTCGCCAACAAGAATAATTAAAACAATTATCGGTTTATATTCACAAAACAATCTGTTTTCTCATATCCTGATAACAACATACGAAACGGTTATGGGCTTTATTCTCGGAACTCTTATCGGAACGCTTATTGCTTCAATAATGTGGTGTTCTCCCCTGTTTTGTAAAGTTTCAGAACCGTTTATGGTAGTTCTCAACAGTTTACCTAAAATAGCACTTGGCCCTGTTTTCATAGTCTGGATCGGGTCCGGACCAAAGGCCATTATTGTTATAACGCTAACGGTTTCTCTCATTGTCAGCATTATGGAGGTTCTCGGAGGTTTTCTCTCGACCGACAAGGACCAGATAAAGCTCATAGAAACCTTTGGCGGAAATAAACTACAGGTGTTTTTAAAGGTTGTTCTTCCGTCAAATCTACCGGTTATAATAAACTCCTTAAAGGTCAGCGTCGGAATGTCCTGGGTGGGCTCGATAGTTGGAGAATTCCTCGTTTCAAAAGAGGGACTCGGTTATTTGATTGTTTACGGAAGTCAGGTATTCAAATTGGATCTGGTAATGTCAAGCGTTGTTATACTTGCTCTGATCGCGACCGCTATGTATTTTATAGTAGTGCGATTTGAGAAACTTGTATTAAAAAAGAGGAGAATGAATTAGTTACATTAATTAACCGCAGAAGCGGTAGAACGGAGATTATATGAATAAAATTCTAACACGCATCATCGCCTCGGCAACGGTTGCCGTTATGTCCCTATGCCTTTTCTCTTCATGCAGAAAAGAGGAAGAAAAACTCACAAAAATAACTGTCAACGAGGTTGCTCATTCGGTTTTCTATGCACCTCAATACGCCGCAATAGCTCTCGGTTTTTTTGAAGAAGAAGGACTCGATATTGAACTTATATGCGGAAACGGCGCAGATAAGGTAATGGCAAGTGTTCTCTCGGGAGAATCACAGGTAGGTCTGGCAGGGCCCGAAGCATCCATCTACGTTTATCTTGAAGGCAAAGAAAACCACGCCGTTATCTTCTCTCAGCTCACAAAGCGCGACGGTTCATTCCTTGTTTCAAGAAACCAAGAACCTGATTTTACTTTTGATAATCTCAAAGGTAAATATATAATCGGAGGAAGAGCCGGCGGTGTTCCTTTAATGACGCTTCTCTACACATTAAAGCAAAAAGGTCTTGACCCCGAAAAAGACTTAACGGTTGACTCCTCGGTTCAGTTTGCAATGATGGCAGGAGCCTTCACTGCAGGAACAGGCGACTACGTTACATTATTCGAGCCAACCGCTTCCTCGGTTGTCCGCGAAGGTAAGGGCCATATCGTAGCGTCTATAGGTGAAATAAGCGGTGAGATACCCTACACTGCCTACTTTGCAAACAAGAACTATATAAAAGATAACCCCGAAATAATTGAGAAGTTCACCAGAGCAGTAACAAAGGGGCAGAAATGGGTCGACACTCATACTGCAGAAGAAATTGCAAAAGTAATAGCACCCTACTTCCCCGACAACGATTTAGAACTTTTAACCGAGGTCACGAAGCGTCACAAGGATATCGACGCCTGGAACACTAACGGCATTATGACAGAAGAGAGTTTTAACAGACTGCAGGACGTAATGGAATCTGCAGGTGAACTCGAAAAGAGGGTTGTTATGAATGAAATTGTTGACAACTCTTTTGCTGAAAAGGTAAAATAAGCAATAAAAAAGACCGCTAACGCGGTCTTTTTTATTTATACGTTTTCACTTTTCAGAGAGATATTCTCTGCTTTAAGAATATCAATAATGCCATTTATAACAACCATTACTTCATCGCGGGTCAACGTCTTGTCGGGATGAGAGAAGATTAGGCGAACTGTTATTGATTTTCCGTTTTCATCCGTATAGGTATCAACAACCGAAACCTTTTTAATGAGAGAAGAATTAACCTTCTTTACCGCTTCACCAATAGGACGGTAAAGGTCGGTTACAAACGTGAGATCCATTTCCATCTCAGGAAAACGGCTCGGCTCAGAGTAATGAATGCTGTCGTTGGAAAGTTTCGAGAACTCTTCAACGTCTATCTCTGTGTAAACTATAGAAGCCTTCTTATCGATCTTCTTCGAGATAACGGGATGAACTATGCCCATCTCGCCTATCTTCTTTCCGTCGCAGATAATAGCGTTAAGATTAACGGGATGCTGATATGAAGAAGTAGCCTCAATTTTCTCAAACGCAACACTCTTATGCTTAATATCATCAAACATAACCGAAACCATATCGCGAAGCGCGAAATAAAGTTTTTCGGTTGTTCTTTCCTTGCTGAACAAGGTAACAGAGAGTTTCTTCTTCTCATTGCAAAGGCCCTCTTCGTTAAGGCCCTCGACCGTTCTGCCAACCTCAAAAACACCAAAATCGGTTGAATAAGACGTGTTGAGTTTTACCTGACAAAGCTGAGTGGGAACTATCGATCTTCTGATTGTTTCAATGTTGGGGTTTGTTGAATTAACAAGCTTTACGTTATCTTCAATTTCGATTCCGAGAGCCTTATATTCATCATAATATGCCCAGATGTAAGAATGGAGCTCGTGAAGAGAGTATTTCTTAACGAGGATATCCTTCATTCTGTCCTCATCGCTTTTCTCCTGATTTGCTCTGACAGGATATAAAGGCGCCTCAGCAGTGTTAACGTCGAAGTTATCATATCCGTATATACGGGTAATCTCCTCAATAATATCTGCCTTAATGGTAACGTCCTTGGTTGCTCTCCAGGAAGGAACAACAACGTGGAAGTTATCATTCTCAAGCGTTGTTTCAAATCCTAACGAGGTTAGCGTCTTAACGATAGCATCGTTTTCGATTTTAATTCCTGTATAACGGTCAACAAATTTCTTGTCGAAATCAAGCTTCACGGTCTCATATTTGAAAGCATATTCGTCCGTCAGAGAAGAAACGACCTTAACGCCCGAATCGATATCAAGAAGAAGCTTAACAAATCTTGCAATTGCAGGAACAGTAAGCTCAGGATCAAGGCATTTTTCGTATCTCTGAGAAGCGTCGGTTCTGTGAGCCAAACGAACGGTTGACTTTCTTATTGAAACCGCATCAAAGGTTGCGGATTCAAGGGTCAAGGTCGTTGTGTCCTCAACTATCTCACTGTCAAGTCCGCCCATTATACCCGCAATGGCAACAGGTGTGTCACCGTTGCAGATCATAAGGGTATCTGTGTCAATATTTCTGTCCACTCCGTCGAGAGTTTTAAAAACAAAGGGCTCGTTGAACCTTTTAATTCTTAGTTTTTCAACCTTTCTCGAATCGAATGCGTGCATAGGTTGACCCATTTCAAGCATAAGATAGTTGGTTAAGTCTGCAAGAAGGTTTATCGCTCTCATTCCGCAATAATAGAGCCTTATTCTCATATTAACGGGGCTTACGTTCTCGGTGATGTTCTCAACCTGCAAACAGGAGTATCTTTGGCAGAGTTTATCCTCTATCTTCATATCAACCTTAGGAAGAGCATTATATTTAGAAAGGTCAACCTTCGGAATTTCCTTTAAGGGTCTGCCCGCAAGAGCCGCAAACTCTCTTGCGATACCGTAATGACCCCATAGGTCAGGACGGTTAGTAAGCGACTTGTTATCTACCTCGAAGATTATATCATCGATCTCATAAAGATCTTTAAGATCGGTTCCGAGAGGCGCGTCCTCAAGGATATCCATAATACCCGAGTTTTCATCGCTGATACCGAGTTCCTTTTCGGAACAGCACATACCGTTTGAGGTGTAACCCGCGAGTTTTCTGGGTTCAATGGTGATATCTCCTATTCTTGCACCAAGTTTTGCGAAAGCGGTCTTCATTCCAACTCGGACGTTGGGCGCTCCGCAAACAACGTCGGTTAAAGCACCGTCACCTGCATCCACCTTTAAAAGATGGAGCTTTTTAGATTCGGGGTGTTCCTCAACCGATTTGATCTCGGCAACAACGATTCCCTCTATATCCTTACCTTTAATAAATATCTCATTTTCAACCTCTGCTGCAGAGAGCGAGAACTGACTGATGAGTTTCAATTTATCAAGTCCCTCAAGGTCAACAAAATCAGATATCCAATTCATTGATAAAAACATAACTGTTCTCCTCCCTTCTTATTCATCATCGGTAAACTGCGAAAGGCTCTTAAGGCTTCCGGAGTTTAGATCACGAATATCTTTAACGCCATACTTCATCATTGCAAGACGGGTAAGTCCTAAACCGAAGGCAAATCCCGTGTATTCCTCGGGGTCAATACCACCCGCTTTTAACACTTCGGGATGGATCATTCCGCAGGGACAAAGTTCAAGCCATCCGCTGTGTTTACAGGAAGGACAACCCTCTCCGCCGCATATAAGACAGCTTATATCAAGTTCGAAACCGGGTTCAACGAAGGGGAAAAATCCGGGACGGAGACGAACCTTTATATCCTTCTTGAAAACTTCGGAAAGCATTGTTTTCATAAAGAAGATAAGATTGGAAATTGAGATGTTTTTGTCGACCATAACGCCTTCCATCTGGAAGAAGGTATTTTCGTGACAAGCATCTGTCGCTTCGTTTCTGAAGCATCTTCCGGGGAATATCGCCTTAATGGGTTTGCCCTCGTTAATAAGTTCATCCTTATACTTTTTATAGATAGCATTCTGTGCCGCAGAGGTTTGGGTCTTTAAAAGCTGACCGTTATCAAGATAATATGTGTCCTGCATATCACGTGCGGGATGGTGCTTCGGAATATTTAAGGACTCGAAGCACTCATAGTCAGAAACGACCTCACTGTAATCTTCAACGGTAAAGCCCATTGATTTAAATATTCTCTCACATTCCCTCTGAACAAGCGTTATAGGGTGATATGAACCTCTTTCGGTGTCCGTAGGCATAGAGAGATCAAACTCTGGCATTGATCTGATCTCCTTCTCTATTTCTTTTTCACGAAGAACCTGCATAGCCGATGCTATTTTCTCGGTCGCTTCATTCTTAAAGACGTTAACGTCCTGACCGAAGGTCTTCTTTTCCTCATTTGAAAGGTCCTTCATTCCTTTTAAAAGGTCAGTTATACTACCCTTTTTACCGAGGTAACTGACCCTTATTGCTTCTAAAGCTTCGGGGCTCTCGCAAGAAGCAAGTTCTGCTTCAAACCTTTCTCTCAATCTTAAAATGTTTTCATTCATTTTTATCACCATATCCTAATAAAAAATAAAACGCCTCATTAAAAATGAGACGAATAATTCCGCGGTACCACTCAAATTGCGGCCAAAAAAGCCGCCGCTTTATATGCTTTAATGCAGCATCTACATCCTTTTTTCAAAGGAAACTCCTGAGGTGAAATTCAGATCTGAAAGACATCCGCGCCCATTTCAGCTTATATGAAAGCGCTCTCTTTACCTGTTTCTTTTCAAACCCTACTGAAACTCATTCAACGTTTTTATCTATATCATTGGTATTATGCCATAACCGTCAGGTTTTGTCAAGTTTAAAGATAAAAAATACGGCGCCTTTAAAGGCGCCGCAAACTAATTTATT
>JAZNVP010000121.1:0-17049 GCA_045592865.1 Oscillospiraceae bacterium
CTAAACCGTTCTTTAACGCATAATCGACTGTGTATTTTGTTCCGCCTTTTCCACCGTCATAGTAGCAAATCAAACGTGAAGAATGGTCAACCATATATCTGTTTCTTTCGTGATAGCAGCCATAAATATAATTTTCGTTGAGTGTGATTACGTGGTCAGATTTTGAAAGTAAATTTTTATAATCATTTCTTAAAATCGAGTTCCATTTGCAGTCTTGATTTTGAAAGGGAACGACTGCAATTAATTCAATCTCATCCGAAATTTCCGGTGCAATATTCTTTTTTGCTATAACAGCCAAAGCTGAGAGCATATCGAAGCCTTCACATCCGCCATAATAGAAGGTTCTGATACCGTCGGCTATAGCGTCGTCAATTATAGTGTAAAGATTTACCTTTAATCGCCTTAGTTCATCGGGATCTTTCGGAAGTCTTTCTTGTCTGTGTCCGCTAAAGCAAAGGGAAGAGTTCCGTAAATATAAAAGGCAGTTTTCCTTATCTATTTCTATCTGATCTTTCAGTTGTAAGGGTGTGTCAAACTTTTTTATATCGCGAATTTTTTCTCTTATGATCAGGGTTACTTCTGCTCCGTAAAGGTCTCCGTTAAAACCGATAATATGTGCTTCAACAGTTTCATTTTCAACAGAAAAGGTTGGGCATGAGCCAATATTAACAACTGTTGGGTATCGTTCATTATTAAATTTAATTATACCGCAATAGACCCCTGCATTTTTCGGCAAGGGAGAAGATGTTTCAATATTTGCGGTGGGGAAACCGAATGAGTTTCCTTCGCCTCGTCCGTGAACGACCTTTCCAATAATTTTCATAATATTAACTCCCGGTTAAACTATGTAATATATAATACTATAAATAATATCCAAAATCAACATTTCTGATAATTAAACTCACTTGAAATGGTAAAGATAAAATGTTAATATATCAATGAGGTTGATAGTATGGTGGCAATTTTAATAGTTTTAGTATTGGTAATCATGGCTCTTGTGTATATCTTTTGCACGGCATTTGTTAGAGGCTATAATAAAGACGTTGAAAAAATGACCGAGGGAACAACCGGTTTTCTTTGCGGTTACAAGGATCTTATTAAAAAAGGCATTGAGTTTATAAATAGCACAGAGCATAAAGACGTGTATATTAATAGTTTTGATGGTCTTAAACTTCACGGATGCTATTATGAGCATAATGACTCTGAAAAAACTATTATTATATTTCACGGATATCGTTCTGCGGCTAAAAGAGATTTTTCTTGCGCCGTTGAAATGTATTTAAACTTTGGTTTTAACGTTTTGCTTGTTGATCAGCGTTCTCACGGAAAAAGCGAGGGCAGACTTATAACTTACGGCATTAAGGAGCGGTTTGACGTTAAGTCTTGGATAGATTACGTTATCAATACCTACGGTGAAAAGGTTCAGATTTTTCTTGGCGGCTTATCCATGGGTGCGACTACGGTAGTTATGTCGCTCGGCTGTGACCTACCTCATAACGTTAAAGGAGTAATAGCTGATTCGGGATTTTCGAGTCCTTGGGAGATAATAGGCCTTGTTTCAGAAAAAACATATAAAATAAGTTCTAAAATTTCTCTGCCTTTAATTGATTTCATGGCTAAAATCATCGGAAGATTCAGTATTTACGACGTTGACTGCAATGAGGTTGTTAAGAAAAACAAAATTCCGATACTATTTATTCACGGAGACGGGGACAGTTTTGTCCCATGTGATATGACAAGAGAAATGTATAAAAATAATTTGGGTGATAAAAGACTGGTTATTGTTGAAAAGGCGGATCATGGTTGCGCGTTTTTGGTTGATCAGGTTCTTGTTAAAAAAGAACTTGGTGATTTCTTTAAGAGCTATTCGAAATAGAAAACGGGCGGTATTTTACCGCCCGTTATTTTATCTTATGAAGTTTGTTCTTCTGTATTTTTCTTTTTCGGGTAAGCCGAATTTATCTTTGCCAAGCGCTATTGATTTTATTAGGAAGGACATATTCTCGGCAAGAGTTCTCATCATCTGCAAACCTTCTTCGTCCTCTTCGGCCTCTCCAACCTTTGCGCCGTGAATTCCGTTCCAATACTGACCCGAAGCAACGGGCATACCGCAAATTGTGAAGTATTTATTAAGCTGATCAAAGGTTGCGGTTAGTCCTCCGCGTCTTGCAGCGGCAACTGCGGCACCAACCTTCATAGTTTTATCAAATAAGGTGCTATAGAAGAGGCGGTCAAGAATCGCAACAAACGCTCCGTTTGCGGATGCATAATAAACGGGGGATCCAAGTACAAGACCGTCTGCATCCTTAAATTTTTCTGCAATTACATTAACAATATCGTCGTAAACGCATTTTCCGTTTTTCTTACAAAAACCGCAGGAAATGCAGCCCTTGATTTCATCGGATAAAACGTTTATGATCTCGGTTTCAATACCGTTTTTATTAAAAGTTTTAACCATTTCATTAAAAGCGATAGCGGTGTTTCCGTTTTCTCTTGGGCTTCCGTTAAGTAATAAAACCTTCATATTTTCCTCCCAATATTTTTATTAAATGCTACCATAAATATTAAAATTTTTCAATACTATTTATTTTTTTGAATCCATGTGTTAAAATATTTTCGGTGGTGATATTATGCAATCATTAAAAGAGCTTTATAAGATAGGCAGAGGCCCTTCAAGTTCTCATACAATGGGTCCTGAAAAGGCTGTCAGGGTAATAAAAGAAAGATATCCTGACATTACAAATGCAGAAGTTATACTCTACGGTTCATTGTGCCTTACGGGAAAGGGGCACGGAACTGATAGAGTTATTAAGGAGACTTTTGCGCCTGTCGAGTGTGATGTTATATTTGACAGTAAAACGAAGTGCGATTATCACCCGAATACAATGGATATTATATTAAAAAATGGCAATGAAAAGGTTGTCACTGAGCGCGTTTATAGTGTTGGCGGGGGAAGCATTGAATTTGAGGGCGAACTCAGTTCATCAGAACCTCCTAAAGACGTTTATAATTTAAATTATTTTTCCGATATTGCAAAGTATTGCAAAAATGAAGATAAGCGCATATGGGAATACGTTACCGAATGTGAGGGCGAGGGTATTCTTGAATATCTTTCGGATATTTGGGAGCAAATGAAAAAATCTGTGCACGAAGGGCTCACTTGCAGCGGTGTTTTGCCGGGTGAACTTAAAACGCAGAGAAGGGCACAGATCCTATATAATCAAAGGCATATCGATGAGTCTGCTCAAACAAAAGAAAACCGTCTTGTTAGCGCCTACGCCTTTGCTGTAAGCGAACAGAATGCTTCTGGCGGTATCATTGTTACCGCACCAACCTGCGGAGCATGCGGAGTCGTTCCGTCAGTTCTAAAATATATGCAAGAAACAAGAGGATTTTCAGATCTTGATATCGTTAAGGCTTTAGCTACGGGCGGACTTGTTGGAAATATTATAAAGACCAACGCTTCTATTAGCGGTGCTGAGTGCGGATGCCAGGCAGAGATAGGATCGGCTTGTTCTATGGGTGCTGCAGCTTTGGCAGAACTTTTTGGGATGGGAATCGATCAGATAGAATATGCCGCAGAGGTTGCAATGGAGCACCATTTAGGTTTAACCTGTGACCCAATTGCAGGACTCGTTCAGATACCTTGTATTGAAAGAAATGCAGTTGCGGCAATGAGAGCAATTAATGCACTTTCTTTATCAAATTTCTTGGCTGATTCCAGAAAGATAAGTTTCGACGTTGTTGTTGAAACTATGTATAATACGGGACGTGATCTTCACTACGGTTACAGAGAAACGTCACATAGCGGTCTTGCTAAGTTTTATGATAACGGTTCTTCTTTGTAAGAACCGTTATTTTATTTAATTAAATTGTTGAAATATGGTAGTGATTGTGATAAAATATATGAATAATAGGTTCTCGGAGGTTTTAAAATGCGAATTGTTATAAAAGTTGGAACTTCAACGCTTGCACATTCATCAGGAAGAATGAACATTAAGAGAGTTGAAACCCTTTGCCGTGTTATTAGTGATCTTAAAAATGCAGGGAATGAAATCGTTCTTGTTTCGTCCGGTGCAATTGGAATGGGCGTTGGAAAGCTTTCTCTTAATGAAAAACCTCACGATATGCCAACAAAACAGGCGGCGGCCGCAGTGGGTCAGTGTGAACTTATGTATGTTTATGATAAAGAGTTTTCTGAATATAACCACACAATTGCTCAAATTCTTATAACGCGATTGGATTTTGAAAATGAAACTAATCATAATAACTTTAAGAATACCGTTTCTCGTTTATTAGAGTTCGGCGTTTTGCCGATAATTAACGAAAACGACTCTATATCAACAGAAGAAATTGAAATCGGCGATAACGACACACTTGCTTCAAACGTTGCTGTCAGCGTCAGTGCAGATTTGCTAATACTTTTATCTGATATTGACGGTTTATATAATAAGGATCCTCATAAGAATTCAGATGCTGTTTTGATCAGCGAAGTCAGAGAAATAACCGATGAAATTAGAAAATTTGGCGAGGGAAAGGGTAGTTCTCTTGCTACAGGCGGAATGAGGACTAAGATCCGAGCCGCAGAAATAGCAATGGAAAACGGCACTGATATGGTTATTGCAAATAGTAATGACCCTGAAAATCTTTATGATATAGTCGAAGGAAAAGCAGTCGGAACCCGTTTTTTCGGAAAGGTAAGTGATTAGATCTTGACTACGGCTCAAATACTCAATAATGCAAAAAATGCTAAGAATGAAATCAGAAAACTGACAAGCGAACAAAAGAATAAAGCTATTGATTTTATGGCAAAATCGCTTATCTCGAATACCGATAAAATTCTTGCGGCAAATAAAATTGACGTCGATAACAGCACAGGTATTATCAGTGACGTTATGATAGACCGTCTCAGATTAGATGAAAACAGAATCAAAGGAATGGCGGACGGACTTCTTGCCGTTAAGGCTCTAAAGGACCCTTATAATTCTGTTATTTCTGAAACCAAGAGGGATAACGGTTTAGTTATAAAAAAGGTTTTGTCGCCGATGGGTGTTATTGCAATAATATATGAAAGCCGACCAAACGTAACGAGCGACGCCGCTGTTTTATGTTTTAAAAGCTCGAACGTTTGTGTATTAAGAAGCGGAAAAGAGGCTTACGGGACTTCTAAAGCAGTGGTTGAAGCACTAAGGGAAGGACTTCAAAATGCGGGTATAACGCCATTTGCAATCAATTTAATCGACGACACGACGAGACAGAGCAGTATTGATCTGATGACCGCAAACGGTTACGTTGATCTTCTTATCCCAAGAGGCGGAAAGGGACTAATTAAAGCTTGTGTAGAAAATGCGACTGTTCCTTGCATTGAAACCGGAACGGGAATATGCCATATTTACGTTGAAAAAAGCGCGGATATAGGTATGGCATTAGAAATAATAAATAATGCAAAAACTTCAAGACCGTCGGTTTGCAATGCTGCAGAAGTGTTGCTCGTTGATGAAGAAATAGCTGAAAAGTTTTTGCCTCTTGTAAAAAACAAGCTCTGTGAAAACAGAGAAAATCCTGTTGAACTTATTCTTTGCGAAAAATCGGCTAAAATAATAGACGGAACAAAAGCGAATGAAGAATCGTTTGATACTGAGTTTTTAGATTATAAACTTGCAGTTAAGGTTGTTAAAAATACCGAAGAAGCGGTAGATCATATCTTAAATCATTCAACAGGACATAGCGAAGCAATAATAACGAATAACTCTGTTGCTGCAGATTATTTTAAATTATACACCGATAGCGCGGCCGTTTACGTTAACGCTTCAACGAGGTTTACGGACGGTGGGGAGTTTGGACTCGGTTGCGAAATGGGAATCTCAACCCAAAAACTTCACGCAAGAGGACCGATGGGACTCTCAGAACTTATGACGTATAAATACGTTATTGAGGGCGAAGGTCAGATAAGATAAGGAGAGTTGTTATGAAATTTGATTTCGGGTTTATTGGAACGGGTGCTATGGGCGGCGCTTTGGCAGAAGCCGTCGCAAAGAATCCTAATGCTTATAAAATTGCTCTTTCTGACAAAGATGTAAGTAAGGCAGAGTTGTTGGCAGAAAAGATCGGAGCAACAGCGGTTTCGGTTTCTGAGGTTGCAAGTAACGCAAAATATATTTACGTTGGAGTTAAACCTCATATGCTTAAGGGCTTATTTGAAGAGATTTCAAATAACTTAGAGGAAAACAGTGATTTTGTTATAGTATCTATGGCGGCAGGAACGTCGATTTCTCAAATTGAAGAAATGATTGGTAAAAGGATACCTATAATAAGAATTATGCCTAATCTTCCTTGCTCGGTCGGTTTTGGTGTAACGATGGCTTCCCGAAATAATCTCGTTAGTGATGAAACTTTTGAAATATTTAAAAACGGACTTTCAATGTCAGGTTTTGTGGATGAGGTTGATGAGTCCATGATAGATATAGGCGCATCGGTTTCCGGAAGCGGACCTGCATTTGCTTTTATGATGATCGAAGCATTGGCAGACGGTGCTGTTATGTGCGGCTTTCCGAGGGCAAAAGCCTATACATATGCTGCAGAGATGCTGATTGGTTCCTCAAAGCTTTTTTTAGAAACGGGAAAATCTCCTTCCGAATTAAAGGATGCGGTTTGCAGTCCTAAGGGAACTACAATTGAGGGCGTTAAAGCACTCGAGGACGGTGGCTTCAGAGCCTCTGTTATCGAAGCGGTCGTTGCAACGTATGAAAAAACTAAAAAAATTCAAAAGGGAAACTGAGCATGAATATATATGAAGACCATACCTTTGTGGTTTGCGCATATAAAGAGTCGGAATATCTTGAAGAATGCGTTAAGTCGGTTTTAAATCAAACGATCAAAAGCAACGTTATTTTAGCAACCTCAACTCCGAATTCATTCATCGAGAATATTTGCAAAAAGTATTCCATAGAAATGTATATAAATCCCGTTACGTCGGGAGGTATCGGTGTTGATTGGAATTTTGCCGTTTCTTCTTGTAAAACAAACCTTGTAACCGTTGCGCACCAGGACGACGTTTATCTGCCGGAATACCTTGAGAATATTCTTTATTCCTATAATTCAGATAAAAAGCAGATAATTTTCTTTACTGATTATGCAGAGATAATTAACGGCAAGGTTTCTCCGTCTAACAGGAATATGAAGGTGAAGAGAATTATTTCAAAATGCTTTAACAGCTCTGCTTTCGGTAACAAAAAATGGTTTAAAAAGCGTTGTTTATCTTTAGGGTGTCCGATAGGTTGTCCTTCAGTTACGCTTCAAACTGATTTAACGGGTAAGTCTCCGTATGTAACCCAAAAATCATTTACGCTTGATTGGTATACCTGGTTAAAACTTTCCGAAATGGATGGGGTATTTGCTTTTATTGATAAAAAATTAATGTATCACAGACGGCACAAAGACTCTGAAACCTCTAAATGTATTGGCAACAACGTCAGAGCTTCTGAAGATTATGAAATGCTTAAAAACTTTTGGCCAAAACCTTTCGCAAAACTAATTATGAAGTTCTTTTCAAAGGAGTAAAACATTATGTGGGATATCATAAAGTCAATAATATTAGGTATTGTTGAGGGAATAACCGAATGGCTTCCCGTCAGCAGCACGGGTCACATTATTCTCGTTGAAGAATTTTTGCATTTAAACGTATCGGCTGATTTTAAAAGTATGTTCGACGTTGTTATTCAGCTTGGTGCTATAATTGCCGTAATAATTTTGTTTTGGAATAAGATATGGCCCTTCCAAAGTAAAAAAGAAGGGGGAACCCTGTTTAAGACAAATGCGCTTGTGTTATGGTTAAAGATTATCTTATCCTGCATTCCTGCAGGTCTGATGGTTGTTTTTGGGCTTGATGAATTATGCGAAGAGCTTTTCTACAGTCCTGTTCCTATTGCTCTGGCTTTAATCATTGTCGGCGTTATGTTTATAATTATTGAGAGAATATATAAAAACAAACCGTCAAGTGTTAATACTTTACAGGACATAACATACCTTCAAGCGCTTATTATTGGCGTTTCTCAGGTGTTGGCTGCTGTTTTTCCGGGAACGTCTCGTTCCGGTATTACTATTATAACCGCTTTGATTTTAGGACTTAGCAGAAGTGTCGCCGCAGAATACACCTTTGTTCTTTCGGTTCCTGTTATGGCGGGAGCAAGTGCATTAAAGCTGTTAAAGTTTGGTTTTGATTATAGCACCGATGAATTTTTAATTCTTTTAAGCGGGTTTGTTTCAGCATTTTTGGTGTCTTTGTTTGTTATTAAATTCCTAATGAATTTTATCAAAAAGCACGATTTTCAGGTATTCGGTTACTACAGAATTATCTTGGGAATTTTAGTTCTTATATATTTTCAATTTATAGCTTAATTTTAGCGGTCGGACATCGTTTGTCCGACCGCTGATTTATTGACAAAGTTTACTAATTATTTTATAATAAATAGGTTAAGGAAGTGATGTAAAATGATGTTTGGGCCTCCAATGAGATCGAATATGGAAAAGTATAAAGAACCGAAGCCCAAAAACATAAGGGAAGTTCCGTCTTATCTTAAAAAGGTTATCGGCGGCTTCTTCTTTAGATTATTTTACATTTTTAAGTTAGTTTGGGAAACAAACCCATTTATACTCTTCCTTATGATGTTTGTTTCTGTTTTTAACGGTGTTATGCCGATCCTTGGCGCTTATATTACTAAGGAGTTAACTAACTCGCTGATTTCTGCTTATAATATCAGCATCGGAAACACTACGGGGATAAACTTTAATTCTGCTTTTAAAGCGGTTATGATTCTTTTAATCTTTCAGTTTGCTTATTTGTTTGCTATAAAGCTTGTTTCAGGCGTCAACATAGCAATTACAAGAGTAACGGGTGAGCTTGTTGTAAATCACATTAAGGTTAAAATAATAAATAAAGCAAAAGATATTGACGTTGCTAAGTTTGATATACCTGAATTTTATGAACAACTTGAAAATGCCAGCAGGGAAGCAGATAGACGTCCTATACAGATAATGGAAGCAGTTTTTAATATTATCAGCACTGTTATCAGTATGGTTAGCTTTATTGCTATTCTTTGGTTTGTGAGTCCTGTAGCTCCAGTAATTATAATAGCAATGTCTTTGCCTTCGGCGTTTGTAAATTTTCATTTTAGGAAAAAACACGTAAATTATATGAGATTTCGTTCCAGAGACAGACGTGAAATGAATTACTTTGCCGATCTTGTAACAAACAAGGATATGGTAAAAGAGGTTCGTCTTTTTAATCTGGGGGATAGTTTTATTGATAAGTTTAAGACTATATTTAAGAGAT
Organism: Oscillospiraceae bacterium; assembly: GCA_045592865.1. Classification (GTDB taxonomy): domain Bacteria; phylum Bacillota; class Clostridia; order Oscillospirales; family JAGBHD01; genus RGIG9114. The sequence continues at coordinate 9,332 of JAZNVP010000121.1, forward strand.
ATTTCAAGGGCTTAAAGGCGCTGATTATCAAAGAACAGTCGGTTCACCTTATTTTAAATATTTTAACAACAACCGTTAACTGTATTTTATTTTTATACGTTGCATATAAAGTATGTATGGGTCAGCTGACTGTTGGCGATTATTCGCTTTACACAGGAGCACTTAACTCGATCTCAAGTGGAGTTACTTCTTTAATAGGAACTACCGCCACTATTTATGAGGGAACGTTATTTATCAATAATATGATTGAGTTTATGAAGGTTAAAAAGGAGATAGTTCCAAACATCGATAAACCGTTATCTGTTAATAGACACTGTGAACACACTATCGAGCTTAAAAACGTTTCCTTTAAGTATCCGGGAACCGAAACTTACGTTCTTAAAAATATTAACCTTTTTATCAGACCGGGAGAAACGCTCGTTTTAGTAGGGTTAAACGGCGCAGGTAAAACTACCCTAATTAAACTCTTAACAAGGCTCTACGACCCAACGGAAGGCGTTATTCTGCTTGACGGTAGGGATATTAAAAGTTACAACGTAGATGAAGTTTACAAGATGTTCGGTATAATCTTTCAAGATTTCGGAAAGTATGCTGTTTCGGTTGAGGAAAATATATCCTATGGTGACATCGAGAAAACGATAGATAGAAGTGATATAATAAGAGCTGCTAAAGAAAGCGGAGCAGACGAATTTGTGACGCGACTTAAAAACTCTTATGATACTCCTCTTATGAGAATATTTGAGGAAACGGGAACAGAACTTTCGGGCGGACAGTGGCAGAAACTCGCTGTTGCACGTGCTTTTTACAGTGATTCGGATATTCTTATTCTCGATGAACCAACAGCTTCTCTTGATGCTATAGCTGAACAGGAAGTATTCAGTCAATTTGATAGGCTCAGAAAAGATAAGATCACTCTTTTTGTTTCACACAGGCTTTCTTCTGCAACTGTCGCTTCAAAGATTATAGTTCTTTCAAACGGAGAGATCATTGAAGAGGGTAATCACGAGGAATTATTAGCAAAACGAGGAATTTACCATAAGCTTTTCACAACCCAGGCTAAGAGGTATTTTGAATCGGTTAAAGAAGAGGATTTTAAACCTATTAAACAACATAATGAAAGGGTATAAATAATGCTTGTATATGAAGAATTAAGTTTAAGAATTAAAGAATTAAAGCCACTTATAGAAGATTTAGGTAAAGCTATTAACATAAATGGTCTTACCGATGACGTTTTAAGCCTTGAAGAAAAAACTACGGCTGAAGATTTTTGGAATGATCCAAATGAATCGCAGAAAATTCTTCAGGAAATAAAAATTAAGAAGGATAAAATATCAGAGTTTAAAGAACTTCAGAAGGATGTTGACGATACTGAAGGTATGATCGAACTTGCTGATATGGAAGAGGATGAGTCATTTAGCGAGGAGTTGACGGTCACGACTGATAATCTATTTAAAAGATATCAGGAACAACGTCTTACCACGCTGTTAAGCGGTGAATACGATAAAAATAATGCTATTCTTACATTTCATGCAGGTGCAGGTGGAACCGAGGCGCAGGATTGGGCTTCAATGCTTTACAGAATGTATACCAGATGGGCAGAACGCCATAGCTTTAAGTATAAGATTCTCGATTATCTGGACGGTGATGAGGCAGGCTTAAAAAGTGCTTCTATTTTAATTGAAGGATACAACGCTTACGGATATTTGAAATCTGAGGTAGGAGTTCACCGACTTGTCAGAATTTCTCCTTTTGATTCTTCAGGAAGAAGACATACTTCGTTTGCTTCACTAGAGGTTATGCCCGAGATTACAGATGACGTTGAGGTTGAAATCAGAAACGAAGACCTAAAGGTTGACACCTACAGAGCATCGGGCGCAGGTGGACAGCACGTTAATAAGACCGAATCTGCGGTTAGAATTACCCATATTCCAACCGGAATTATTGTTGCTTGTCAGAACGAGAGAAGTCAGCATCAGAACCGAGAAGTTGCGATGAAGATGCTTAAATCTAAACTTATAGAAATTAAGGAAAGAGAACACCTTGATAAGATTGAAGACATCAAGGGCGTTCAGAAAGAAATAGCGTGGGGAAGTCAGATCAGGTCGTATGTATTTATGCCTTATACCCTTGCAAAAGATCATAGAACAGGCTTTGAGTCCGGAAACGTTACCGCAGTAATGGATGGTGACATTGATGGATTTATTAATGCATACCTTGTTGATTTGAGTCAAGGTAAAATTAAATGATCAAAAAAAATATCATTTTTATATTAGTTTTTATAACTTTTTTAACGTCATTTTCGTCCTGCAAAGGTGAAAACAAGTCTGAATTTATTCATTATATTTCTTCGGAGCCATCAACTTTAGATCCGCAAACCGCAAAGGATGATAACAGCAAACTGATAGTCGCAAACACATATGACGGTTTAACTGTAATGGCTCAGAATGGCTCTGTAGCACTTAATTTGGCAGAGTCTTATGAGTATCATCCTAATGATAAAACCTATGAATTTAAGCTTAAAGAAGGCTTAAAATGGGCTAACGGAACAGACCTCACTGCTAATGATTTTGTTTTTGCTTTTAAACGCATTTTCGATAAAAAAACTAAGGCAGAAGGCGTAGAAGTTTTCTATTGCATTAAGAATTCTAAGCAGGTTTATAACGGAGAAATTTCTTCGGAATTGCTTGGTATTAAGGCGCTTGATAACAATACTTTAGCGTTCGAACTTGAATATAATTATCATTCATTTTTAGAGCTTTTATCTTTACCGATCGCTATGCCTTGCAATGAAGAGTTCTTTAACGGAACCAAGGGGAAGTATGGATTAGAGTCCGATACGATATTGATTAACGGAGCTTTTGAACCTTACGCATGGTATCACGGTGAAGCTCTGTATTTTAAGCGAAACAACAACTCCGTTCACTCAAATAATTCTCCGAAATTACTTACTTTGTTTATTAATGAGGATTATTCATCGGCTGATCTTTTGTTAAGTGGTAGTAATGACGTTGTTGTTACAGAAGATCTAATTAACGATAGTTTCGTTTCGGACGTATACAGTAAAAGGGTATTTGGACTTTTGTTTAATACCGACCGTGAACCTTATACCAATTTGAATTTCAGGAAGGCATTAAGTTTTGCTTTTAACAGAGAAAGTATATCGGATAATTTGCCTTATGGTTATAAGATAAACACCGATTTATTTAGCGTAATCAGTGATAACTATAGTTATGACGTGAATTTAGCTAAAGATTATCTCGATAAAGCCTATTTAGAGTTAGATATTGATAAGATTTCCAGACCAAAGATAATCTGCAAAAAGAATGAGAAAAGTATTGATGCTTTGATGTTCGCACTTCAATACTGGCAAGAAAACCTAAATATTTATTTCATAGTTGAAGAATTGGATAGCAATGAATATTACTCAAGACTTGAAAATAAAGATTACGACGTAGCTCTTGTTGATTACATTTTAGAAGATAATAAGATTTCATTTTTGCAGGAAGTGAGCAGATCACTTAATAATGAGGAGATATCGTATAACGTTTCGGAATATTTCTTATCCGATTCTCTTGAAAAAGCAAAGATCTTAAGAGACGATGCGTTTAAGGCTTTAGCCGAAGAATTAGTTTTAATACCTGCATATAATAATGAAAGATATATTTATTACAGTGATGATATAAAAGGTCTTGAGTATTCAGCAAAAAACTCATATATAAGATTTGTTAATGCATCAAAATAAAAGAAGCAGTTCCGTATGGAACTGCTTCTTTTTTGTTTATTCGGGATTTAATTAGGAATAATAAAGAATAATAAAGAGGTGAATTTTAGTTTGTTTGGTAAGAATAATTTTGATTCATATAAGATCACGACACATATTAATGATAATATAAATTCATTAAAAAGCATCTTTGACAAAGACGGAACGTTAGTTGTGAGAAAATTCAGAAACATTAAGAATAACTTTGTGCTTATATTTTTTGAAGGAATGTCTGACAATAAAATGATATGCGAGGGTATCGGACGTGCTATTCTAACTTATGAAGGAGAGATAAATCTTAAAGATTTTTCGGAAAGATTGTTATACATTAACGACGTTAAAGAAATTAAATCATTTGATAAGGTTGTGTCAGCGTTACTGATGGGAGATTCTGTTTTGTTTGCAGAAGGATTGAAGATAGCGCTGCAGATAAATACAAAGGGATATGAAAAGCGCAGTGTAGAAGAGCCTTCGAGTGAGAAGGTAACCAGAGGTCCGAGAGAAGGCTTTTTGGAAAGTGTAATGCTCAACACGGGTCTTATAAGAAAAAGGCTACAAACGGCAGATTTGACCTTTGAATTCACGTCCGCGGGGACGAGAACTAACAGTAAGGTATGTATAGCATATATTAAGGGACTTGTAAGCGAAAAAAAGGTTTTGGAAATAAAAGATAAAGTTAATGACATTATCATTGACGGGATAATCGATACTAACATTATTTCTGAAAAGATACGAGAAGGGAAATATTCACCGTTTAAAACTGTTGGAACTACCGAGCGACCCGACGTTGCCGTTGCAAGACTATTGGAGGGCAAGATAGTGATAATATCCGACGGGACGCCGGTAGTTTTAACTCTTCCTTGTTTGTTCTTGGAAAACTTTCAAAGAAATGAAGACTATTATTTAAATTTTTATTTAGCCAGTATCATCAGATTTATGAGATTTATTTCATTTTTTCTTGCAATAAGCGTTCCTGCAATTTATATCTCTTTCGTTAACTTTCATTGGAATCTTATACCGCCTAATTTAGCGCTTAATATACAGCGCTCACATCAAGAAATTCCGATAACAACATTTGTTGAATGCCTATTTATGATAGGTATTTTTGAGGTTATTAAGGAAAGCGGACAAAGACTTTCGTCCGGTGCGGGTCAGGCAGTTAGTATAGTAGGTGCACTTGTTGTTGGTCAAGCCGCAATTGAAGCGAACGTTGTTTCTGCACCTATGGTTATAGTCGTTGCATTATCTGCTATAACAGGTCTTGTTAACCCTAAAGTTAATTCCGCAGTAATATTTTTGAGGATATGCTTTATTGCGGCTTCAACTTTCCTTGGTTTTTTTGGCTTTTTTATTTTATGGACTTTCGTAATTATTCATTTATTGAAATTAGAGTCTTTTGGTGTAAGCTATACCGAAGGTATATTTAGTAGTGTTAAAAGTTCTAATATGGATGCTTACGTTCGTTATCCTTGGAATAAACTATATAAAAGACCAGCTTATTTATGGTGGAATAAAAAGAGGGCTTTGAATGAAAAAGATTAGTGTCATAGTTGCTTTTTGTTTATTTTTATCCGGTTGTTTTAACTATAAGGAAATCAGAGACAGTGCGGTAGTTACGGCTATCTCAATAGACGTTTCAGATAGCGCTAAGTATAAGGTAGGTGCCGAAGTTGTTAAGGCAGGGGACATGGGGGACAGCTTAGAAAACGAAGTTTTATCAGTTGACTGCAATTCTTTAACGGAAGGCTTAAGCGAGATCGTTAAGTTGGTTAATAAAAACGTATATTTAGGATACTGTGAACTTATTATTATAGGTGAGAGACTTGCAGAAAGAGGAATATCTGATATCCTTGATTATTTTATTCGAAACATCGAATACAGAAATGATTTACTTGTCTTTATTTCAAAGGATTCAGAAGCAAAAGCAATATTAAATACTAAGAATATTGAGCAAAAAATTATCGGACACGGATTATCCGATTCGCTTAAAGCTGATGAAGATTATCAAGCAACCTCGGTGTATTCAAAGCTATATAAAATAATGAACGAAACTAAAACAGATAACTGTTCGAGCATGATTTCTGTTCTTAAAAAGGAAAGTAATAATGACGAAGAAATTATTAAAATAAGCGGTTCAGCCTACTTTAAAGGTGATAAAATTTTAGGATTTTTGAGCGAAAATGATACTTTTTTTATAAATTTATTAAACAATCGTGTTAAGTTAGGAAACTTTACAGTAAAATATGATGATGAGTTGCTGGGGGTAAGACTGCTTGACTCGGCATGTAATATTAATCTTGTAGAAAACAGAGTGAAAATAAATTTGCAGTTATCGGTTGCTGTTACTGAGGACAATAACAGATCTGAAAATGAAGAAAATTATAATATGATTATTTCAAACGATGTTAAAACTAAGATCACACGCCTTTTATATGAGACGATTAAATATAAAAAAGCAGATTTAGTTGGTCTTTATTCAAAAGTCAATCTATCGGAGGAACAATTTCACAAATTCCTCTCTGAATCCGAAAAAGAAATTGACGTTAGTGTTAAAATTAAAGGAAGCGGAATTAATGAATACTACAGTTAAGAAGTTGAAAATCCATCAATTGTTCTGTATTACGCTTATGTTTAATATTTCTTCTGTTTTAGTTTTCAGAGGGTTTATTAACAGCAAAACAAGGCTTTGGCTTTCCGTGTTGATTGCAGGATTGATATTTAATCTGATTTATATAGTTTTTATAAAACTTTTTGATGGGGTAAATTATGATAATTTCTTCAGTTTGACTGAAGACGTCTGTGGTAAAATTACGGGAAAAGTTTTAGGTGCTCTTCTCAGCATATATGCAATTTTTATTGCTACAAGAGTGCTAAACAGTGCATCCTCATTGATTGTTAACGTTTCGCTTGATAAGACTCCTCAAATATTAATTATATCTCTAATTGGTGCAGTATCTGTTTTTGCAATAATTTCCGGTCTTGGTGTTTTTGGAAAATTTTCAGTAATATCATTTGTTTTGATATCAATATTTATTGCAGTAACATTTTTAATCGGTTTTGATAACATCGAATGGAAAAATCTGTTCAACAAAGAATCGGTTCGATTTAATGATTATGCTTCCGACATAACGTCTTACTTTGCTTATCCTTTTGCCGAAAACATTATTCTTATATACTTGCTTCCAAAAACAGAAAAAAGATCTAAAAGGGGAAGAGCATTGATATTTGGGTCTGTTATAGGATCGTTAGCTATATCGTTGATTTCTGCATTTTGCTTAGGAGTTTTAGGCCTTCCGATGTTTGAAACACAGTATTATTCATTTTACAGTTCGGTTTCAGTAATTAATTTTGGAGAATTGATTTCCAGATTAGAAATTATAATAAGCGTTGTTCTTGTCTTAAGTCTAATAATTAAGTATGCTGTGTGTTTGAATTTTGCAGTTGGATATATAAAAAGATTTTCAATTATAAAAAGAGAAAAAACAGTTTATTATTCATTATTAATTTTGACTTCTGCTATAGCAGCTTTGTTAGGAAGCAGGAACTACTCGCTGATTAAAATTTTTGATACCTATAAGCTTTGGTCGTGGATATTTCATCTTGTTATTCCAATTATTATAATAGTATTTATAGTGGTAAAAAGAAAAAAAGACATGACCCATTAATCGGTCGGGGCTTTTTTAAAAATTAAAGATATTTTTTAACGGATTCGGGAAGTTCGGAAGCATCAGCTGAGACTGTTAACGTTATACTTGCTTCGGTATCCAGAGCACTAATCTTATCTAAGAAATCACCGAGAGCGGTGAGATCTGCAGATCCGATTTTTAATACTGAATCGATGAATAAATCCGTTATATCATAGTTACCGGCAAGAATTCCTGCTATGAATCCATAGAAAGCTTCATAACCAACAACCGAATAATGTTCAACGTCCACTAATCTGATAGCATGAGAGATA
>JAZNVP010000122.1:0-2074 GCA_045592865.1 Oscillospiraceae bacterium
CCTATGAGGAGGCTCGCCTCCTCATAGGTGAATACATCCATTTCTACAATCATCAGCGTATCCAACTAAAAACAAAACTGACACCATTTGAAAAACGATGTCAGTTTGTTGCTTAAAATTTAATTCAACCTACCATAGGGGCTTTTTTGTACTGTCTGCACAAATTGGTGCAGTCCACAAAACCTTTCGGGGTTTTCTTTTTTTATTTATTTTTAACTACCCATTTGCTGCTTACAAGTATTGGAATGAACACTATAATTGCAAAGACCGTGTCGATAACCGAATGCTGTTTAATAAAGCAGGTTGACATAATTATAAGCACACCCATTATATTATAGCAAACCTTGAATAGTTTACTTCTGATCGTTGGGGTTAAGGTTATGGAAACGCAAGAAAACAATGTTCCTAAAACGTGCATACTCGGGAGAACGTTATAGGGCGGATCGGCCGCCCAAATAATTGAGCAGATAAATCCCGCGATATTATTCGGAGCTGCTTCAGGTCTTAGCATCTGCCCTGTTGGGTAAAAGGTGAACATCAGGAGACTAAAACTAAAGCTAACTATAAGCATATACATAAAGCGCTTAAACTCGAATTTATCCTTTAATAACAGATAGACAGGTGCCGCAAATATATATAGATACCAGACAACGTAAGGTATCACGAACCACTCACAAAACGGTATCATTCGGTCAATGGGAAGCTCGATAATATGATAGTTTCTTTGAAGTCCACTGTTAAGATACGCAAATATCGGAAGATATATGGGATAATAAAGCAGCAAAAGAACATGCTTATTATTCTTTATATAGTTAAACAGTGAGAAGTTTGATTGCTTTTTCAACGTTTTTCACCTCAATTATCGGACTGCCATTCTGCTTTTCTCCATCGATAGTCCAGTTAAAATCATCTTTTGTTATAATATCGATGCTTCTTGCAGAGCAAAAATCTATCATCGGACAGTCGATATAATTCTTTAAATTAATTGCCGATAATATCTGATTAAGTTCTTTAATATTTTTAGGTTCTTTAATAAACATAAGTTCAAGCTTTCCATCGCTTAAATCAACTATTTCTTCATTGATCTTCAAAAGACCTCCGAGAGAGGTCGTGTTACTGATAGACCCAAAGATATATCTACCCGAAAAACTCTTCTCTTCGGTTTTAACGTCTAAATTAAAACCCTTGATATTACCGATATCTTTAACTCCCTCAAAGATGTAAGCAAGATGGCCAATAGAATTCTTGACTTCCTGAGGGGCATTATAAGAAGACCCCGTGAATGCACCGAATGACGCAACATAGGTGAACACTCTGCCGTTAAAGATTCCAACATCGAAGGCTTTAGGAGTTCCTTTAATTATATTAGTTGCCGCTTTGACAGGCGACAAAGGAAGACGCAGGGTTGAGGCAAAGTCGTTCGTGCTGCCGGACGGGATATACCCGATATTTGTCTTTGTTCCCGACGCTATAACTCCTGCAACGACTTCGTTAAAGGTTCCGTCGCCGCCGACGGCAACAACGAGACTGAAATTCTTAACGTTTTTAACTACAAATCTATTGCCGTCTCCCTGCTCACGAGTTACATATACAGTTACCAGATACTCGCCTTTTTGAAGTTCAGAAACGATATCGGTTAAAAGCCTATTCGATTTTTTAATTCCTGCTTTAGGGTTGATAACAACCAAGGCCTTTTTGATCATAACATTCCTTCTCACAATTATGCTAAAAATTCGTTAACAATATTTTAACATATCGGGCCCAGGTTTTCAACCTTAATACTTTTGAAAATTAAAGTTTCATAAATATTTCATTATTTTACAGAAAATTAATAATTGATGTGTGACTTCACAGAAGATTTAATTTTACAATCCCTCCGAGTCTGCTTTGCGTGGCACCCTCACTTTTCTGGGGGAGGGCTTATTTACGGGCGACAGATTTTCGCCCCAACGCTTCGACTCTTTGTTATATATACAAAAAGCGCACCGCTTAAAGCGGTCCGTTTTTTAGATTCAAAAGAATCAGAAATTCAAAATTACTGAACAACGATTGACTCTGTTCCTCTGATATCATA
>JAZNVP010000123.1:0-4798 GCA_045592865.1 Oscillospiraceae bacterium
CCTTGGCTGAGGTTTGCTCCGTCACCCGTTAAAACAGTGTCATAACCATCGGAAAGACGCATTATAAAGGAATGTGCACTTGCAGTTTTCGCTGCAGCTATAACCTCTTCATCGGTAGCATCGGGTCGGCCGTATCTGATATTTTCTTTAACCGTTCCTGTGAACAAATGGGTATCCTGAAGAACCATTGCGATATTGCTTCTTAATGAGTCTTTACTATATTCTTTAACGTCTACACCATCGATCGTTATGGTTCCCTCGTTGATATCGTAAAACCTGTTAATTAGGTTCGTTATAGTAGTTTTACCCGCACCCGTTGAGCCAACGAAAGCGACCTTTTGACCGGGCTTAGCATAAAGAGAAAGGTTCTTTAAAACGGTTTTATTTTCGTTATAGCCGAAGGTTACGTTGTCGAATACAACCTCACCCTTAACGTTTTCGAGGATCTTGGTTCCCTCGTTAACCTCGGGTTTTTCATCCATAACGGAGAACACTCGTTCTGCTCCCGCCAGAGCAGAAAAAACAGTAGTCATCTGATGGGATATCTCATTTATAGGACGGGCAAAATGGTTTGCATAGTTAACGAAAACAGTAAGTCCGCCAACGCTGAGCGCCAAAATATTATCAGGTGAAATTGCTCCGGTTAGGGTTAAAAAGCAGAACACACCGCCGATACCCGCGGTAATGGCATAACTGATTTTGCTGATGTTTCCCATAATAGGTCCCATAAGTCCGCCGTAAAACTGAGCGAGTCTCTGCTTTTCCCTAAGGTTTTCATTTAAGAGGTTAAATTCTTCAACCGCCTCGTCTTCGTGGTTAAACACCTTAATAACCTTCTGTCCCGATATAGACTCCTCGATATAACCGTTAACAGCGCCGAGGGCGGCTTGTTGTGAAGAATAGTATTTTCCGCTAAGCCTTGCTATAGCCATTCCTCCAAAGGCAAAAACGGGGATGAAGATAACCGTTATAACGGTTAGCACTATATTAAGTTTTATCATAAACATAAGGGTTCCGATTAAGGTTGCTATTCCTGAAACAAGGCTAACAACCGTAGTATCGAGCATCATAACGATATTGTCAACGTCGTTGGTAAATCTGCTCATAAGCTCACCGGTTGGGTGAGAATCGTGAAAACGGACAGGAAGTTTCTGAATACTTCTGAATAAGTCGTTTCTTATATTTAAAATAGCTCCTTGAGAAATATGAAGCATTAGCTTAGCCTGAATGAATGTTGTCATAGCCGAGGTTATATATATCGTTCCTAAACAAATAATACCAACGATAAGATATGAAACTATTTCACTGAAGTTCTCATTTCCTGAATATAACTCAAATAAGGGTTTCATTTTTGAGGTTAAATTTAGGATAAATCTATCGGCAAAGTCTGCGTTTCCTTCATTAGCGTAACCTGCTATTCTATTGATTATCGGTGAAAGCATATATGAACCGACAAGCGAGGTGACGGTTGAGACAGCCATACATAAAAATACAGCAATAAACCTGAATTTATAAGGAGAAAGATATCCAAGAATTCTTTTTATGGTTTTTCCTGAATTCTTTGGTTTTCCGCCTTTCATTCCACGGTTTCTCGGTCCTCTGCCGCCGTGCATCATTGGGCCGCGAGACATAGAGTGGCCTGATGATTCATACTGCTTTTTAAGTTCTTCTAAACTTCTTGCCACAGTTATGCCTCCTTTTTATCCATTTGAGAATAATATATCTCTTGATAGGTTTCATTATTTTCCAAAAGCTCAGCGTGAGTTCCTACTCCGCTTATTTTTCCTTCGTCCATAACAACGATCATATCGGCGTCAATAACCGAGGTTATTCTCTGCGCGATAATTATCTTTGTTGAGTCCTTGAGTTCATTCGAGAAGGCTTTTCTTATATTGGCTTCGGTTGCAGTATCGACCGCACTTGTCGAGTCGTCGAGAATTAATATCTTAGGCTTTTTAAGAAGTGCTCTTGCTATGCAAAGACGTTGCTTCTGTCCGCCCGAAACGTTAGAGCCGCCCTGACCTAAATCGGTTTTATATTTATCAGGAAAGCTTTCTACGAACATATCTGCCTGAGCGCTTTTTGAAACTGCTTTAATCTCTTCAAAGGATGCGTTCTGATCGCCCCAACGAAGATTATCTTCAATGCTTCCCGAGAACAGAACGTTCTTCTGAAGCACCACTCCAACACCTTCTCTGAGGTTCTTTATGCTATAATCTTTAACGTTTATTCCGTCTACTGTTATCTCACCGCTATCGGCATCGTAAAGACGTGAAATCAAAGAAACAAGGGTTGTTTTACCGCTACCCGTTGAACCGATTATTCCGACGGTTGATTTTGCGGGAATTTTTAGATTGATGCCGCTAAGCACCTCGTCGGGACTGTTTTTATAATAGCGAAAACCGACGTTTTTAAATTCAACGCATCCTTCTTTAACTGTTTCATCAGGATATTTCGCGTCAGCATCATTAATATCGGGAATCTCATCGAATACCTCGTTAATTCTTTTTGCTGAAGCCAAGGCTCTCGAGGAAGAAATAAAAACCATCGTTAGCATCATTAACGAGAATAAAATCTGATTAATATATGTTATAAAAGCGGTCAGGTCGCCTACTTCCATACCTGTTCCTGTTTGAACATAATCGATAACAGATCTGCCGCCGAACCACAGAACGATAAGGGTTGTGAGGTTCATTAAAATCATCATACAAGGTTGCATCAAAATCATAACGTTCATTGCTTTAATACCGGATTCTTTTAAATCTTTGTTTGAAGCCGAAAACTTTTCATTTTCATACTCTTCCATAACAAACGATTTAACGACACGAACGTTAGTCAGGTTTTCCTGAACAGTTGAGTTTAACGAGTCTATTTTTGTTTGCATTTTTGAAAAACGCGGAAAGCCTTTTTTAATGACGATGAACTGAACCAGTGCTACTGCAGGTATTGAGAAAAGAAGCACAACCGAAAGCTTAGGGTTAATTGAAATTGCCATAATTACCGCGCCGATAAGCATACCGGGTGAACGCAGACACATTCTGAGAAGCATATTTATAAAGTTCTGAAGCTGAGTTATATCGTTTGTTGTTCTTGTTACAAGTGACCCCGTGCTGAATTTATCAATATTAGCAAAAGAGAAGGTTTGGATTCTCTTATAAATATCCCTTCTTAGATCAGAAGCGAAATATACAGATGCTTTCGCACCAAAATACGAGCCGCCGACTCCGCCAAGAAGCATCAGAACCGCAACTCCAATCATCAATAAAGCCATAAGGATAATATATCCTGTTCCCTTACCCACCGAAGCAGTTGTTCCTATTCCGACGTTTATTATCTGTGACAAAAGTTTCGGCAAAAGCACTTCGCCTATAACCTCAACTATCATACAAATAGGGCCAAGAATAAAGTATTTCAAATATGGCTTAACGTATTTGAGATATCTTTTCATTTCTTTTCTCCTTTCTGTTCATTTTCGTTATATTTATGTAGATTATCAATCATTTTTGACAGAAAAAATAAAAGCATTTCCTGCTCGGACTCAGAAAAGTCGGCAAAAATACTTTTATCTATTCGCTCAAATATAGAAACACTCTCGTTAACAATGTTTTCTCCCTTTTCTGTTAAAAAGACAGAATTAGTTCGCAAATCAACAGGTGTTCTTTTTATAAAGCCTTCGTTTTCAAGAGCTTTTACTGCACCTGCAACGGCGGCAGGGCTAATTCCAAGCATTTTGGAAAGTTCTCTTTGGCTGATACCTGCATTACGGCTTATAAACATAAGCATTCTATGCTGAGAATGATAGACTCCCGTTTTTTCAGCAACAGAAGACAAGGTTTTCTTATGGGTTCTATCAAACAATCGAAGCTTATCTATAAGCTCTCTATCCATACTATTCATATCTACCTCCACTATAATTAAGTCCTTAACAATTAACTACTTAATTATAGCAGAGGGTTTCTCATTATGCAATAGTTTAATTATAATTTTTTAATAAATATTCGCTGATTTTTGTTTCGAGCGCCAACTGTCTGAGAGTTAGTTCGCCATAGTATTCCTCAAACTCTTCCGCAGAATCAAAGCCAAATGCCTCTCTTTGAGTTTCAAGATAGGTTTTATACTCATCTTCAGAAAGTTTAATATCGTATTTTTCTGCGGTTGATTTAATAATAAGATCGCTCTTTACAGAGTCTTCGGCATTCTTAAAAACAAATTCTTCAAACTCTTCCGAACTCATATTCAAATGATTTTCCAAGTATTCTGAAAAATCAACGTTAAGATCTGCCGCATACTGAGAGTGGGCCTTTCTGATGGCTTCTTCATAAAAATTTAATTCTTTCTCCGGCAGTTTGATAATCTCAGACGCATCTTCAATAGCAGTCCAAATCGCATCAATTATTTCTGCCTCGTTATCCGATTTATTGCGTTCCTCGAGTTTCTTCTTCGCGTCGTTATAGCATTCCTCGAAAGAACTGAAATCCGAGTTTTCCTTAACGAATTCATCGGTAAACTCAGGGAAAGTGACTTTTACGTGTTCTTTAATAAGGCATACGAAACGAACCTCAACGCCATTTAAGCCGAATTTTTCGTGGCTTTCGTCGAGAGTTAAAGAAAACTCAACATTATCCCCCGACTTGCACCCTATAAACTTTTCGGAAAAGCCTTCGGCAACATATAAAGAACCAACCTTTACAACCAAAGCATCATACTTAAGTTCTTCAATAACTTTGGATGTTTCAGAATTATAGCAATCAACAGAAACCGTTACGTAGTCTTCTTCTTTAATCTCAACACCCGTTAC
>JAZNVP010000124.1:0-3534 GCA_045592865.1 Oscillospiraceae bacterium
ATCTCCCGACGTTCCGAACTATGGGCAGTCGGGCAAGGGCATTCGCCTTGTCCCCGGTATGATGTTGGCAATAGAGCCGATGATAAATGCGGGTTCTTATGAGGTTAACGACAACTCGAGAGACGGTTGGTTGGTCGTAACGAAAGACGGAAGTCTTTCCGCCCACTTCGAAAACTCGGTTGCGATAACTAAAAGCGGCAATATTATATTAACAAAAATCTAAGGATCGATTTCGGTCCGCTCGATTTAATTTCCAAAAAGGAATCGGAGGAAATAAAATGTCGAAAGACGATGTAATCGAGGTTGAAGGCACCGTTCTGGAAGCTCTTCCCAACGCTATGTTCAAGGTTGAACTCCCTAACGGACATTCCATTTTAGCTCACATCTCGGGAAAACTCAGAATGAACTATATTCGCATTCTTCCCGGTGATAAGGTAACGATCGAGATGTCGCCATACGATCTTACTAAGGGCAGAATAACTTGGCGTTCAAAATAAGCCTATTAAGGCTTGTCTCAAAAGGAGGTTTTTATAATGAAAGTCAGACCTTCAGTTAAGCCCATGTGTGAAAAATGCAAGGTAATCAGACGTAAAGGTAAAATAATGGTTATTTGCAGTAACCCTAAGCATAAACAGCGTCAGGGCTAAACAAACCGATTTGATGGAGGTGCAAAATTAATGGCACGTATTGCAGGAGTAGATTTGCCCAGAGAAAAGCGAATCGAGGTTGGTATCACCTATGTTTACGGCATAGGCCCCAACAAAGCAAAGGAAATTCTTGCTGCAACAGGTATCAATCCCGACACCAGAGTTAAGGATCTTACCGAGGAAGAGGCTTCCAAGCTTCGTGAATACATTGCGGCAAATTTAACAGTTGAGGGTGATCTCAGAAGAGAAACAGCTCTTAACATCAAGCGTCTTGTTGAAATAGGATGCTACAGAGGCGTTCGTCATAGAAAAGGTCTCCCCGTTAGAGGTCAGAGATCCAAGACTAACGCAAGAACACGTAAAGGTCCTAAGAAGACTATCGCTAACAAGAAAAAGTAAGAGGAGGAACTGAAAATGGCAACAGCTAAAAAGGTGGTTACAAGAAAACGCCGTGAGCGCAAAAACATCGACCGCGGTCAAGTTCATATTCAGTCCACCTTCAACAACACAATGGTAACTATTACCGATACTCAGGGTAATGCGATTTCTTGGGCAAGTGCAGGCGGCCTTGGTTTCAGAGGTTCCCGTAAGTCAACTCCCTTCGCAGCTCAGTCTGCTGCAGAAACCGCTGCAAAGGCAGCTATGGAGCACGGTCTTAAATCCGTTGAGGTTTATGTTAAAGGACCCGGTGCAGGAAGAGAAGCAGCTATCCGTGCGCTTCAGACCGTTGGTCTCGAAGTTAGCATGATCAAGGATGTTACTCCTATCCCTCACAATGGATGCCGTCCCCCCAAACGCCGCCGCGTTTAATCTTTAGAAAGAGGTGCTAATAGTATGGCAAGATATACCGAAGCGGTATGTAAACAGTGCCGCAGAGAAGGCCAGAAGCTTTTCTTAAAAGGTGAGAAGTGCTATTCTGCTAAATGTCCTTTCACCCACAGAGAGTATGCTCCCGGTCAGCACGGACAGGGCCGCAAAAAGTTAAGCGGTTACGGAATTCAGCTTCGTGCTAAGCAGAAGACCCGTCGTTACTACGGTGTTCTTGAGAGCCAGTTCGCTAAATACTTCGAGATGGCTGAAAGAATGCAGGGTATTGCCGGTGAAAATCTTCTTAAAATACTCGAAAGCCGTCTTGACAACGTAGTTTACAGACTCGGTCTTGCTTCTTCAAGAGCAATGGCTCGTCAGCTCGTTCGTCACGGACACTTCACCGTTAACGGCGTTAAAACCGATATTCCTTCCTATCTCTTAAGAGAAGGCGACACGGTTGCAGTTAGCGAAAAGGCTTCCAAAAATGATAACCTTAAGGCTGTTATCGAAGCTAACTCGGGACGTCCCGTTCCTATGTGGCTCGAGGCAGACAAGAATAAGACCTCTGCTAAGGTAACACGTTTACCCAACAGAGACGAGATCGACCTCGTAGTTGAGGAACACCTCATCGTCGAGCTCTATTCGAAATAAGGTTTAGACTACTATCAGGGGCGCTTTGCCCCGTATAATGAACGGAGGGTTTTTAATGATCGAAATAGAGAGACCTAAAATTGAAGTCGTTGACTTAAAGCCGGACGGCTCCTATGGTAAATTTGTAGTTGAGCCGCTTGAACGCGGTTACGGCATCACCCTCGGAAACAGTTTAAGACGTGTTTTGCTTTCTTCGCTCCCCGGCGTTGCAGTTACCGCTATCAAGATTGACGGTATTCAGCACGAATTCTCAACAATTCCCGGAGTTAAGGAAGATGTTACGGAAATCGTCCTCAATATGAAGGGACTTACTGCTAAGCTTTACGGCGAGGCTCCCAAGACCCTTTATATCGATGCTAAAGGCGAAAAGGAGATCACCGCTGCCGATATTCAGGTAGATTCTGAGGTTGAGATCCTTAACCCCTCGATGCATATCGCTACCCTCGGTGAAGGTGCTTCGCTTTACATGGAGATCACCATCGACAAGGGCAGAGGATACGTTCCGATCGAACGCAATAAGCAGCTTTTGCAGCCTGAGATTGGTATGATCCCGATCGACAGTATTTATACTCCCGTTGCAAAGGTAAACTATACGGTTGAAAATACCCGTGTTGGTCAGATAACTGACTTTGATAAATTAACACTCGAGGTATGGACCGACGGAACCATCTCCGCTAAGGAATCGGTGTCCCTCGGAGCCAAGGTGCTTAATGAACATCTCAGCTTATTTGCCGACCTTTCTGCCGAAGCCTTCAGCACCGAAATTATGGTGGAGAAGAGCGGTAAGGATAAGAAAGAAGTCCTTGAGATGACCATTGAGGAGCTTGACCTGTCCGTGCGTTCGTTTAACTGTTTGAAGAGAGCAGGTATAAACACCGTTGAAGACTTAACCGTCAAAACGGAAGAAGAAATGATGAAGGTTAGAAATCTCGGAAGAAAATCTCTTGAAGAAGTTATCAATAAACTTGCTTCTCTTGAGCTTTCCTTCGCTAGCGAAGAAGACTAAGCCTTAGAAAAGGAGTTGCTACTATGCCCGGAACAAGAAAACTCGGTAGAGCTACCGATCATAGAAAGGCTATGCTCAGAGGAATGACGACCTATCTTCTTGAAAACGGAAAGATCGAAACTACCGTTACAAGAGCTAAAGAGGTTCGTGCTACTGCTGAGAAAATGATTACTTTAGCAAAAGAGCCGTCGCTCCACAATAAGCGTCAGGTTATGGCGTTCGTTACTAAGAGAACTGTTGTTAACAAGCTTTTCGACGAGATCGCGCCTAAATATAAGGACACTAACGGCGGTTACACCAGAATCGTTAAGATCGGTCCCCGTCGCGGTGACGCAGCTGAAATGGCAATCATTGAGCTCATATAACGCAAATAAAAAAGAACCATCCGCAAGGGTGGTTCTTTTTTTAGGTAAGAGGTAA
>JAZNVP010000125.1:0-10308 GCA_045592865.1 Oscillospiraceae bacterium
CGCCTTTTTCAACGCAGACGATACTACCGTGATCCTTTGCTACAGCTGCATTCATTAAATCAATAAGCTGTTTGGTTTTTCCGGAGCCTTTTTTGCCGACAATAAGTTTAATCATTTGGAAATCCTCCTTAATTTATGATAAACAGTTACCTGTTTATTTACTTTAATAATTCCTCTAATTTTGCTTTCTCTGCTTCATAACCGGGTTTGCCGAGTAATGCAAACATATTCTTTTTATAGCTTTCAACACCGGGCTGATTGAAGGGGTTAACTCCAAGCATATAACCGCTGATAGCACAAGCCTTTTCAAAGAAATAGATAAGATAACCGAGATCGTATTCAGACTGCGTATCAAGTTCGATTACTGCATTGGGAACACCGCCGTCCGTGTGAGCGAGAATTGTTCCTTCGAAAGCTTTCCTGTTGATTACAGACATATTCTGATTGGAAAGGAAGTTGAGTCCGTCAAAGTTACCATCGCTATCCTTAACAAAAAGATCGTTTTTAGGATCTTTGATATCAACAACAGTTTCAAATAACACTCTTGAGCCTTCCTGAATATACTGACCCATTGAATGAAGGTCGGTGGAGAAGATAACAGAAGCAGGGAAGATGCCCTTGTTATCCTTTCCTTCGCTTTCTCCATAGAGTTGCTTATACCATTCATTCATCATTGCAAATGATGGCTCATATGAAACAAGAAGCTCAATTAATTTTCCTTTTCTGTAAAGAATATTTCGAATAGCAGCATATCTATAACAATCGTTTTTAGACAAATCTGCAACAGAATACGCTTTCATAGCGTCTGCGGCACCTTCCATAAGCTTATCTATATCTGCGCCTGATACTGCGATAGGAAGGAGGCCGACAGCGGTGAGAACTGAAAACCTTCCGCCAACGTCATCCGGAATAACAAAGGTTTCGTAACCGTTCTTATCACAAAGTTCTTTCAGCGTTCCTTTTGCTTTATCGGTTGTGCAATAAATTCTTTCTCTTGCACCGTCCTTGCCGTATTTGTTCTCAAGATACTCTCTGAATACTCTGAAAGCGAGAGCGGGTTCGGTAGTTGTTCCTGATTTAGAAATAACGTTGATCGAAACGTCCTTACCTTCACAAATAGCAAGAATTTCGTTTAGGTATCTTGGACTAATAGAGTTACCAGCAAAATAGATCTGAGTTCCTTTAGTTAATGAGTTGTAGTTCTGCGAATGAAGGAATTCGATTGCGGCACGAGCGCCGAGATATGATCCTCCGATTCCGATAACTATGAGAACGTCTGAATTACTACGAATCTTTTCAGCTGCAGCCTTAATGCGTTTGAATTCATCTTTATCGTAGTTTAGAGGGAGGTCAACCCAACCAAGAAAATCATTTCCGGGTCCGTTTTTCTCCACTAATAAATTATGGGCAGACATAACTTGAGGCGCAATAGCATCAAATTCGTCTGCCGCAATAAATCCTTTTAAATGTTTCTCGTTTAATTTTAGTGACATTTTCATCGGTCCTTTGCTTTATTTTTTTCTAAATATATCATAACTCATATTTAGTGTTTTTTCAAGGGTTTAAAGCAAATTTTACCTCATAAATATAAATTTTAAGAATAATGCACAAAAACAGTTTCCGAATTTTAGTTCAGACACCGATTCCGAAGCCTTTAAATCATAGGTTGCCAACACCTTATCGTTATTCTTATAAATTAATTTTCCCAAGGTTTGACCGACGTCTACAGGGGCTTTTACGTCTTTAGAGATTTCGAACTCATAGGATATACTCGACTCATCTGTTTTTTTTATTACAAATCCTTTTAGTTCGGGAACGTTAAGAGAAACGCTTTCTTTTGTTCCTAATATAACCTTAACTTTATCCAATATTGATACATCAAACTCAGGTTTATAGAATTTATAGGAAGAAAAACCATAGTTAAGAAGCTCTTTAGCGCCGTTAAACCGCAGATCTGACGTTTCACAACCTAAAACTACTGCAATAAGACTTAAACCGTTTCGTTCCGCTGATGCAGATAAACAGTATCCGGAATCATCTGTAAATCCTGTTTTAAGACCGGTTGCGCCTTTATAAAAGCGAACAAGCTTGTTTGTGTTTGTAAGCTCAGTTTTTCCGTTTCTTAATGTGTCTGTCCAAATAGTAGTATAATTTAATATTTTTTTGTGTTTGAGAAGTTCTTTCGACATCAGAGAAATATCATAAGCAGTTGATAAATGCCCTTCACATGGAAGACCGTTTGTGTTTTTAAAGGTGGTGTTAACCATTCCAAGCTCTTTGGCTCTTTTGTTCATCATATTAATGAAGTTTTCTTCGGTTCCACCAACGGCTTCCGCGAGAACAACTGCGGCATCGTTTGCAGAATTTACGGCAACGGCTTTTAATAGATCGCTAACAGTCATTTCTTCGCCTACTTCAAGCCATATTTCTGATCCGCCCATTGATTTCGCTCTTTCTGAGCAGACTAAAACCTGATCATAACTTAAGGTTCCGTTGTCAATTGCTTCCATAGTTAAAAGCATAGTCATTATCTTTGTTATTGAAGCAAAGGGTAGAGGCTCGTCTTTATTCTCTTCATATAGTATTTCACCGTTAGAAGCATCTAACAAAACTGCTGATTTCGCATTTGTTTTAATTGTTACTTCGTCAGTTGAAACCTCGGTAATTTGACCGTCTGAGGTTTGGATAACTGTGCTTGCGTATGCGCTCTTAGTTAATAATGCAACACATAAAAGCAGTAATGAAATTCTCTTCAAAAAATTCTTTTTCATATTCATAGCTCCTATTAATTTTATATTTAATAAATATGAACAGAAAGAGAATTATAACACAAAAAAAGATGCCCCAGGGCATCTTTTTTTACTCGTTTTCTTCATTAATGAATTCGATTTGAGAAATATCTGTTTTTTCCTTGTTAAAACCTTCAGCACTATCCGGCATAAACACAATTTTAAAGGTTTGAAATACAAGTTTAATATCCAACAGCAGTGAAAATTGTTGAATATAAATAAGGTCCATTAACAGTTTATCGCGAGGAGAGGAGTTATATTTACCGTTAACCTGAGCATATCCCGTGAGACCTGCTTTCATTTTAAGTCTATATTTAAATTCAGGATATTTTTTTTCATATTCTTCGGATATTTCGGGTCTTTCAGGACGAGGACCAACAAGGCTCATATCGCCTTTTAAAATATTATAAAGCTGCGGAAGCTCATCGAGTCGGGTTGCTCTGATAAACTTACCTACGGAAGTTACTCTGTCATCATTTGCAGAAGCAAGTCTTGCCTTACCGTCGGCCTCTGCATCGACTCTCATGCTCCTAAATTTATAAAGAGTGAAAACTCTGCCGTTCTCAGTTAAACGCTCTTGCTTATAAAGAACGGGACCTTTATCAGAAAATTTAACTAAGAGTGCCGTTAAGAGAATGAGAGGGGATGAAACTATTAAACCAATGAATGAAACAATGATATCTGCGGTTCTTTTTAAAATTTTCTCTTCTGTTGACGGCCCTCTGTTTTTACATAGAACCGCAGTAGTATCAAAAATCTGAGAAAAGTTGCAGTTTGCGATAATTAAATCTTGAACGGTAGGGACGATATAAACTCGTTTACCTTCACTATAGCAGTAGTCGAGAAGTTTTTCTTTTAATTCGCTATCAAGCTCGTAGATCAACACCGACTCGAAATTCTTGATAACCTTAACCATCTTTTCAAAATCAAGTGTGTCCGGCAGAACACATCTGAGAACGTAGCGTTCTTTGATCATTTTGACTTTATTAATAATCGATTGAGCGGCATCTCTGTCGTGGCATATCAATACGACGTTTCTGGCAGGGTAGAGAGAAAAATATAGTTTGGTAAACAAAAAACTTAAAATTGTTCCTAAAACTATTTGGAAAACAGTTAATATAAGCATCGGTCGCACGTCAAGAGGCTTTTTAGCAATCAAGCAAAGCATTATGTAGAAAATAACGTTTGCAAAAATTACTGATACCGACATAGAATAGGTGATCTCGTTTTTTCTCAGAAAACCTATATCGAATCCGCCATACATTCTGACGAAGAAGAAAAGGAGAATTACATACATGGCAATTGCGAGAATGTTTCCTTTAAGGAAAAACCAAGCGGCTTGATATTCAGAATAATAGGTTATGCCTAACATAACGGTTAGAACTGCAAGCATAAATATTTTAGCAAAAGTTAATATACTTTTTCTAAACTTTATTAGAGTCTGTTTCATATTTACCTCTTACTTATTATATCTACCGCCGCCGTTAATTGAAAATGCTCGGTAGATTTGTTCTGATAATATTAGTTTTGCCATTGTGTGAGGAAAGGTCATTTTAGACATCGATAGTTTTAATTGAGCCTTAGATTTAACTGTATTCGATAGTCCGAAAGATCCTCCGATAATAAAGCAAAATGAGCTGAAATAATTAAGTTTTTCTCTGAAAAGATCAGCAAATTCTGCTGAAGAAAACTGTTTTCCTTCGATGCACATTGCTATAACAAAGGAGTTCTTCGGAATAAGATTTTCAATAAGCGAAGCTTCTTTGTTTAAAGCGTTATTGATTTCATTTTCATTTGGGTTGGACGGGAGTTTGAACTCAGGAACCGAAACAAATTCAAACGATACTTCCTTTTGAAGCCGCTTAACGTATTCATCAATGCCTTCATTAAAATAACTCTCTTTATTAGTTCCAACGTTAATTATCTTTATTTTAACCATAATAACCTAAAAAATTATCGGGTTTTGAAGCCCGTTTCTTGAACTAACTTCTAATATATAGTCACGTCCGACTTTTGCATTAATTCTGTTCATAGCTGACAGAACTTCGTTTTCTGCAAGGGTAGGGGTGTTATTTTCTTCACTGAGATGCGCTAAAATGAAATTACTTGTTTTTGAAGCAAGAAGTTTAACTGATGCTTCGGCGCAATCATAGTTGGAAAGATGGCCTCTTTCTCCCATAATACGCATCTTCAACAGTCTGTTATATTTACCGCATATGAGCATATTTTCATCATAGTTAGATTCAATAAATACGGTTTTGCAATCACTTAATCTGGATAAAATTTCAGGCGTTACGGTTCCTAAGTCCGTTGCATAACCGAAATTTGTTGAATTTGTTTTGATCACGAAACCGAAGCTATCCATTGAATCGTGCGGGGTTCTGAATGGGGTTATGTTAATTCCGTTAATAGAAAATTCTTCATTTGCTTCAATTATATTATATTCTGTTTTTGCGGGAATAAGGTCTTTTTCCACAAGATAAGAAAGGACCTTATCGGACAAATATAAAGGAGCGTTAATATTCTTGAGAAGAACCTTGAGCGCAGAAACGTGGTCGGAATGCTCATGCGTGATCACAATGCCTTTAATACACCGAGCATCAATACTGCGGTTTTTCAAAGCATCTGAAATAGATTTGAAAGACGGCGATGCATCAATCAACACGCCGCCGTTTTCATTTTCGATATATGAACAATTTCCTTTGCTCGAACTGAATAAAGAATAAAACCTTGCCATAATATATTTACCTTAAAGCGCTTCAGTCAAAACTTCATCGGGAATGGATATTTTTCTGATATCAGCACCGAGAAGATTAAATTTTTGAACAATATTTTCATATCCTCTTTCGATATGATATATATCTTCAATTTCGCTGGTTCCTTCTGCAGTTAAAGCGGCAATGATCATAGCGGCCCCTGCTCTGAGATCGGTTGCCTTAACGGGTGCGGAATGAAAAGAGGGAATACCTTCAATAACAGCGACCTTACCGTCAACCGAGATGTTTGCACCCATTCTTCTTAATTCATCAACATATCTGAATCTGTTCTCCCAAACGCCCTCGGTTATAATGCTTGTCCCGTTAGCCAAACAAAGAACTGTTGCTATCTGAGGCTGCATATCGGTTGGAAATCCGGGGTGGGGAGAGGTTTTAACACTTGTTCTTTCTAATACTCCGTCCGCACTGACTAATACGCTGTCATCATATTCTTCAACGTTTACACCCATTTTGATAAGTTTTGCAGAAATAGGTTCAAGATGTTTAGGGGTTACGTTTTTAATAAGAATTCTGCCTCTTGTTGCAGCGGCAGCCGCCATAAACGTTCCGGCTTCTATCTGATCGGGAATAATAGAATAGGTAGTTGAATGGAGATGATCAACTCCTCTGATTTTAATAACGTCGGTTCCTGCGCCCATAATATCTGCACCCATTGAGTTAAGGAAGTTGGCTAAATCAACGATATGGGGCTCTTTTGCTGCATTTTCTATAATTGTTAAGCCTTTTGCCTTTACAGCTGCTAACATTATATTTATGGTCGCTCCGACCGAAACAGTATCAAGATAAATCTGATTTCCTATCAAAACGTCTGCAGAAGCTTCGATAATCCCGCCGTTTTCGATAGAAACGTTTGCTCCTAAAGATTCAAATCCTTTGATATGCTGATCAATAGGGCGAACTCCAAGATCGCAACCACCCGGCATTGGAACTTTTGCATTAGAGCATCTGCCTAAAAATGCACCCAAAAAGTAATATGATGCGCGCATTTTTCTTGCAATATCATTCGGAACAGAAGAGCAGGAAACGTTTTTAGTGCAGATCTCATAGGTAGACTTATCTAAGAGCCTGATATCCGCACCCATTTCAGCAAGTATATCCAACATTATTGCAACGTCGCTTATATTAGGAACGTTTTCCAAAACACAAACCTCATCGGTCAGAAGGGTAGCAGGTATTATTCCTAAAGCTGCGTTTTTTGCTCCGCTGATTGTTACAGAACCGCTTAGTCTTGTTGGTCCGTTTATAATATACTTTTCCAAATTACACTCCCCTTAGAATGTCTTTTTATTTCAATCCTACATATTATAACTTTTTTGGAAGAAAAAATCAATGATTTTGTAAAATATATTATTTTTCCTTTGAAAATTTTGCTTTAAGTTTATCAAGCGCTTTCTTTTCTATCCTTGATACATATGACCTCGATATATTGAGAATATTGGCAACTTCTCTTTGAGTTAACGCTTTTTTTCCGTTTAATCCGTATCTAAGGGTAATTATTTCTCTTTCTCTCTTATTAAGTTCGGTTAACAAATACTCTTTTAACCTTTTAACCTGATTTTCATTATCGATTGAATCGATTATATCAAAGTCTTCAGAAATTATATCGCTGAAAGTTATAGCGTTTCCTTCACCGTCTGTATCAATAGGATCACTGATATATACGTCTTGGGAGGTTTTCTTAATATTGCGAAAATACATCAGTATTTCATTTTCGATACATTTTGATGCATAGGTTGCAAACCTTGTTCCTTTTTTATAAGCAAAAGTATTAACAGCCTTTATAAGACCGATAGTTCCGATGGAAAGCAGATCATCCTGATCATTAGTGTTAGTATAATATTTTTTGATAATATGTGCTACCAGCCTTAAATTGTGTTCTATTAACTTTTCTCTTGAGTTAAGATCACCTTTTTCTTTATAGTTTACAAAATGTGCTAATTCTTCTGAAGCTTTTAACGGTTTTGGAAAGGATCCTGTATTCTCAAAATAGAGAAGAAAGCATATAAATCTTCCCACGATTTCAGATAATAAATTTAACATAAATAAACACCTCTCGAAAATATATTCCGAGAGGTGTTTGGACTATTATTAGATTTAGATATTAAATTTTTTAAGGATAGGTCTGATAGCATATGATAGCGGAACTGCTACCGCTACAGCGACTATGGCGTTAACCAAAGATACAATCGACTTGGTTGCAACCTCGCCAAGAGCCAGTTCTAATGCGTGACCCAAAATGAAACGGTCTTCTATAAAACCCTTAGACAAATAAAGAACAACGTATGAAAGAGAACCGCAAACGGCGCCTAAAACGTATCTTAAATGAATATTCGCGTTTTCTTTTTTGCTGTGAGCGATTATTCCGCAGAGCCACGCCATAATAAACTTAAAGGCGAAGGTAAAGGGGGCAGAGGTTATGTATAAAGGGTTTAATAGGTCAAACAGCATTGAACCAAAACCTGCTGCTAAACCACCGCTTAGTGGTCCTAAAAGAAGACCTGAGAGTATGCACATAACGTTTCCCATATGTATTCTTGTGTTCCCAATTGCCGTTGGTATAGGGATCTGAAGAAAAGCAGAAGAAACGTATACTGCGGCTGCCATAACGCCGATCAAGCACACCTTTAAGATTTTAGAGTTATTTTTCATAATTAAAGACACCTTTCATAACAGTTCGTAACTGCCGTTAGATAAATTTCCTGAAAGTGAAGAAAGATATGGTTCAAATATAACGCCGAAACGGGTGTCGGTATTATAAGAAAAGGTTGATTTAACAGATAATTCGCAAAACCTCGTAGCTGTTTCAACTGATAATGCAAGGGAAGTCCCCTTTAGAACCTCTCCTACAACAACACTTGAAAAGATATCTCCGGTTCCAGGGTAGGAAACAGGAACGTAACTGCATTTTACCTTAAAAAAGGTGTTGTTACTACGGTCATATCCGATATTATAAAGATGGTTATCAGACATCGGAACGCCCGTTACTATAACCTTTTCGGGTCCTAAAGAAGATAGTTTAATAAGCATCTTCTTTGCTCCTGCTCGGTCAAGACCAACCGGGTTAAAGGGCTCGTTTATAAGGATATAGCTTTCAGTAAGGTTTGGCGTAATAAGATCTGCTTTTGTTGCAAGATTTTTCACGGCGCATATTAATTCATCAGTGAAAAATCTATAGGTTTTTCCGTGATCGCCCATTACGGGATCTACAACCTTAAAGCAATTGGGATTTTGTTTATAAACCTCTATTAAATTATCAATCTGTTCTTTTTTGCCGAAATAACCGCTGAAAATACAGTCAAAATCAATTCCGAGCTCTTTATATTTAGCGAAGGAATCAACAATATAGTTCTCAAGATCAATTTTAACTACATCTCCTAAACCTCCCGTATGAGAAGAGAGGACGCTCGTCGGTATTGGGCATACCTGAGTTCCCATAGAAGAAAGAACAGGCACGATAACCGAAAGGGCACTTCTTCCGAACGAGGGGAGAGAATGTATTGCGGCAACAATCGGAACGTTAAATTTCATATCTTTTTTCCTTTCACGAAAATTATAGTTTTTTATAAAACGTATTTCAAATTTTTAAATAATCACGCGGATAAGAGGTTTTTGTTGTCTTTGCATAATTTAATGAAAAATTTATATTTGCATTTAGTTATTATTATAAAAATAAATTCCAGGATTTTAAAGTGATAAAATTCAACTTAGTGAAAAATAAACAAATTAGTTAATGATTTTAATGCAAATATGTAAATATTGCAAGAATGTTTATTCTCTTTAAAGGGGTAAATAATAAAATAGAAAATTTAATGGAGGTTAGTTATGAAAAAATCATCAGGAATTATTGTTGGAATGTTAACGGCAGGAGCTATCGCAGGTGCTTTGTATGCCTCAAACGGTAAAAAGATGAGATCTACAAAAAAGAAGATGGCAAAAGTTCTTAATAAAACATTAAAGAGTGCCGAATCATTTATTGATGACGTTTCTTCAATGATGAAATAACGTATACCGATCCGATTTTTTTCGGGTCGGTATTTTTTTTATCATAATACAAAATGCATTAACATATTTTTAAACAGAAATGTATAAGGAGAGGGCTAATTATGGATAACAATTTTATTAAGGAAAGAGTTTCGTTTTTGAAAGATAACAAGAAATCCTGTTTACTACACAAGTTTGAAGAAGATTGTATTATTCCCGATTATGACGCAGAAATAATGAGAATTCTTTGTTGCAAGGCAACGCCTTATATATCTAATAAAAGCATATCAGCGGATAAGTTAACGATTGATATTTGCGTTGAGTATATGATTACATATCAGTCTTACGATATGAAAATTTACACATTCAAACATGAATCAAATTACGTTAAAACAATTGATTTATCAGACAATACAGATGAATATAATTTGAGTGTTATTTTGAATACGACCGACTGTGTGTGTAAAGCGACAGGAAAGAGAAAACTTGACATAAAGGGAACTGTTAAAATAGATATTACAGAGTATCAAAGGGTAGATTTGGAAGTAATCAATTCTCTTACGGATGAATTTGAAACACACTTTGAAAGTTTTTCGGCAAACCTACTTGATATATATTCTGAAAAGCATCTGTCTTTAAAAGAAGAGGTTAACGAGGAATTGCAAGGTTTAACCGTTATAGACAGTTTTTGCAAGGCGAACGTTAACGATTACAGGGTAGTAGCTGACAAAGTTGTTATCAAAGGCGAGGTTACGTGCTAT
>JAZNVP010000126.1:0-17922 GCA_045592865.1 Oscillospiraceae bacterium
ATAGGTCACGTCGGTGCCCATTCCCTCAAGGTAGGAATAGACTACTGCGGTGGCGGTTATCCCGTCGGCATCGTAGTCTCCGAATACGGCTATTTTTTCGCCGCTTTCTACAGCCGTCATAATTCTTTCGGCGCCCTTTTCCATATCGGGTATCTCGAAAGGATCGTAATCCAAAATTTCAGGATCAACGAACTCTTTGATATCCTCTTGTTCTTCATAACCTAAAGACAAAAGCGCTTTCGAAAGAAGCGACGATATTCCAAATTCTTCTCTTATTCTATTCACTTTTCCGAGGTTTAAATTCCCCACTACCCACTTTTTTAACAACCAAAACCCTCTTTTCAATCTATAGGTGCATATTTTGAAATAACGGCATACGCCGTTTTAATTCCGTCGACTGCGGCGCTCATAATTCCGCCCGCATAACCTGCGCCCTCTCCCGCGGGATAAAGCCCTTTTGCCGAAAGCGATTCTCTTTCGTCATTCCTTAAAATTCTGAGCGGCGAAGAGGTTCTTGTTTCAACCCCCGTTAAAACTGCGCCACTGTCGAAATTCTTTATTTTCCTTCTGAAGTTTAAAAGCCCGTCGGTTAACATACCGTTAACAAACTCAGGAAAAACTGTTTTAAGATCTGCTTCCTCTACTGCGATGGGGTAACTCGGAGTTACCGTTTTTTCTCCCCTTTCGCCGAGGAAATCCGAAGCATATTCTATTGGCGCCTTATAGTTTCTGCCGCCTAATATATATGCCTTTCTCTCGAGTTCTCTTTGGAAATTTACCCCCGAAAACAGTTCGTTTCCAAAGTCGGAAGACGAAACAGAAACGACCAATGCGCTATTGGCGTTCTCTAAATCTCTGCCCGAATAACTCATTCCGTTAACGCAAAGTCCCTCTTCTTCCGATGCGGCGGGAACGACTATTCCGCCCGGGCACATACAGAACGTGTAAACCGCGCGATCGCCTTTTCTCAGAGAAAGCTGATACTCGGCGTTTCCGAAGACAGAACTGTCATACCCGTCGCCGAACATGGAGCGGTTTATAACCTCCTGCTTCTGTTCTATTCTGACGCCGACCGAGAAGGGCTTTTGTTCCATTGCAATTTGCTTCTCGAGAAGCATTGAGAAGGTATCCCTCGCGCTATGTCCTGTTGCGAGAATTACCGTTTCGGTTTTTATCTCGCCCTTTTCGGCGGTTATACTTCTTACTTTTCCGCCGTTTATATTTATATCAACAAGTTTATTCTCAAAAATAACCTCGCCGCCGAGGGCTTCTATCCTCAGGCGGATATTTTTTACCACTTCTCTGAGTTTATCGGTTCCGATATGCGGCTTTGCCTCATACTTTATCTTCTCGTCGGCGCCGAAAGAAACGAGTTTTTCGAGCACCTTTCTGCAGAGAGGGTCGTTTATGCGGGTAGTTAGTTTTCCGTCTGAAAAGGTTCCGGCGCCGCCCTCTCCAAACTGAACGTTTGTTCTTTCGGAGAAAGCTCCGCCGGAAAAAAATCCTTCACAAATTTTTACCCTTTTATCTATATCTGCTCCGCGCTCTATAACTATCGGTTTATATCCCCGCTCTGCTAAGATAAGTGCAGAAAACATTCCTGCAGGTCCAAAGCCGACGATAACGGGTCTACCTGATAGTTTTTCTTTTCCGCTCTCCACCGTTTCGGTTTCTTCCGAAACATAGGAAACAAACCTTAATTTTTCAGCAATTTTTCTCTCTTTTTGTAAGTTTTTGAGAGAAATTATCACCGAAAAAACCAAGGAAAGCGATTTATGCCTTGCGTCTTTGCTTATTTTATAAACGTTTGCATAGTTTATTTCAGAAGAAGAAACCCCTATTTTCTTAAGTGCTGATGCTATGGCTTCTTCTTTTGAGTTGCATCTGATTTCCGAAACGATAACTGACATTTAGTTCTTTTCCTTTACGGAAATATTGACCGTGTATTGACCGACTGCCCAAACAGTTTCCTCGGAATTTACAATTATTTTAACCGGAACGGTCTGGGTTCCGACGGTTATATCGCCGACCGATGCAAGATCGACCTCGGCTACGACGTTAGCCATCGTGAGTTTGGTTACCTCTTCACTGTTTCCGATAATTCTGATGTTGTTGATTCTCTTGGTCAGAACGGTTGCATCATAAGACGCGGGAACGTTAACGAGGTTTATGGTCGTGGTCGGGATATACCTCTGGGTAAAGTTTGAAAAATCAAACTCAACCGTTACGGTATCGACTTCCTCGAGGTTAACGAAACCTGCGGGGAGTTCCACATTTAGTTCTACCTTGCCGTCAAGCGAAAGGGCTGCAACGTCGATATATCCAACGTTTACCTCTCCCAGATCCTTGACCGTTTCCTCGGGACCTGCAATCTTTATCTTATTAACACTCATCGTGTAAGACAGCGTGTCCTTAGTGAAGCCGTCGGGAAGGTTGGTGTAAGAAAATTTGACCGCTACCTCTTTTTCCATAAGCACCGAAACAGAGACGTCGACAGTTTCGGTGTCAGACTTGATGTCCTGAAGGGTTACCTTAACCCCGTCGGCATTTCTGTATTCAATATTTGCAGTTTTGGTGACCGATTCGGTTAGTTCTCCGTTAATATTAACTATTGCAACGCAAGAATCAATCTTACTGAGGTCACTCTCGGGGCCTGTCAAGGTGAGTTCTGTTTTTGAGGTTACGGGCTTTTGAAGAACGTAACCCTCTGCGACTGTTGCTTTTAAAAGCTCGGTCTGAATCTCGAATTTTTTGGAGATCACCTTATCGAGAAACACCGAAACGGTTTTTCCCGAATAGGAAGATATTTTATAATCACTGCTGGGAGTTTTTGGCGCAACCTCTACGTCGAGGTCATAGTTACCCGCTTCGGTTATATTGCTATAATCTACGGAAGCGATAAAATCGTCTGCCGTTAACACACCTATAACCGAGCGGTTTCCGCCGACGACGAGGTCGACCGAAGTTATGTCGTTTTTTATAACCGTAAACCCTGCGGTTTCGTTTGAGGTTTCAAACTTAATCGGAACGTCTTTAACGATCGTGTAACCCTCGGTGTTGACGGTGAGGCCTACGAAAGCCCAAAGCGAAGCGGCGATGAGAATAGATAAAACTACGTAGAACTTATTGTTCGCCAAGAGTTTTCTGAGACCGTTTCTTATCTTTTCAAATCGCTTCACTTTTTAATCACCTTCTTGAATATAGATTTAACTTCGGTTAGTTCGGGTTCATCGGAAGACAATATTTCCTTCTGGAGATACTCAAACAGAGATTCACGGGTATAGCTTCTGGTGAGTTTCCCGTCCGATGCGGTGGATATCATTCCCGTTTCTTCTGAAACAACAACGACGATAGCATCCGACGTTTCACTTATTCCTAACGCTGCTCTGTGACGGGAGCCTAAACTTTTAGGAATATGTTCAGAATGAACAGGCAGAGGAAGGAAGCAGCCTGCCGCATAAATCTTCCCGTCTCTGACTATAACGGCGCCGTCGTGAAGAGGGGAGCCCTCATAGAAAATGGTTCCGAAAAGTTCTACCGAGGGGTCTGCATCCACAATGGTTCCGCCCTTTTCGATCTCGGCGCCGAGTTTTGTTTTGCGTTCGATAACGATAAGGGCGCCCGTTTTTGATTTTGACATATTAACTGCCGCGGCAGAAATAGTGTTGAGCATCTGGGTCCATTTCGCTCTCGTTTCTTCCCCATGCTTGTTGCCGAGGAAATATTTGGAGAACTTGTTCAAGGAACCCGTTCCCATCTTCTCAAGAAGTCTTCTGAGTTCAGGTTGGAAAACTATGATAAGCGCAAAAGCTCCTAATTCAAAGACTATCTTCATAATATAGGAAACGGTGTTAAGTCCTACTATCTCGGCAATCGCATACGCCGCAACAAGCACCAATATACCCTTAACGAGCTGACCTGCGCGGTTTTCTCTTATGAATTTGATGCCATAGTAAACAAAAACTGCAACGATCGCGATATCTATAATATCCATCACGATATTTCCCGTTTTTACAAGACTTAAGAAGGTTTCTTTAACAACATAAAAAAGCTCTTTCATCTTCCTTTACCAACCTTTTAACAATATATATTTTCAAAGATATAATTTCTCATTTTTATTTTACCACATTTCCGTGATTATTCAATACTTTTTTGAGTTTATAAACAAATTCTCTTGCATCTTTTTCGCTGTTCATTCGCGAAAGACTGATTCTCAGGGTTCCTTTGTCGGCGGTGCCGTAGTGACGGTGGCTGAGATAGGCGCAATGGAAACCCGTTCTGAGCGCCACGTCCTCGTTTGAGAGGAGTTCTCCTATGAAGCTGCAATCTTTATTTTTAACGTTAAAGGAAAGAAGCGGCATATATTTATCTATCTCGGGTTCGGGGGTATAAAGCTCAATTCTGCCGTCGTCCGAAAGGGCATTATAGATATACCTAATAAGGCTCATTTCTTTTTCGTATTCCCGTCTTCTGTTCTGTTCCGAAAACTTTAGACCCTCATAAAGACCTGCGATGCCGATAAGGTTTAAGGTTCCCGATTCAAATCGGTCGGGATAGAAATCGGGTTGGGTCAGAAAGGAAGAAACGCTACCCGTTCCGCCCTCCATAACCGTTTCCATAAAGAGTCCGTCGGTTATCATCATTCCCGTTCCCGTAGGCCCGAAAAGGCCTTTATGCCCCGGCATACAGAGAACGTTTGCATTGCAGTCCGAGAGCGTTATATCAAGGCTTCCTGCGGTCTGGGCGCAGTCGGCAATGAAATATATTCCTCTCTTTCGGGCAAGGAGTCCTATTCTCCCAACGGGCAGGATCTTTCCGAAGGCGTTGGACGCGCCCGTGCAGATAAAGAGCCTTGTGTTTCTTTTTATACTGTTTTTAAAGTCTTCGACGGTTTTATCGTCGTCCTCGCTCGGAGACACCAAACTATAACTGCAATAGCCTTTATCTTTAAGGGCTCTTAAAGGTCTTAACACCGAGTTATGCTCTAAATCGGTGGTTACGACGTGGACGGGCATTCCCCTGTAAGACGCTCTGATTATGCCTTTTATTGCAATATTCAAAGCTTCGGTGCAGTTTTTGGTAAACACAACGTTTTCGGGGTTGGCACCGAATATTTCCGATGCCTTTTCTCTCGTTTTGTAGACCGTTTCGTTTATCTTCCTTGCGGTTTTATAGTCTCCTCTTCCCGCGTTTCCCGCGTATTCACTGATCGCTCGGGTAACCGCCGAGATAACGGGTTCGGGCTTTGGAAAGGTTGTTGCGGCGTTATCGAGATATATCATATTCCCTCCGTAAAAATAAGGGGGCCACGAAGCCCCCTTTAATATACACCCTTATATTTGATTCCTGCTTCACTGAAGATATGACGGGCAACGTTCCCGTTATCAGTCGCGACACTATAGGAGCAACCCTTTCGGCTTTGTTTCTGAGTTGTTTTAACCACCTCTGCCGAAACGCCTTTTGATAACAATATCTTTTTAGCATTCTGAGCCGCAGTTAAGGAATCAAAGGTGAACCGTGTCTTTTGCAAATATATCATCCTCTGTTTTAGTATATTCATAACTTCGGAGTTTTTTCACTCCTGATTCATTATATGCTAAGGTTTTTTGTTTGACTTAAAAGTTTTTCTGTGGTATGATACCAAAGTAATCAGGAATAATAAGTTTAAAGGAGAGATAAAGATGGATAACGGCGCTTTCGGTAACGGAATTGAGCCCGGCGGACTCAAAAATCTTTTGGAAATAAAAATTCTTATCTCTTATATATTATCGGTTTCGGGGCCCTCGGTTGACGAGGAAATTCTCGAAAAGGCTGTTTTATCGGAAGGTCTTGCAAATTATTTCGATTTTTCGGCTTCGATTTCAGACCTTATCAGAAACGGTCAGTTGGAGAGACTCGAAAACGGCGAACTCACCCTTTCGGAATCGGGAAAGGGTCTTTCGAGAGAGTTTTATAAGATGGTTCCCTATTCGGTCAGAGAAAAGTGCGCGAAGGCTTGTCTTAAAATGATAGCCCGAAAGAAATCGGAGATGCAGAACAAGACCTCGATCGAAAAGCGAGAGGACGGATACGCGGTTTCGATGGAGATATGCGATATCGGAACAAGTTTATTTAAATTAGATCTTCTCCTCCCCGACGAAAATACCGCAAAATGCGCGAGAGAGCTCTTTCTTTCGGACACTGATAATTTCTACGCCGCTATTATGGCGCTTTTATCGGGCGACAGTTCCATCGCCGAAGGAATTTTCAATAAGGACAAATAAAAAGAACGGATTGAAAATCCGTTCTTTTTTTAATTCAGTTGCTTTTCGATTTCCTTTTTGAGTTTTTTGATTATTCGTTTTTCGAGGCGGGAGATATAGGACTGCGATATCCCTATCATATCGGCGACCTCTTTTTGCGTTTTCTCCTTGCCTCTTCCAAGGCCGAAACGGAGTTCCATTATCATTTTTTCTCTTGTCCCGAGTTTCTCTACCGCAGATAAAAGAAGGTCCTTTTCGGTTGCCGCTTCGATATCGGCGTTGACAGAGTTACCGTCGGTTCCGAGAACGTCCGAGAGGAGAAGCTCGTTTCCGTCCCAATCGACGTTTAAAGGTTCGTCGATAGAGATATCGTTCTTATGGTTGGCGGTTTTTCTGAGATACATAAGTATTTCATTCTCTATGCATCTTGAAGCATAGGTTGCGAGTTTTATGTTCTTGTCGGTTTTAAAGGTGCTGACCGCTTTGATAAGCCCGATGCTTCCGATCGAGATAAGGTCTTCTATACTCACTCCCGTTGATTCGAATTTTTTGGCGATATAGACGACGAGTCTTAAATTTCGGGTTATTAGTTCTTCTTTTGCAGACTGCTGTCCTTTCTCGAGTCTTAAGAGCACCTCGGCTTCCTCTTCCAAGGAAAGCGGCGGCGGCAGTGTTTCGGGGCCGTTTATATAGTGGCAGAAGCCTTTGGGCATAAACTTTTTAATCAGGTTTTCTATAAATTCGGACAGTTTTTCGTTGAGTTTCAGCATAACGCTTCTCCTTTTCAAATTTAAGCTAACTATATATTTCGGACGGCAGGATACAATCATACTCGGGCGGCATTTTCCCCGATACTGCGATAATCATTCTTGGGGTTTCTTCCCACCTGTTTTCTCTCCATATTTCCGTTTTTTCGGGAACGAAGGCGGGAAGGAGCCCTCCTCCGCCTATCACGTTATAGGGTATTACCCGAAAGGGCGGGGTTATTTTTTCTATATCGCCTTTAAAAAATTCGGAATTTGGAATTATTTCTTTCAGAGAATTATAGGAACAGACCGCCGCAGGAATACCTGCTGCGCAATCCTTTAAGGAATTGCCCGTGTCCTTAAGTCCCCAGAGAAGAGCCGATTTTCCGTTATAATAGACCCTGAGTTTTAACAGGTTACTATCGGGCGCCGTGCGCACAAAAAAACGCTGAAAAAGATTAAGAGAAATATATATAACTCCTATGACAATTATTAAAAGGGGTGCGGAGATATTAAAATAGACCACTCCGTTCGAATACTCCATTCCGACGGGAGACAGAAGGAAATAGACAGAGAACATTATTCCCGCGAATACTGCGCCGATTATGTAAAAAAGGAGCATTCTTTTTATGAAGGTTTTAATCTTTATTCTTCCGAAAGCAATAAACATCATCACTGCCGAAGCCAGAAGTTTTAAAAGATTTGAAAGCAATACTCCGAGCGGTTCCAGAAGGAGCACCAAGGAATAGACTGCACCGAAGGATGCCGAAAGAATAAGTTTTTTTCTTTTTATTTCTTCGTGCGAGAGTTTAACCGTCAGAGAGATAAGCAAATAGTTTATAATGAGATTTACAACCAGAAGGATATCTACATACACTACCATTTCAAACACCGATTTTATTATACTCTTACTCTTCTGTATAAATTGTCGCTTCTTGGAAAAGAAAAACTGCGAAGGAAAATTTTCCTTCGCAGTTTTATTTTTTTATTTTGCAGGTGTTCTTTCTTTTCCGACAAAGAAGAGAGCGATAAGACCCGGACCTGTGTGGGCGCCGATGGTGGTTCCGATATAGAAGGTTTTATAACCTTTAAAGCCAAGTTCGCGAGTTACCTCTGCACCGTAGTTCTCGGCAAACTCCTCGATATCGGAATGGCAGATATAGAGTATCTGTTCCTCGGGGTTTATCACAAGTTCCTTAATTATCTCTTTAATTCTCTGGAAAGTGTTTTTCTTTCCTCTGCATTTTTCAAACGCTTTGAGGCAACCCTTATCGTCGAGATTAAGTATCGGGCAGATACCGAGGGCATGGGCTAAGATCTTGCCCGTTTTACTTACTCTTCCGCCTCTATAGAGGTAGGTCAGATCGTCGGTCGTGTAATAGGCGTTTATTTTAGGTTTTAAGTCATCGAGGACCTTAACGCATTCTTCCGCTGTTTTTCCTTCGTCACGCATTTCTGCCGCTTTTATTGCGAGCATTCCATAGGACGTTGAAGCAAGTGTTGAATCAACAACGTAGATCTCTGCTTTGGGGTGGTCATTTTTGAACTCCTCAAGGGCAAGACAGGCATTCATATAGGTTCCCGAGATACCGCTTCCAAGAGTTATATGGATTATAGGTTTATTCTCATTCACAAGAGTTCCCCAATGCTCGAGATAATCACTGATATTAACGGCCCCCGTGTGCGGAGCATCTCCGTTTGCCATTCCTTCGTAATACTTTTTTATATCGGGGACTCTCATAGTGTCCTTGTAAAGTTTTCCGTTTATTTCTACAGACATAAAGAGAATTCTTATATCCTTTTCTTCACAGAATTCTCTTGAAAGATCACAACCCGAATCGGTTGAAACTATAAAATTTCCCATTTATTGCACCTCTTCAAAAATATTGACTTTATTTTAACACCTTAAACCTTAAGGGTCAACACACTCATTTTTCCCAACACTCTACCGCACGGTAAATCAAAAATAGAGAAAAAAAGAGGGGTTCTACCGTTGGTAGAACCCCCGCTTATTTACTTACATTACAACGTGTTTAGGAGCGAATTTTTTTATCGCGTCAAGAATTTTATCGTTAGGAGTGAACACCACAAGAGTTTTTCCCTTACCCTGAACTCTTGCAACGATACAATAGTTTTCACTCTTCTTTTCGTCCTCGACTGCGATTATTCTGGTTTGATAATCGGCATTTTTATGCTCCTCGGGAACGTATTTCTTAAGCACCTCAATGTTCTCACATTTTACGGTTACGAGTCTCTGCCTTTTTCTTTGGCAGATTATTTTATCAACGTCTAGGTCTCCGTTTGTGAAGATACACTCATACTCTAAAAAGAGGCTCGTTACGAGGTAGTATGCACCGTATATAACACCGACGACCACCACCGCGCTAAGTCCGCCGACAAACGCCGCCAAAAAAGTTACGCTTATGAAGGATATAAAGGCTGCCGCGAACACTATCAAAAGCTGCAACAATGTTTCCTTTACTCCGTTTTTGTGTTTAACTAAATATTCTGCATAGGTATCGCGCATAGTTTTCTCCTTTTTTAGTTTTCTGCCTCGGAAGACATTACGATTATTCTGTTTCCTTCCAGCGATATTTTTGCTTTCAAAGTCTTATCAAGTCCGATAGCCTCGAAATACTCCTTAGGAAGCTGAAGTCTGCCATACTTATCAACCACCGCAAACTCGTCGTGCATAACGTTTTCCTGATTTTCGTCTCTCTGAGCTGCGTTTTGTTTAGCGAGATCGTAATACTCGTTTTTGAGAATAAACTCACTACTCGTTTTTCCGTCCTTAATAGAAACGACACGGTTAACGTGGTTAGATATCATTTTATCATGCGTTACTATAACGATTGTTATTCCGAGTTTTTCGTTGAGGTCTCTGAAAACGTCGAGTATCATTCCTGCGGTTTTGGTGTCCACCGCACCTGTCGGCTCGTCGGCAAGTAGGATCTTTGGGTCGTTTGCAAGTGCTATTGCAATTGCGACCCTCTGCTGCTCACCGCCCGAAAGCTCTGCGAGTTTAGAGTGCTTTCTGTGAGAAAGTCCTACCATCTCAAGCAGCTCTTCCGCTTTCCCTGTATCTTTTTTACCGCAGAGCATCATAGGAATTTCAACGTTTTCAACTGCGGTAAGATAAGGAATTAAGTTTCTCGCATTATTCTGCCATACGAATCCAACGGTGTCTCTCTTATACTCGATAAAATCTTTCTGAGTGAATTCCAAGAGGTTTTTACCGTCGACAAGAAGTGTTCCTGCAGAAGGCTTATCAAGTCCGCCGAGCATATTAAGAAGGGTCGATTTACCGCTTCCCGAGCTTCCGATGATCGCCATCAGTTCGCCCTTTCGGATCTTAAGATCCAGACCCTGAAGGGCTAAGACCTCGAGGTCTTTGGTCTTATATATCTTAACAAGACCTTCGCATTCTATTATTATCTCATTCTCCGTCAATGATCTCACCGTCCTCTAACGTGTAAACCTTGTCGGCAACACTAAGCATTGTCGGGTCGTGCGTGGTCATAACGACCGTTATATTATTTTCCTTTGAAACCTTTTTGAAAAGTTCAACTATCATAAGGGATGTTGCCGTATCGAGCTCCGCTGTCGGCTCGTCGGCAATAATGAGCGCAGGGCTATGGGAAATTGCTCTCGCAATTGCAACCCTCTGCTGTTCACCGCCCGACAATTCAAACGGTTTATGGTTCATTCGGTTAAGGAGCCCCACCATTTCAAGACACTCTTTTACCCTTGCATCTCTCTTTTCGGCAGGATACCCTGCTATTCTCAAGGCAAAGTCAACATTTTCGTATGCGCTCATTGTTGAGATCAGTGCAACCGACTGGAAAACAAATCCAACATTCTTTCTTCTGAATTCGTCTCTTTCGGTCTCGCTGAGATTTGTTAACTCCACACCATCCGAGAACACCTTTCCTTCGGTGGGAAGGTCGAGCGTTCCTAAGATGTTGATAAGGGTTGTTTTACCCGAGCCCGAACGGCCCCTGAGAATAGTTAACGTATTTTTTTCTATATCGATGCTAACTCCGCGGAGAGCGCGAACGGTTGTTTCGGCAACCTTGAAGTTTCTGATTATGCCTTCGGTTTTTATTTCAACACCCATTGCTTCTCCTCCTTAATCTTCACCAAGTTTTAAGGTCTGGTTAACGTTCATTCGTTTAACTATGGTTGACAGAACAGTAAGTCCTACCGCGATGATTATAAATACGACAACCAAAATCTTTACGTAGTCTGAAAGGTCATACATCATCTTGAAGGGCGGTACCTGATCTGCGGCGTCTGCCGAAACCTGAAGTATCGGAACAAAGAGTTTTGCGACAAGACTTCCGATTCCCGTTCCCACGATGATTGCCGTAAAGGATATGAAGAACTGATCCCACGCAAGCATTGATATTACCTTTTTGGCAGAGAGACCCATTGATCTGATTATACCAAACTGCAGCATTCTGCTCTTAATTGAGAGGATCCAGAATATAAGGAAGCCTATTGCGCTTATTACCATAGTCATAACAAAGCCCATTGTTAAGGTTCCGTTAACGCTCTGGAGCATTGCGTCTCTTTTTGATGCGACAAGCTGCTGACTTAGGTCGGTCAGCGACACAAGGCGAAGTCCGTTCTCTCTTATACTATCATAGATAACCGAGCTTTTGGTTTCGCCGTCGGTCTTTGCCCATACCTCATAAGGATAGATCGTTGCAAAATTCTGGAGATATCTATAGTTCATAACTATGATATCTTTTTCGTCCTCTTTTTCTTCGGTTGCGCTCTTGTTATAGGTCGGCCAATAGTCTACCGCCTCAATTATTTTACAGCTGATACGCTTTTGTCCTTCAAGCTGGACGTTTATTATGCTGCCGATCTCGGCATTGAGTTTTTCAAGAAGCGAGGTTGAAACTATAACGTAGTTAGGCTCCATATCCAAAAGATCGAGGTAATGCGAGAGGCTATGGGGAAGGATATCGTCTCTCCACCAAGCAACCTCTTTGAACTCTTTCGCATCAATTCCCATAAGATCAACGTTCTGAAGTTTTGAAGCCTTTAAGCCGTAGATAGTGTTCTGCGACTGTTTTAACACCTTTGTGGTTTTCTCGATACCTGCAACGTTATTAACGGTGCTGAGATTTGGTTCAGAAACCGTGATGTTACCAAATTCGTCGGCAACCTCGACCCACTCAAATCCCATAACGAGATCGGCTCCGATAGAATACGAGGTCTTATCTTCTTCGTTTTGGTTAAGGGTTCTTGCCGCGGTTGCGTTAAAAATACCTATCGATATAGAGAACACCAAAAAGAGCATTATGAAACGGTCCTGACCTCTTGAGCGGGAAACGTTTATTAGAGAAGCATAAACCGGAGGAGACCATTTTTTCTCGCCGAGTTTGAAGATAAATCTCATTATAAACGGGAATGCTCTTAAAAACAGAAGCCCTAAGCCTAAGATAAATGCAGTTGACATTACGAACATCAACGGATCCATCGGCATTATTCCCGACTCGGTGCCGGTTGCTATTATAACCTCTTGACGTGTTTTATAGTTTATAAGTCCGTAAACAGATGCGGCGAGAAGGATTATATCAATTCCAAATCTCTCCCAGACGGAAGACTTCGATTTGTGGATCTTCTTCTGTTTCAACTGGACTATTTCGGTCTGAGATGCAACAAATGCAGGAACCAGTGTTGTTACGAGGAACACAAGGACTGCGATAAGCGCAAATCCTGCCGACTGCCACGAAAACTGAAGCGGCATTGCTTTTCGGTTAACAAACTCCAAAAATCCGTTTGAGAAACCGAGCACCTTACAGATAAGGTAACCAAGCGGCACACCGATAACTGCCGAAACTCCGCTTAAGAGCACCCCTTCGATCAGATAGATAAGCACTATCTGCCACCTTGAAGAGCCACGGCTCTTTAACACCGATATTTCGGTTTCATCGTGATCTATGGTGAGTTTTGCAACCATAAATATGTAGAATATGAGAATTATAACGAGCGGAACCTGAAGAATCAAAAGGGTCAACGAGGTATCGCTCTGTCTCTGAGGATAGACCTCAATAATAGATTTTGCAGGGTCGGTTACCTTTCCTGCCCACATAAACTTATTCTCAAGTTTACCCATTGCAGTAATCAACGCATCTACGTCTTTCATAAGGATCTGCTTATAATCGTAGTTGTTGTTGAACACTGCCTGAGTGAATATCTGGTGGTTTGCTTCGGAGAATTCGCCCGACAAAAGATTATAGGGTCCTACTACGGCTTCGGAAAAGGCTCCAACGCCCTCCTGCCAATAGATCGTGTCGTTCTCCGCCATTGTGAATATTCCGACTACCCTTATTTTTATTGCGCCGGGGATATTCTTGTTATGCGCAAAAAGAGTATAGTCAACGTTCATAACAAGTCCTGTTTTATAAAGGGCTTGTTGGGTTGCGATAACCTCGATAACACCGTCCTCGGTCATTTCTTCGGAAAACATTCTTCCGCTTACGATGCTAACGTGGTCTGCTAACGTATCCTGCGTCATAAGATCGACAGTATAGCTCTTGGTGGTCATATCGCCGCCTCTATAGGCTCTTAAGAACGAATAGGTAAGGCGCTCGTATGAATTCAGCACCGCAAGATCCATTCCTTCGGAAAGGATGTTATTATACTCTGTTTTATAGAGATTATATTTCTTATAACTGTCGTTACCTGTGCTGTTATCTCCTGTGTAGACACTGCTTTCAAGCTTTACCATACCGGGATAAAGCGACTCGGTCGTGTAGGTCTGTTCGAGGTCTTTGGTTAACATTCTCTGGAGCACAGCATCCCTATACATAGGAACGCTGCTGAAGATTGCTACCGCAAGGCTGCAACCGACTATAAGACAGGCCGCCAGCCATTTCATTTTACCAAGTTTTCTTATAACAAGATTATACATTTGCCAGTCCCCCTTAGTACGTTACTGTTTCGCCTTCGGAAAGGCCTGACAATACTTCGTAAAACGTTATGGATTTAATTCCGAGTTCAACCTTACGTTCAACTCTGATACCGTTTTCCCACACGTATACTACATGTGTTCCGTCGAACTCGTAAACTGCCGAGGTGGGCACAACGAGGACGTCTTTCTTTGATGCTAACGCGATGTTTACCTCGACGAGATCGCCCGCCTTGATTTTCTTGGGGAAGGTGCTCATTTTTATTGCAACACCCTTAAAGCTTTCAACCATACCGTAGGAAACGGGGTTTTGGTCTTTATTCTTCGAGGAGAATATAACCGTTCCGCTATAGTTCTGACCGTCGAACCTGCACTGTGCGGTCATTCCCGTTTCAACCTTATCATACATTGAGGTTCCGACCTCGAGGATGAAATCTTTTGTTCCGGATACTACTGCAATAATATCCTCTATGCTTGCTTCGTCTCCCTTTGTTTTGGTGGTTACAAAGGTTACGACGCCCGACGACGAAGAATAAATTCTATACTTTTTATAGCTCTCTTCAAGTTCAAAGAGTTCTCTTTTCTTGATATTTACAATTTCTTCATTCAAAGTTGTCGGGTCCTCTTCATAAAGAAGCTCAACCTGAACAATTTCTTGTTTCTTATCGGCTATCTTTTTATCGAGTTCCTTATTCTCAAGCGTTGCGATTACCTGCCCTGCATTAACGCTTTGTCCCTGAGACACGTTAATTGACGCGATCACACCCGGAATACTGAATTTCTGTTGGTAGTTCTCTTTAGATAAAACAGTTCCATAGGTGTTTACCGACGACTCGATATCATCCCTTTTTATTTCAAAGGTCCTATAGCTCGTTTCGGTTTCACTTACTATAGGCAGAACGAGGTCTTCTTCCTCCTCAGGA
This sequence comes from Oscillospiraceae bacterium, assembly GCA_045592865.1. GTDB lineage: Bacteria > Bacillota > Clostridia > Oscillospirales > JAGBHD01 > RGIG9114. Next base: position 14,837 of record JAZNVP010000126.1, read on the forward strand.
AAGAATGAACAAGAAGTAACCGAAAAAACTGCTAAAAGAAGGACTGACCCCCAAAAAATTTTTCCAGTGTTTTTTAACCTTTTCATACCGTATACTCCGTTCCCTCGCAAATTACTTTACGATGTGCTTTCATCAGCATATACATTAATTTAATACTATTCCTTTTTCCTCTGTGTATTTTTTCGATGCATAATCATCTATTCTTTGTGAAAGAATAGGCACAAGTATAAACAATGCTATAAATATTGCATAAGACGAGATCATATTTTTCATAAAGAAGAAAAGAAGGAATATAAAGTAACTTGTTTGAACGGTTGCAACCGCTTCTCTTGTTTTTAACTGTCTTATACAATTCCTGTAACAAGAAACCATAAACAACACAAAGGGTGCTGTTCCGAATATTCCTACTGTTGCCAACATATCAAGAAATGTGGAATGTCCTCCGTATGAATAAGCGGTATTTGTGAAGACCGATCCAACAAGAGGGCTTTCCAAGAAGGTTTCAAAGGAAATCATATAGAGTTCATCTCTACCCTGCACAATGCTTCCGTCCTCAGTCATAAATCCCTGTGCCATACTAATGAGTTTTTCATGCCATGAAACGTCCTCCGGAACTAAGTTGCTTAAAAAGAGCAATACTTCCGAAACGGCATCGGTCAACACCAGAATTATCGCAACAAGCCCCAGCATTAATATCATCAGCCATCTGAATTTTGATCTGCTTTTGAGGACACAAAGAAGAATAAAGCCTACTACCATACCTATCGCTGCCGTTGCCAACTGCGACATAAATATACTCGTCACCAATATTACCGCAAAGATTATGGTCCATTTCCTATAAATGTCGCCCTTGGTTATGAATATATACATAAATGCCACCGGAGACAGCAATGAACAAGCATAGAGGATCGAGTAACCGGGAAGGCCAAACAGATATTCACCATACCCCATCGCTTCGGTAATTCTCGGTGCACGAACGGCATCACCGTAAACCGAAACAGCCCTCATCATAAGAATGATGTTAACAACGACTATGATTACCAACATAGGTATAACTGCCGACGTGTAATTCTTATACTCTGTCCCGGTAAAACGTAAAAGGAAAAGCAACATCAAAGAAAGGGTCGTTATAAAAACAAACCTTGTTGGAACAACTATCCCCATAAAACTCATGGTGTTCGCAAGTGGATCAACGTAATAAGCAACGCCCATAATTACAAACCAGAGAAGATACCAAACAATTCGATAGTCGGTCCGTTTAGCCGGAGGCAAGAAACCATCTCTATAGTTAACGTTGAAAATCGTTCCTAAAATCGTGGTTCCGATAAATAAAACTGCCGTTACCTGAATGCTGATTCCTATAGAACCAAGGCTATCGGCAACAAGTGCCGAAAATAACTGAGCAATAAGCAGGTTAAAAAACAGCTTAGAGAACAAGATATTCTGTTTTTTGTTCTGAATTCTATATCCCGATTTCATTGCACACTTCTCCTTTTAAAATCTCATTAATTTTATCATACGGCTTTCAATAAGTCAATTACATAAGATTAAAATTATTGCTTTTTTCGCGAATTTATTGTAGAATATCAACAAGGTAGGTGAATAGAATGAAAAAGATGGTTCTATCGCTTTTATTGCTTGTTATAATTGCATTTTCTTCATGCACAATATCTCCTGAGACGTTCTCTTCGGGCACGTCTTCGGAAGAGTCTTCCTCTGAGTTCGAGTTCCCCGAGAATGATCACGGTTCCTCTTTGAACATTCCCGACACATCATCAGACGTTTCGCAAGATGGTTTTTCGTCCGTTGACTCAAGCGATCCCGTTTCTTCGTCGGGCAGTTCTTCATCAGGAGGTTCTTCGTCGACGGGCTCTTCATCGTCGGGGTATTCTTCACCGGTTTCTTCCTTAGGCGGATCCTCGTCATCGAGTTCTTCGTCGACGAGTTCTTCTAATACTTCATCAAGCACCCCGCCCAAAGAAGACACCTATCTTCCTAAAGAGGAAATTTCTAATTTCTACGGATATTCAATTCTCTCTTCCAACGAACAGGATGCATATGCAGCTTTATATAACGCTATTGAAAATCAAGTTACTGAGGTTAACGTTAAAGACTGCGGCATCACTAAAGACTCGCTAAAAAAGATTATGTCCTATCTTGTTTCGGACCACGCCGAACTCATAGGTCTTTCCAAATCATACAATTATACCACCGAATCGGGCAGCGGAAGGGTTATTTCGGTTTCATTGAGTTACACCTGTGATAAAAGTGAACGCGAGCAGAAACTTTCCAGCGCCGCTTCTGCCGCCGCTCCGGTTATAAATTCACTTAAAACAAAATCTACCTATGATAAAATAAAGGGCGTTCACGATTGGATAATTAACAACACCCAGTATGACACCGCCGCCGCTTCTGTGGGCAGTTCTCAGAGCGATGCGTTTAACATTTACGGTGTTTTCGTTAACAAAAAAGCGGTTTGTGAGGGCTATTCAAAGGCTTTTCAATACATGATGTATAAACTCGGCATTCCCTGCCTTATCGTTTACGGGGAAAGCGGCGGGGTTTACCATTCCTGGAATTTAGTTTCGGTTGACGGGGTTTATTATCACATAGACGTAACTCAAGACGACCCGATATCCTCTTCTGAACCTATTCTTCTTTATTCCTACTTTTTACTGAACGATTCCGAGATTACTGTTACCCACTCGGTTTCTAACGACGGCTCAAATTACCCCTTGCCCTCTGCCACCTCTTCGAAAATGAACTATTTTGTTAATGAAAACAGGTATCTCACCGTTTATAATCGCGACAAGGTAACCGAGGTTATTTCAAAGGACGTTAAAAACAGAAGCAAATTTACCTATATCAGATTTTCAAGCCAGGCAGAACTGGATAAGGCAACAGAGAAGCTTGGGAACATCATTTCTCAGGTCAAAAACGACACGCACGTGAGTTTTAGTTATGCTAAAATCGTTTCTGATCGCTCCCCCATTTACGCTCTGACGCTACGGATCAGATATTCATAATATAAATTAAAACCCGATAGGCCTCATGCACAAGTCCAGTAAAAACGGACAATAGAAAAA
>JAZNVP010000127.1:0-7378 GCA_045592865.1 Oscillospiraceae bacterium
ATTTATATTAACATAGATAAAAAATCTTGTCAATCAAATAATAATAAAATTTATTGACAATTATTAAAAATTATGCGAACATATAAAGACCGAGGTGAAATTATGGATAAAAAATGCGCAATATTCGCCGCAGGAGAATATGATCTTAAAGAAAAACCCGATTTAACAAACACTTTAATTTTAGCCGCTGATGCAGGAGTAAAACACCTTAAAAAAATAGGAGTTAAGCCTCACGTAGTTATTGGAGATTTTGATTCAAACAAAAAAATTCCCACGAACTACGAAACAATAGTGCATCCCGTTATAAAAGACGATACCGATACCATGCTATGTGTCAAATACGCTCTTGAAAGAGGTTGTGAAGTAATTTGCCTTTACGGATGTTTGGGCGGAAGTTTTGATCATTCTATTGCTAATCTTCAGACTCTTTCCTATATTGCAGAGCACGGTGCCGTCGGTTATATTATATCTAACGATACCTCGGTGGTTGCAATCAAAAACAGTTCTTTATTTTTCTCAGAAAAAGGACGTTTTTCCGTTTTTTCGATGTGCGGCATCGCCGAAGGCGTTAAAATTCGCGGCTCCAAATATGATTGTGATAAGTTAAATTTAACCCCAACATTTCCATTAGGAGTTAGCAACGAGTTTCTTGCAGATTTTACTGAAATCTCGGTAGAAAACGGGATCATACACGTCTTCTGGGCCCAAAATCATATTAATAGATTTCCAAAAATTAAAAGGATATAAGCTGACCGCTTATATCCTTTTTTCTAATCAACCACTACTTTACCTGCAAAAGCAATTATCGGCGTTGAGTTTGCATCAACTATTCCCGAAAAATTAATGGACACGATCTGACTTTCCTTTACCTTATCGAATGCTATAAGCTCATTTGTTTCTGCGTCATAAATTTTAGTTTCTGAATTTACGATTACCTCTGCCTCAGTGTAATCCATCATCGGATCGGCTTCACCGATAACAGTCCAGGTTCTGCTCATTTTGTCGGTGCTTGAAACAATAGAAAATATTCTGCCTTTTATGGACACTCTGTTTTCTTCATACTTCTCTATCGCCTCTTGTAGTTCAGAAAAATATAGACCTTCGTATTCTATTCCGTATTTAATAGCCTTTTGTTTAAGTTTACTATACTCTTTTTCCTGCTCTATTGCCGCTTTTTTGTTTTCTATTTCTTCCTCAATTTCTTTTTTAGTCAGTCCGTTAGGCGAAATTCCAAACTCAGCGGCTTGTTCTGAAAGTTCATTATAGTCCTTAATATATAAAGCGGTTGACAGACCCGCAACACTCAGCACTATTATGATAAGCATTGAAATTATAATTTTTATTCTTACGTCCATTTAAATCACCGATTTAATTATATAATAAATAAGATCTTTTTACAATAATATCTTTAAATTTAATTTAATATATGGTAAAATATTGATTAAAGTTAAAAATTTAAGGTGGTTTAAAAATGACCTGCGAAATAAAGAAGGAACGTAAATACTTATTTGTCTTTTTACTGGCATTTGCAATTAGCTTTATAATGTTCATTCCATTCGTAATCTACGACAGAGGAATGTTCCTTTTTTACGGAGATTATAACGTTCAGCAAATACCTTTTTACAAATTATGCGTTGATGCCGTGAGATCTGGCAACGTATGGTATAGTTTTAAAACAGATCTGGGCTCGGGTTTCTTAGGAGCTTACAGTTTTTACACGCTCGGCTCCCCTTTCTTTTATCTTGCGTGTCTCTTTCCCGCTTCTATATCGCAGTATCTGATGGCACCGCTATTCTGCCTTAAATTTTCGGTTGCCGCTGTTACCTCTTACGGTTTTATAAAGCGTTTCACTAAAAACTCTGATTATGCAGTTATTGGCGCTTTATTATACGCCTTTTCGGGATTTAACGTATACAACATTTTCTTTAACCATTTTAACGACGTTACCGCCTTTTTCCCTCTTATGCTTATAGCTTTAGACGAGCTCGTTGAAAATAACCGACGCGGTGTTTTTGCTTTAACTGTAACTCTTATGGCAGTTTTAAACTACTTTTTCTTTTTCGGTCAGGTTATCTTCTTATTCATTTATTTCTTTATAAGGGTATTTTCTAAAGGATATAACGACTTTAAATGGAATAAAATAATTCCTATAGCCATCGAATCTGTTATAGGCGTTGGTATCGCCGCAGCATTTATGTTGCCGTCTATAATGTTTATACTTGGTAACCCAAGAACCGACAATACCTTTTTAGGAATGAACGCATTCGTTTACGGATATGAGCAAAGATATCTTAATATCATTCAAAGTTTCTTTTTCCCTCCCGATCTTCCCGCAAGGCCCAATTTCTTCTCCGAAGCCAACGCTAAATGGGCTTCACTATCACTATATCTCCCCTTATTTTCCGTTACGGGAGTTTTAATATTCATTCGCAACAATCGAGGACACTTTCTGAGAAGAACAATGATCACCCTTCTCGTCATGGCTATGATTCCAATAGCAAACAGTTCTTTCTATGCATTTAACACTTCATACTATGCCCGTTGGTTCTATATGCTTATCCTTCTGATGAGCGTTGCAACGGCAATCAGTTTAGACAAATACGTTGAAGAACTTCATATCGGCATAAAACAGACTCTATTTATAACTCTTTTATTCTGCATAATAGGAATCTTTCCCAAAATGGTTGATAATGAGGTCAAGTGGTTCTCTATCCCTCCTTATCCCGAAAGATTCTGGGCATACGTTGCAATCAGCATATTATCTTTAACTCTTCTCACCCTTGCCTTGATCTTATACAAGAATAATAAGGAACAGTTCACTAAGGCGATTTCATTTGCTTTAGTTGGAGTTATTTTACTTTACTCTATTGTTTTCATAGCACTTGGAAAAAGCCATTCATACGAAAGCGACTTCGTTATTGACACCTGTATAAACGGTGCAGATAATATTGATCTTGAAGACGATAGTTTCTTCAGGGTCGATGAATATGAAGGAATGGATAACACTACTTTATTCTGGGGATATAATTCTGTTCGTTTCTTCCATTCCTGCGTTTCGACTTCAATTATGGAGTTTTATCCCACGGTTGGAGTTAAGAGAGACGTTTCCTCGAAACCGGACGTTAAACTTTATACGCTTCGTTCATTTTTATCGGTTAAATATTTATTTGCTAACGCCGAAAAAGACAAAGACCCTGATACGCAAGGGCTTTTATATCACAGTATTCAGAACGGTTTTAACGTATACGAAAATGAAAACTTTATAAATATGGGATATACCTTTGATAAATATATCACCGAAACCGAATACTATGATCTCGACGAATCATCCAGAGAAAAACTTCTCGTCAAGGCTATTGTTTTAAACGATGAGCAGGTCGAAAAATACGGAAAATACTACACACATTTAAATACGCTCTATAACGACTATTCCTACTCAGATTTTAAGGAGCAATGCAAAATCAGAAACGATAATTCATGTTATGAATTCAAAGAAACAAAGAGAGGCTTTACTGCGAATATTAACTCGGACAAAGAAAGTCTTCTGTTCTTCTCAGTTCCTTACGACGAAGGATTTAAGGCATTCGTTAACGGAAAAGAAACCGAAATTGAAAAGGTTACTATTGGCTTTTCAGCTGTTCCGATAACCGAAGGCGAAAACGAAATTGAATTTGTTTACACCCCAACAGGCCTTAAGACCGGCTGCATTATTACCGTTATATCAGTTTTATGTTATTTAGGCTATTTAATTATTTCAAAGAAAAGAAAGGACAAGGAAGTTTTAGATGTTATCTTTGCGCAGGAATAACAGAGGCTTTATCTATGCTCTCTCGTGGGGCTTTATTCTCGCGCTCCTTTTAATACTTCCTGCAATAGTCAGAGGCGGCGGGATACTTTATCTTACTAATGATTTCAGCACCCAACAGCATCCGTTTTATCATATCTGCCACGAAGCTATAAGAAACAAGAGTAATTTTTCATCATTAACAGGGCTTGGAACGGGTCTTGTTACCGCATATTCTTTTTACACCTTAGGCTCTCCGTTCTTCCTGTTTACTCTTCTCTTTCCGTCGAGTTTTCTCCCCTATCTGATGGGGCCTTTAATGATAATTAAGTTTTCTCTTTCGAGTCTTACTGCATATATCTTTCTAAAAAGATACGTTAAAGACTTTCGTTTTGCCGTATTGGGCGCTTTGCTATATGCCTTTTCAGGTTATCAGTTATTTAATATCTTTTACAACCATTTTGAAGACGTTTGCGTTTTTGCCCCGCTTCTTTTATGGTCGCTTGACGAGTTGATGGAAGATAAAAAAGGCGGTGCCTTTTTGCTGTGTGTTTTTATTAACGCAACAGTTAACTACATCTTTTTTGTTGGCTCAGTCGTTTTCGTTGTTATTTATTTCATTATTAATGTTATAACAAAACAGTATAAATTAACCGGCAAGAGAGTTTTCAGAATACTTATTGAATCGGTTTTAGGTTTCCTGCTTTCGTCAGGTCTTATTTTACCGTCAGTTTTATCCTTACTTTCTAACACCCGAATTTCTGAAAGCATTAGCGGACTTGATGCACTTATCTACGATAATCACTACCATTATTTTGAAATAATAAAGTCTATCTTTTTCCCCTCGGATACTCCTCACATTGAACCTTATTTCAGAAAAACTGCTACAAGATGGACTGAACCGAATGCTTACCTTGCGTTCTTTGGTGTAACGGGTATAATCGGAACATTTTTAAATAAAAAAGACCGATTTTTAAAGATACTATACTCGGTTACGCTTGTCTTTATGCTAATTCCCATTTTGAACAGCGTTTTCTCGCTGTTTAACGCCGCATACTATGCCCGTTGGTTCTATTTCCCCGTTTTGATGTTTTCATTAGGAACTGTTATACTTCTTGATAACTCAGAAGAAAACAAAGAAGCCATAGTTAAATCTGCAAGGATCGGATTAATAATCACTTCTGTTTTATCGGCATTCGTTTTGTTTTTCCCAATAAGAAACAGCGACGGAACAATAAAGATAGGACTGTTTAAAGACATAGATATATTCTTTAGTTTGTTCTATATAGTTTTAGCGCTTATTAGTTATATCCTTATAATACTTCATTTTAAGAACCCTTTTAACAAGGAACTACTTGCGCATATTATGATAAAATACGTTGCCGGTGCAGTTCTTCTGATTGGAACGGTTAATATTACGATGATGTGCTTATGCTATCCTGCAAGTAAAACCTATAAACAAAGCTTAATCGATGGAAATATCGCGCTCTCTGACAACGATGACAGTTACAGAATTGACGCCAGTGCTGTTCACTATAACGTTCATATGTGGTGGGATAAAAGCGCTCTATCGACCTTTAACAGCACTATAAACCCTAACGAAACAAGTTTTTATAACACCCTTGGATACGACAGATTCGTTGCCACTGCTTTAAACGACAGTTATTATGCTATCAAATATTTGACATCAGTTAAGTATGCATATTATGATATTGGCGAAGATTGTCTTCTCCCCGGCTTTTTCTATAAAGGCAAAGAAAACGGATTTGACGTATATGAAAATGAGTATTTTATCCCGATGGGCTTCTATTACGACAATTATATAACGGTTGAAGATTTTAATGAGTTTGATGACACTCAAAAGGACAACCTCCTTTTAAAAGCGCTTATTCTTGATGATGAGCAAATTATCAAATACGGAAAACATATGGGACGGCTTACACTTGATTATTTCGAAAGAAATATGGCAATAGAAACATCCCTATATAACGACGCGATGGCACTGCGAGAGCATGCGGGATACCTCTTCGAATGGACAAATAACGGTTTTATTTCAAAAATAGACCTTGATAACCCGAAACTCGTATTCTATAGCGTTCCATATGACAAAGGTTTCAAAGCATACGTTAACGGAACCGAAACCGAGATAGAATGCGTTGACGGCGGAATGATGGCGGTATACTGCCCCGCGGGAGATAACGAGATCGAGTTCGTTTACCATACCGTTGGTTTAAAGGAAGGGCTTTATATCTCTTTGTTTGCTCTAATAGTATCGTTAGTCTATCTACTCTTATCTAATATAAAAAGAAAAAATAAGACCGCATAGGTCTTATTTTTTTATAATATATAACACTATCTTTATTGACAAACAAGTAAACAGAATTGTAAAATATATTTGGTGATAATATGATACTAAAAAATTGCAAAATTAACGGCACAATCAGAGATTTAATAATCAATAATGGAAAATTTTCGACCGTTTCAAGTAAGACCGATGAAATATACGACCTTAAAGGTAAAACGGTTATTCCAGGCCTTGTTGATATTCATATCCATGGGGTTATGGGTCAGGATACTATGGACGGAAAATTCGACGTTATGTCAAAGTTCCTGTCTGAAAACGGAACGACTTCATACTATCCAACCGCGGTTCCTACCGACAAAGATACTTTAATGGGTATTCTCAGTGCAGACACTAAAACAGACGGTGCCCAAATACTTGGATTTCATTATGAAGGTCCCTATCTTTCAAAATCAAAGAAGGGTGCTTTAGATGAAACCTATCTTATAACACCAAACGATGAAGATTTGTCTAAACTTCCAAACGTTAAAATGATGACAGTTTCTCCGAGCATCAATGGTGTTAATGAGTTCATTAAAAACTCGGATTACGTTATTTCCCTGGGTCACACCGACTGTTCATACGACGAAGCAAAATCTTCTATTGATGCAGGAGCGAACTGCGTTACACATCTATATAACGCAATGCCGCCTCTTCTTCACAGAGAACCGTCACTTATCGGTGCCGCAATAGATAAAAACATTTACGTTCAGATAATAGTTGACGGAAAACACATAGAAAGAAGCGTAATTTATTCTGCATACAAGACCTTCGGAAGCGACAGAATGATCCTTATAAGCGATGCAATGAGCGCTACAGGCCTCCCTGACGGAGAATACACACTCGGCACCACCGAAGTAATCGTAAAAAATTCGACCGCAAGAACTAAAGGCGGCGCTCTCGCCGGAAGCACTTCTACCCTTTGGGACTGCGTTAAGACCGCTGTTAAATTCGGTATAGACTTTAACGAGGCGGTTAAGATGGCAACCGAAACCCCTGCAAATCTAATGGGAATTAACAAAGGCAGACTGGAACCCGGCTATGATGCAGATTTTCTGATTATTTCAGACGACCTTGAAATCGAAGAGGTTTACATAGCGGGAAAAAAGATCAAATGAGCAAACAAAAAGATGTAAAGCAAATTTGAACAAGTCCATTAAAAACGGACAATAGAAAAAAAGAGCCTCCTATGGTAGAATAGAAGAAACTACCATAGGAGGTTTTGTTATGCCTAGAAAATATGAAAAAGTAAG
>JAZNVP010000128.1:0-7879 GCA_045592865.1 Oscillospiraceae bacterium
TATTATATCCCAGAGCGCCTCAGCGAAGGCTATGGAATGAATAACGACGCTATCGACCGACTTTACTCAGAGGGCGTTAGCCTTATCGTAACGGTAGATAACGGAATTTCTTCGCATAGCGAAATAGAATACGCTAAAGAAAAGGGCATTGAGGTAGTTGTTACCGATCACCATAAAGTGTCGGACGAATTACCGGACGCTTATGCAGTAATAAATCCCCAGAGGGAAGACTGCCACGTGTTCAAAGAACTCGCAGGCGTCGGTGTTGCCTTTATGCTCGTTTGCGCACTTGAGGGCGACCTTGAGTCGATGCTCGAATTTTATAGCGACCTCGTTGCAATAGGAACACTCGCCGACGTCGTTCCGGTCGTTAATATCAACCGAATAATAGTTAAAAAAGGTATAGAAAGCATAAAACTCAGATCCAACGCAGGTATCGCGGCACTTTTAGACATTAGCGGAGCGTCGGATATAAACTACCAAACGGTGTCGTTCGGGGTTATCCCAAGAATTAACGCTTCGGGCAGAATGGGCTCTGCCGAGGCGGCTTTAAGGCTTATTTTAAGCGAGGACGAGGAAGAAATAGCCTCTCTTGCGGAGGACGTTGATTCTCTTAACCGTCTCCGTCAGGAAACCGAACTTCAGATATTCTCCGAAGCAAAGGAGATAATCGAAGAAAAAAGACTCTCGGGAGATAACATATTAGTCGTATCAAAGGAAAACTGGCACCAAGGCGTCTTGGGAATAGTTGCAACAAGAATAAGCGAAATGTATGCAAAGCCCTGCATCCTCTTTTCAGTAAAGGGGGATGAAGCAATCGGAAGCGGAAGAAGCACGAGTGAAATGCCGCTTTACGAAGCCTTGAAGGAGTGCTCTGAGGACCTTGTCCGTTTCGGCGGCCATAAATTCGCCGCAGGAATGACGGTTAAAACCGAAAAACTGGAAGGTTTCACCAAGAAACTCCAGAAATATTATAAAGATCAGTCGATAAACGCCGAACTTCCCGTTATGGAAATCTGCGACGTGGTATCGAAAAACGAAATAAACATAACCGCAGTTGAAGAACTCGAAATGCTCAAGCCCTTCGGAAACGAAAACCCCCAGCCCGTATTTATGTTAACGGGACTTACCTTAGAGGAAATATACCCGATAGGCGAAGGAAAACATAGTAGGCTTAAACTAAACTCCGCAGGGCAGAGCTTTTATTCGGTCTGCTTCGGCAGAACAAAGGAAAGCTTTTCCTTTTCCAAGAACGATAAGGTCGACATCGCAGTCGTCCTCGAGATAAACGAGTATCAGGGTAAAAAATCGGTTTCATATAAGCTCAAAGGCATAAGACCCACCGCATTTTCAGACGAGCTTTACGAAAAATCGGTCCGTTTTGCTATCAAACTCCGAAACGGGCTCGAACTCAGCCAAGAGGAAAAGACCCTCTTTAAACCCACAAGGGACGATTTTGTTAAGGTCTACTCCAAAATTACTAAAAGCGGTTTCCAGGGACAAGTGGACGAACTCGCATACCTTACCGATTTATCCTACGGTAAGATTTACACGGCAGTAACCGCCTTTTCGGAACTGGGACTTATAACCATCGGAAAGAAAGGCAACAATATCTATATTAAGGACAATAACGTTAACGGAAAGGTCGATCTGGAATCGGCAGAAATAATGAAAAGATTTTAAAGGAGGCGAAAAGGTTGGAAAGCGGCATTAAAGATTTAATAAAAGCCATAGAAGACTCGGGCAGAAATTACGATATTGAAAAAATAACCAAAGCATATAACTATGCCGCAGAAGCGCATAACGGGCAAAAACGCCGCAGCGGTGAGGACTATATCTGGCACCCCGTCTGCGTTACGAAAATACTCGTCGGTCTCGGTATGGATATCGATACCCTCATAGCCGCGCTTCTACACGACGTTGCAGAGGACACCGACCGCACGTTAGAGGATATATCCAAAACCTTTTCTCCCGATATAGCGCGTCTTGTTGACGGGGTTACAAAACTTAACGTTATAGAACTCGCAACGAGAGAAGAATGGCAGGCAGAGAACATCAGAAAAATGCTCCTCGCGATGTCGAAGGACGTCCGCGTCGTTATCATAAAACTTGCCGACAGGCTCCATAATATGAGAACCATAGAGGTGCTTCCCGAGGTAAAACGCTATGAAAAGGCGCTTGAAACGATGGAGGTCTATGCTCCCATCGCAGGAAGACTCGGAATAAGGAGTATAAAGGAAGAACTCGAGGATATCTCGATAAGATTTCTCGACCCCATCGCCTATAAGGAAATCGAGGACGCACTCGACTCGCATAAGGACGAAAGAGAACTGTTTTTAAATACCATAAGCGATAGGATCAAGACCCGTTTCTCAGAACTCGGGGAAAACCCGTATATCGAAGGAAGGGTCAAGAGCATCTACGGAATATACCGCAAAATGTATATCCAGGGCAAAATGTTTGAGGAAATATATGATATCTATGCGGTCAGAATAATAGTTAATTCGGTCAACGAATGCTATAACATACTCGGAATTATGCACGATATCTTTAAACCGATACCCAATAGGTTTAAGGACTATATATCCACCCCTAAAAAGAATATGTATCAGTCGCTCCACACCACCGTTCTGAGCCGTGAAGCAATTCCCTTTGAAATTCAGATAAGGACCTGGGAAATGCATCACAATGCCGAATACGGAATTGCGGCGCACTGGAAATATAAAGACGGCGTTAACGGCAAAGATTCATTAGAGGCCCGTCTTTCCTGGGTGCGCCAGATAATCGAGGCGCAGAAGGACGGCGAAAACGCCGACGATCTTTTAAAATCAATAAAGAGTGACCTTGCGCCCGAAGAGGTCTTCGTTCTGACTCCTAAGGGTCAGGTCGTAACTCTGCCGTCAGGCGCAACCGTTATCGACTTTGCCTATGCTATTCACACTATGGTGGGTCATAGAGCGATGGGCGCTAAGGTCGACGGAAAGATGGTAAACCTTAACTATCAGGTGAAAACGGGCGAGGTAATCGAGATAATAACAGGTCCTGAAACGAGAGGCCCCGGCAGAGATTGGCTCAAGATAGTTAAAACCAGCGAAGCGCGAACCAAGATAAGATCATGGTTCAAAAAAGAGAGAAGAGACGAGAATATCGTCGAGGGTAAAAACGAGGTCGAAAGAGAATTCAGAAGGAACCTCATTAACCTTACCGACGAAGAAAAAGAAAAATTCCTTAATACCCTCGCTTCCCGTCAGAAGCTTCCCTCGGTCGAGGAACTCTATGCCGCAATCGGCTATGGCGGAGTTTCGCTCCAGAACCTTATGATAAAGGTTAAGGACGAGTATCAGAAACTCGTTAAATCAAAAAAGGAAACTTCCGACCAGATAACCCTATCTAAAAAGACCCAAAAGGCGATAAACGGCGTTATAATCGAGGGGCTCGATAACTGCCTCGTTAAGTTCGCAAAATGCTGCAGTCCGCTCCCGGGCGACGATATTATCGGCTTTATAACGAGAGGCTTCGGCGTTTCGGTGCATAAATGCTCCTGCGATAACGTTAAAATGCTTTCGGAAAGTGCCGAGAATGAGGGCAGATTTGTCCGCGCCGAGTGGGCAGATGAGATCAAGGATGATTTTGAATACACCTTCACCATCCGCGCTACTGACAGAATGGGCCTCGTTGCCGACATAAGCGTGGGACTCAATTCAATGCATATTCCGTTAAGAATGCTCAACGCAAGGGACGTAAAACCCGGCACCGCCGAAATAACCCTTACCATTATGATCAACGGCAAAAACCATTTAAGAGCGGTTGTTGAAAAACTCGAGAAGATAGACGGAGTGTTGTCAGTAGAATGTTAGAAATTAAAAGAATAGTAACAGGAGAATTAGAAGAAAACACCTATATCGTTTATAAAAACGGTATAGGTGTTGTAATAGACCCGGGATATGCGCCCGAGAGAATAATCTCTTTTGCGAAAGAAAATAAAATAGATGTAAAATATATCCTTCTGACCCATTCCCATTTCGACCATATCGGTTCTGTTCCGGAAGTGAAAGAGGCTTTGGGTGCTAAAGTGTTCTGCAGCGAAGAGGAAAAACCTCTTTTAATGTCGGGAGACCTTAATTTAAGCAGCGTTTATGCCGAAAATATCGAAATAGAACCCGACGGAACCTTTTCCGACGGGGAGACCCTCGCGGTCGGGGAACAGGAGTTTAGATTTATGCTAACTCCGGGGCACACTAAGGGATCGGCGGTTATTTTCTGCGAGAATAACGTTTTCACGGGGGACACGCTCTTTTCCGATGGCTACGGAAGAACCGATCTCCCAACGGGAAACTGGAGAGAACTTCTGAATTCGCTTAAAAAACTCCGTGTGGTAAAGGGCGAATACAGGCTTTTTTCAGGCCACGGAGAAGAGGGCTTTCTTAAAGGTGAAACAGAATGAAACTAAAACTTATAAACAACGATTTCCTTTATGAATGCGAAAACCTCATAAGAATATTCTATCCGGGCGTGGATTTAAAAAAAGACGACGGCGACTATGTTTTAGTTTCCTGCGAAGAGGATATCTCGGTGGAAATCAACGTCGGCGGCAAAAGCTTCAGAAAAAGCGAAAAAAGCGAAAGCTTTACCGAAGAAGAGGTAACAAGCCTTCTTTATACCTGCCTGTGTCAGTTTTGCGGCAGGGAAAACGAGTGGGGAATGTTAACGGGGGTCCGCCCCGTTAAACTCGCCTTCGATATGCTGAAGGAAGGAAAAACCGAGAGCGAAGCCCGAAGAGTATTTTTGGAAAAATTCAAGGTTTCTCCCGAAAAAGCCTCGCTTACGGTCAAAACGGCGTTAAACGAAAGAGAAATACTATCTCGCTCGGGTCAAAAAAGCGTTAGTATCTACGTTGGCATTCCTTTCTGCCCAACAAGATGCAAATATTGTTCCTTCGTTTGCGAGGGACTTGGCTCCTCTAAAAACCTCGTTGACCCTTATATCGACCTTCTCTGCGAGGAAATAAAACTGATCGGAGAAATAGTCGAAAGCACGGGACTTAAGGTCGAAACGGTCTACGTCGGCGGGGGAACGCCAACCTCAGTCGAGGCTCATCATCTTGATAAATACCTGAGAGCGCTCCGCAACTTTATCGGTGCCGATAAAACGCCGGAGTTCACCGTCGAAGCGGGTAGACCCGACACAATAACGAAAGAAAAACTTGATGTCTTAAAGGAAAACGGCGTCGGAAGAATAAGCATAAACCCGCAGACCTTAAACGACGAAGTTCTGAAGGCTATCGGAAGAGACCACTCTGCAGAAGAATTTCTAAGGGGATATGAGTTAGCAAAGGGAATGAACGCCTTTAAAATAAACGTCGACCTCATCGCAGGACTTCCAAAGGATAACTTTGACTCCTTTAAAAATACGGTCGACAGAGTAGTCGACCTTTCCCCCGATAACATAACGGTCCACACCTTGACCTTAAAGCGCTCGGCAGAACTCTATACCCATACCGAGCACTACCTGAAAGCTACCGAGGTCAAAGAAATGGTTTCCTATGCAGACGGGAAGATAATGGAGAATGGATACTCGCCCTATTATCTCTACCGTCAGAAAAACACCGTCGGCGCCCTTGAAAACACAGGGTTCTCTAAAAAAGGCGCCGAGTGTCTCTATAACGTGTTTATTATGGACGAGACCCATAGCATTTTAGCGGCAGGTGCAGGAGCGTCGAGTAAAATAGTTTCGGGAAGAAACAATATTGTCAGAAGCTTTAACTATAAATTTCCCAGGGAATATATAAACGGCTTCGAAGAAATTGTGGCGCGTAAGAAAAATTTGGAAAAAGAAATAAAAAAGTCTTTACAAATCTGAAAAACGGTGCTATAATGCAGATAATTTAATAAAACAGGGGTGCCGATAATGGCTGAGAGAACGAAAGTTTAACCCTATAACCTGATACGGATAATGCCGGCGTAGGGAGTTTTTGAAATAAGTGTAGTATTATAATTAAACTGACCTGCGTGGATTTTCGCGCAGGTCAGTTTTTTTATGAAAGGAAAATGAAAAATGAACACCAAGAGAAATGCATTAAGAAGTTTAACCGAAGGCGCCATAATGGTGGCTTTAGCCGTGATCTTGAGCTTCTTCCCACTCTATCAGATGCCGCTCGGCGGCGACGTAACCTTCGCCGCAACGCTCCCTATCTGCATCTATGCATATAGAAGAGGCGCAAAAAGCGGATTTTTAGCCGCCTTTGCATATAGCCTTTTTCAGCTTCTGTTAGGACTTAAAAACCTCAGTTATGCAACCTCATTCACCTCCGCCGCAGCAATAGTGCTTTTCGACTACGTGGTGGCTTACACCCTCTTCGGAATAACGGCATATTTCGGAAAACTCGGCGGCGACAGTAAACGATTTAAAAGCGCCGTAATGCTCTCTCTGGGAGCATTCGTGTCCTGCGTTCTCCGCTTTCTCAGTCATCTCGTTTCGGGTTCGGTCGTCTGGTATTCCTTAACTCGCGAGTGGTATGCCGATGACCCCAGCCATATAGTTTTCTCCCTTTCCGAGTGGGGTTATTCCTTTGTTTATAATATAAGCTATATGCTCCCCGAGACTATAGCAACGGTTCTGGCGGCATTCATTATTGCGATGTTTTTAAATTTCAAAGCGCCTAATCTTCGTTACCCATCTCTCCGAAAAGAAGGATAGCCGCACCGAGAACCAAAACAAGAACTATCGCTCCGAAGAAACCGATCACAGTCGCTATCGGCCTGAATGCAAACGCAAGTATAATAAGGAGAAGAAGTTTAAAAAACATCATCGGTTGTGAGGGGTAGGTGTTTTTCTCCCCGATCAAATAGTTAAGTATTGCCTTCATATCAGTCACCCTTTCTTATTTGGTGACTTCAGTATAAAGGAAATAAAGTCCAATAAACAGGACTGCAAGTCTCGTGTTTTACGCGAGGCTTGTTTTTGTATATGTTATTTTACTGTTGCAATATGTTAAAACGGGTGGTATAATTATCCTGTCAGATTATCGCGCCTATTTATTTAAGGAGAATAAAAAATGAAGAAAAGAATTCTTTCGTTTGTTTTGGCTTTAGTTTTAATATTTTCCCTTATCCCGTCAGGGCTCTTTACTGCCTCTGCGGCAACAAGCGGTTACTATACCTATTCTGTATCAAACGGAAAAGCCAGAATAACAGGTGTCGACAGATCTATAAGCGGAGCTATAACTATTCCTTCTACCCTCGGCGGATACCCTGTTACAATCATTGCCTCTTCTGCGTTTGCCACTTGCTCTGGTCTTACGAGTATAAATATTCCCAAAAGTGTAACAAGTATTTGGGAAAGAGCATTTGCTTCTTGCTCGAGTCTTACGAGGATAAATATCCCCGACAGCGTCACAAGCATTGGGGAAGATGCGTTTTATAATTGCTCGAGTCTTACGAGCGTTGTTATCGGTGACGGCGTAACTTCTATTGGAAGATATGCGTTTGAGGGTTGCACCTCACTTGCGAGCGTATCAATTGGAAAGGGCGTTACAACTATCGGACATGGAGCGTTTTACGGTTGCGACGGTCTTACGAGTATAACTGCCCATGAGGGAAACGGATATTATCGTTCAGAAGGCAACTGGCTTATAGAAATTAGCAGTAACACTCTTATCGTAGGTTGCAAAACTAGCGTAATTCCCGATAGCGTAACCGCCATTGGCGATTCTGCGTTTCGTGATTGCTCCAGCCTTACGAGCATAAAAATCCCCGATGGCGTCACAAGCATTGGAAATTATGCGTTTTACGGTTGCGACGAACTTACGAGCATCGAAATCCCCGACGGCGTTACAAGTATTGGAAATTCTGCGTTTTCCGGTTGCTCTAGCCTTACGAGC
>JAZNVP010000129.1:0-37168 GCA_045592865.1 Oscillospiraceae bacterium
AGGTCCTATTTTATTTCTTTCCTTACCTTAACTTCGTTGTTCAATTTTCAAGGTCCTGTCTGCCGCCCTCCTCAAAGGGCGCCCAATTATATTACCAAATTACCTACCTCTCTGTCAATACCTTTTTTAAACTTTTTTTGAAAAAATTAAAAATTTTTTTAAAAATCTTTCAAGAAGGTGATATTTTCTTCATTTTGATTGACATAACGGGGCGAAAACTGTATCATAATAGTAACAACAAAGAAGGTGAGGGCTTAATTATGACAGAAAACAACGAATACGGAATGAACACCGTTGTTCTTACCGACGACGAAGGTAACGAGCAGGAGTTTGAAATTCTCGACACATATGAAGAAGGCGATAATCTTTATTACGCTCTTATGCCTTTATATGCAAACAGTGAGGATCTTGTTACTGACGACGGTGAATTAGTTGTTCTTCAATCGGTAGAGGAAGACGGCGAAGAGCTTCTTGCGACTATTGATGACGAGGACGAATACGACAGAATAGGAAACATATTCTTAGAAAGACTTGAAGATTCTTTCTTCGATTAAACCAAACACGCCTGGGGATGTCGGGTAAGTGCGGCATAAAAATCCAACAAGCAACAAAAAAGGGATTCGTTGCTCCGTTAGCGGATTGCAGACCTCCCGCCTTTTTGGCGGACGAAGGGAGCGTGAACCTGCGGGCAGATTTACCCACCTGTTAACAACGGGTTTTGTTACTGCTGCATGACGCTTCTCCGGGTATTATTATACCCTTTACTCCCGCATCTGCGGGAGTTTTTCTTTTGTCTTGCGAACACACACTCGCTATGGTATAATGTCTAAAAAACACAAAGCAGGTAAATTTATGCTATATTTGGTTCTTTCGATAGTTTCGAGCGCCATGATCTCCATCGCTATGCGCCTGAGCGTTGGCCGAGCACGCGGTCAGATAAGCACCCTTTCGGTCAACTATTATATATGTATGCTTCTGTCGGGCAGTTTTTCGGGGTTTGGGAACATTCTTTCCTCTGACGAGGGTTGGGAGCTTACGCTCATTCTCGGAATTATTAACGGACTGTTCTTTTTCCTTTCGCTTATGTTAGGACAGATGGTTATCAAAACGAACGGCGTGGTGCTTTCTTCGATTTTCTCAAAGGTTGGTGCCTTACTTATCCCCCTCGCCATCTCAATCGTCTTTTTCAGAGAGGCGCCGAGGCCTGTTCAGATTATCGGCGCACTCATTTCAATAGCTTCCATAATACTTATTAACTACCAAAAAGGCGACTCAGAGCAAAAGTCCTTTATGCCGATACTTTTTCTGCTTCTTTTAACCGAGGGTATTGCAAGTTCGGGCACAAAAGTTTTCGGCGAGGTCGGCGTTCCCTCTTTTTCGGACAATTTTCTTTTCTGGACCTTTGGCGCCGCCGCAGTTTTCAGCACCGCGGTCGCTTTATATAAGAAAGAACCCTTCGGAATAAAAGAAATCTTGTTCGGCGCCCTTATCGGTATTCCCAACTTCTTCAGCGCACGGTTTATGCTGATGGCGATAAGAGAAATTCCCGCGATAATCGTTTACCCCGTTCGTTCGGTGTTAACGATTATGATTATAACCCTCTTTGGCGTTGCCTTCTTCAAAGAAAGACTGCGAAAGACTCAGTGGATCGCCTTCCCGTTCATTTTGTTGTCTCTTATACTATTAAATATATAGTGGTGTTATTATGGAATTTAATGAAAAGCTTAAAGAACTAAGAAAACAAAAAGATCTCACCCAAGAAGAACTCGCAGAAGCCCTGTTTGTTTCAAGAACCGCTATTTCAAAATGGGAATCGGGCAGAGGTTATCCGTCTCTCGACTCTTTAAAAGAGATTGCAAAATTCTTTGAATTAACGGTGGACGAACTTCTTTCGGGAGAGGAGCTTTTAACTCTCGCCGAAGAGGATAACAAACAAAAGGAACGAATTTTTATCGACCTCGTTTTCGGTCTTCTTGACGCCTTTCTCTCGACCCTATTCTTTCTCCCCCTCTTCGCAGAGAGAACGGGGGACGCCGTCAGGGGCGTTTCGCTTCTCGTCCTCACAGGCGTTTCCTCTTATATACGGACACTTTATATAGTTTTCGTTCTTCTGTCTACCGTGCTCGGTATTCTCACTCTTGCTCTGCAAAACAGTCAGAACGCATTTTGGCTTAAATCAAAAACGGGATTATCTCTCGGACTTAACGCTCTCGGGGTTATTCTCTTAATAATTACCCTGCAGCCATATGCCGCCGTGTTCTTGTTCCTCTTCTTAGCCGTTAAGATTTTAATGCTCATAAAAAATCAATGATACGAATGGTGTCGCTAACGTGACTGCAGGTTTCTTGAAGAAAAGCAAATCTCCTTTTAAAATGGTTTCAGGCCATTTTGAAAGGAGATTTTTTAATGAATAAAAAAACAAGCAAACATTTTTATCCGGCGGCAGTTTCGTTTGCCGCCTTCGTTCTCTGGACTTTGGCGGTCCTCTTTTTCGACGTTCATCCCATAGGTCCTCGCGGCTCTTCGGTTGGGTTTTCTTCCCTCAATCTTTGTTTTCACAACCTGACGGGAGTTAATATGACACTCTATACCATTACCGACTGGGCAGGACTGGTTCCCGTCGGGGTCGGTTTTTTCTTCGCTCTCCTCGGTCTTGTAGAGTGGATAAAGAGAAAAAGCATTTTTAAGGTAGATTTCTCGATTTTGGTGCTCGGCGGGTTTTATCTCGCAGTCTTGGCGGCATATCTTTTCTTCGAAGAAACACCAATTAACTACCGCCCCGTCCTTATCGGCGGATATTTAGAAGCGTCTTACCCCTCTTCAACCACTCTATTGGTGCTAACTGTTATGCCGACGGCGGCGATAGAGTTTAACTCCCGCATAAAAAACGCCCCTTTCAGAAAAGGCGTGGTTATATTAGTCTGGGCTTTTACTTTTTTTATGGTAGTAGGCAGACTTTTGTCAGGCGTGCATTGGCTTTCCGACATTATCGGCGGTGTTCTTCTCTCGGCATCTCTCGTCTTGCTTTACAAAGGCGTTTGCGGGTTGGAGAAGAAATAGAGGCGTAATGATTCTATTAAGAATCGTTATGACTTATGAAGATTTCAGATACATTGCTATTTTGAATGATTTCTGGTATAATGCAATCAATTCAATAAATGACAATTTTACAGAGGTATAAGATGATAGATATTACTGCTTGGATGCAAAACTTCTTGCAGACATTAAATGAGACTTTCGCGAACCGTGTATGGTTTGTTGGTTTACAAGGCAGTTACGGCCGTGGTGAAGCAACGGAAACAAGCGATATTGATATTGTTGTAATTTTGGATGAATTGTCTCCAATGGATATTCAAACTTATAATGCAATGTTAAGCACCCTTACCCACAGGGAATTGATTTGTGGTTTCGTCTCAGGCATTAATGAAATTATGAATTGGGAGCCATCCGACCTTTTTCAGTTTTGTTATGATACGATACCAATCAAGGGTAACCTTGACAAAGTGTTCGCTCTTATAGATGACCGTGCCGTGAATAGAGCCATTAAAATCGGCGTCTGCAATATATTCCACGGATGTGTTCACAATATGCTCCATGAAAAAAGCGAAGATATTTTGCGAGGTTTATATAAATCTGCCTCTTTCGTTGTACAAGCAATTGCTTTTAAGCAAACTGGAAACTATATCAGCCATCAAAAAGAATTGCTTCAAGTTGTATCTTCCGATGAACGAGTCATTGTTGAAACCTTTTTGAATATAAAAAACGGTGGAACAGTGGATTTTAATTTGATGTCCGAAACATTGTTTGCTTGGACGAAGAAATGGATTGGTGAAAACAGTCAATCCTTTTCAGATTTGTAGGTGAATAAATGACAAGGCATATCGCAAATATACTCACAAGCTGCCGTATTCTAGGCAGTATTTTATTGCTGTTCTTTTCTGTTTTTTCTTCAGCATTTTATATCACATATCTTCTCTGTGGTTTTAGTGATATGATAGATGGCACTATCGCAAGAAAGACAAATAGTGTCAGTGACTTCGGGGCTAAAATTGATACTGCGGCTGACCTCGTGTTCGTAGCAGTATCTTTTATTAAATTATTGCCAAACATTCATATTCCTTGGTGGTTATGGATATGGGGCGGCATAATCACAATTATCAAAATTTGTAATATCATATGGGGATTTGTTTTTAAAAAACAGTTTATAGCTCTACATACAATTATGAACAAAGCAACAGGACTACTGCTATTTCTATTTCCTTTGATAATATCCTTTGTGGAATTAAAATACATTGCCATAGTTGTATGCTCTATTGCAACATTTTCGTCAATTCAAGAATGGTTTTATGTCGCAACAAAATATGAAAACAAATAATCCAATTTGTCGGTCAGTTTAATAAGAATATGTTAAAACACCCTATGGCTCTTTCGGTCATAGGGTGTTTTAAAAACTTGCACCAAGTTTGCGCCAAGGCGAAAACGAAGACAAAAAGAAAACCCCGAAAACCGTGATGGTTTCGGGGTTTTTGAATACTCTGTAAGATAAGAAATTATCTCTTTGAGAACTGTTGCGGCGTGTAGAAAACAGTCCGGTGGACTGTTTTTAGCTGCAACCACAGTGGGCCCCGCCCACGAGGACTTCCTCTGTTCGATGAAAAAATCCCCCAAAACCGAAGCCTTGAGGGATCTTGCATATAAGATAAACAGATTATCTTTTGCTGAACTGAGGAGCGCGACGAGCGGCCTTTAAGCCGTATTTCTTTCTCTCCTTCATTCTGGGGTCACGAGTGAGAAGTCCTGCCTTCTTAAGAGTTGCTCTGAGTTCGGGATCGAACTGAAGAAGCGCTCTTGAAAGACCATGACGGATAGCACCAGCCTGACCTGTTACGCCGCCGCCTGCAACTGTGCAAACGATGTCGAACTTGCCCTCGGTTGAGGTTAAGTTAAGGGGCTGACGAACGATGAGCTTTAAGGTCTCAAGGCCAAAATACTCATCAATATCTCTGTTGTTGATTGTGATTTTTCCGGTTCCGTTGTAAACGCGGACTCTTGCTACAGAGCTCTTTCTTCTTCCGGTTCCGTAAAAATAAGGATTAGTGTTATACATTATAATTTTCCTCCTTTAATTACAGAGCCCAGATCTCAGGCTTCTGAGCTGCGTTCTTGTGGTCTGCGCCTTTATAGCAATGAAGGCGGGTGAGAGCCTTGCGGCCGATAACGGTATCGGGAACCATTCCCTTAACTGCTACTGTCATAGCAAAATCGGAATCGTTCTGCATAAGGGTCTTATACTGAACCTCTTTGAGTCCTCCGATGTAACCCGAGTGATGACGATAGTATTTGTCCTCTAATTTGTTACCTGTGAGAACAACCTTATCGCAGTTAACGATAATTACGTGATCTCCGCAATCGAGGTGCGGAACAAAAGTGGTCTTATGCTTTCCTCTGAGAAGGGTAGCTGCAACGGTAGCAACTCTACCGAGAGATTTTCCCTCTGCATCAATAACATACCACTTGCGGCTTATTTCGCCGGCTTTAGGCATATAAGTTGACATTTTTCTTCCTCCTAATTCTTTTCTGTAATCAGCTTTTCAATTATAAAACACACTTTTTATATTGTCAACACTTTTTTAAAAATAATTTAATCTACACAGCGAGTTCTCTTTTTATCTCCGTTTTTCTCCCGTTTTTACCTATTTATCTCTTTTGCTATTTTTGTTTTTTGTTGGACATTTTCGAAAATTATGGTATACTTTACTCATATTCTTTAAAAAGGGAGGTGGAACGAGTGGAAAACGAAAAACAGACGCGGCTTTTAACGGCACGCGTGCCCGGTCTTATAATGCGACTTGCCGTTCCAACTATAATAACGATGCTCGTTACCACCTTTTATAATATGGCAGACACCTTCTTCGTCGGCAAGATAGGGGTCGGCTCCACAAGCGCAACGGGCGCGGTCGGGGTCGTTTTCTCGATGATGTCGATAATTCAGGCCATCGGCTTCTTCTTGGGTCACGGCTCGGGCAACTATATTAGCCGAAAGTTAGGAGCCGGAGAAACCGAAAAGGCAAGTGTTATGGCGTCGGTCGGTTTTTATTTTTCCTTTTTCGTGGGTCTTTTGGTTGCCGCTTTGGGTCTTATCTTTATAACTCCCCTTGCCCGTCTTTTAGGCTCCACCGAAACTATTCTCCCCTTTGCAGAGGACTATCTCGGCATTATCCTTCTCGGCGCTCCGTTTATGATGTCCTCTTTGGTTCTTAACAATCAGCTTCGGTTTCAGGGAAGCGCCTTTTACGGAATGATAGGAATGGTGAGCGGCGCGGTTATTAATATCGCGCTCGACCCTCTTTTTATATTCGTTTTCAAGATGAACATCAGTGGCGCGGCACTCGCCACCGTTATAAGTCAGATCTGCAGTTTTACACTATTATATATAGGCTGCAAAAAAGGCAATAATTTAAAGATTTCGTTTAAGAACTTTAAACCAAGCCTTCTTTTATGCGGAGAGATCGCAAAAGGTGGACTTCCCTCGCTTCTCAGACAGAGCCTTGCGAGTGTTGCAACCGTTTTCCTCAACACACTTGCGGGTGGGTATGGCGATAGCGCCATTGCCGCATTCTCTGTTGTTTCGCGCATTATTCATTTCGCCGCAAGCACCATTATCGGCTTCGGTCAGGGCTTTCAGCCCGTTTGCGGCTTCAACTACGGCGCAAAAAAATACGGCAGAGTTAAAGAGGCCTTCTTCTTTTCGGTTAAGGTCTGCTCTGTTTTTGCCGTATTAATGTCGGTTATTCTGTTTGTTTTCTCGGGTCACGCCATCGCGCTTTTTCAGGACGACCCCGAGGTCGTGCGCCTCGGAACAGTTGCTCTGAGGGCGCAGTGCCTTTCTTTTCCGTTTAACGCCTGGGTCATCTTAAGCAATATGATGATGCAGAACATCGGTCGTGTTGGCGGAGCATCCTTTCTTGCTATGGCGCGTCAGGGGCTTTTCTACGTTCCCGCCGCCTTTATTCTGCATTTTTTCTTTGGCCTTACGGGGCTCGTTTTCGCCGCCCCCGCCGCAGATTTTACGGCGCTTCTCTTTGCCATTCCGATGCAGATAGCTGTTCTTCGCTCTCTCCCCGTTAGTTCACAACGTTCTGAGGAGTCCCCTCAATAAACGCCTTCAAATTTTCCGCAACGAGAGACACAAGCCTTTCCCTCGTTTCTCTTGCCGCCCAGGCAACGTGAGGAGTTATAACGCAGTTTTTGGCTTTATAGAGTGGGTTGTCTTCCCTCATCGGCTCTGCCGACAAAACGTCGACTGCCGCGGCTTTTATGTCGCCGTTATTAAGAGCAGCAGCAAGGTCCTTTTCGTTAATAGTTCCGCCGCGCGAGGTGTTTATTAAAACGGCGGAATTCTTCATTAAGGAAATCGTTTCTTTGTTGATTATTTCTTTGGTGTCGGGCGTTAAGGGGCAGTGAATAGATAAAAAGTCGGACTCTCGGAACAGTCTTTCTCTATCAACCTCTTCGCAATAGTCGCACTCGAAATGGCTTCTCGAATAGGCAATAACCTTCATACCGAAAGCATTACCCAGCTGGGCAACACGCTTTCCGATATTTCCGAACCCGAATATGCCGAGGGTCTTTCCTTTGAGTTCGGACAACGGATATGTGAAGAATGAGAAGGTCGTGCTGTTTATCCAGTCACCTCTCTTGACGGCTTCGTTATAAAGATGGACCGAGTTGGAGAAATAAAGCATATATGAAAGGGCCGTCTGCGCAACGAAATCGGTCGAATATCCGGGGGCATTAACAACCGTTATTCCGCGTTCCTTTGCGGCGGCAAGGTCGATGTTATTATAGCCCGTTGCAAACAGACCTATATACCGAAGAGAAGGGAGCTTATCCATTATCTCGGCGGTGATAACCTTTTTGTTAACGAGGACTGCTTCAGAGTCCTTGCAAAACTCTATCATTTCCTCGTCGGTCAAGAGATCAAAAAAGGACGTTTCTCCGATAGCGGTTATCTTACCCCAATCAATATCTCCGTTTGACTCAACGGTGCACCTGTCCAGGACCGAAATCTTCATTATTTGTTCTCCTTTTTGTATAATTTTATATATAATATACTATTTGTAAAGGTTTTGATGTGTTTGAAATCATTTGTAATCAATAAGAACGACTCAGGACAACGCCTCGATAAGTTTCTGTCGAAGGCGGTGCCGCTGTTGCCGAAATCGCTTCTTTATAAATACGTGCGGCTAAAGAGGATAAAACTCAACCGCAAAAGGTGCGAGTTTAATACCGTTCTGTGTGAGGGCGACCTTCTTGAGCTTTACATAAACGACGAGTTCTTTAACGATAACGCGGACGAATATTTCCTTTCGGCAAGGGGAAATATTGATGTCGTTTATGAAGACGAAAATATTTTGATCTGCGATAAGCCTGTGGGTCTTATCGTTCACGAAGACGAAAGCGAAACGGTTGATACCCTCATTAACCGAATAAAGCGCTATCTTTACGATAAGGGTCAGTATCTGCCCGAAGAGGAAAACTCTTTCGCTCCCGCCCTTTGCAACCGAATCGACCGAAACACCGGCGGACTTGTTATTGCGGCGAAAAATGCCGAGGCTCTGAAAATTCTTAATCAGAAGATCAAGGATCGAGAGCTTCACAAGACCTATCTTTGTGTTGTTTTCGGAAAACTTCCCA
The DNA here is from genome assembly GCA_045592865.1 of Oscillospiraceae bacterium. Classification (GTDB taxonomy): domain Bacteria; phylum Bacillota; class Clostridia; order Oscillospirales; family JAGBHD01; genus RGIG9114. The sequence goes on from JAZNVP010000129.1 coordinate 8,698, forward strand.
AAAAAGAGGACACCCTAAAGGCATATCTTACCAAGAATTCGAATAACAACCTCGTTACAGTTAGCGACGTTGAGGGCGAGAAAACCATAATAACCAAATATAAGGTTCTGAAAGAGAGCGAAGATTTAAGCCTTCTCGAAATCGACCTTATAACAGGAAGGACCCATCAGATAAGAGCGCATATGGCGCACATCGGACATGCTCTTTTGGGCGACGCCAAATATGGCATCGGCAGAAACAGCGAGAAATACGGCTTTAAAAGTCAGGCGCTCTATTCATATAAGCTGACCTTTGATTTTAAGACCGACGGCGGAATTCTTTCCTATCTTGATAAAAAGAGTTTTTCCGCCAAACACGTAGACTTCGCCGAAAACTTTAATAATCTTTAAAGCGCTCGAAAGAGCGCTTTTTTTTTGGCTCTTTTCCCATATACCAATCGGTTGTTTCGGAGAAACCAAACTGCCTGTATAGCCCGTGAGCGTCTTTTGTAACTAAAACACCACGCAAATCTTTAAACCTCTCATCGTTAACTATAACGCCAACGAGAGCCTTTCCAATACCTTTCCCACGAAACCGATTATCCACGATTACATCGCTTATATAAAAAACCGTAACAAAATCGGTAATTACCCGAGCAAGACCTATCTGGCGATTGTTTTCTTTAAGATACACACCGAAGCAGACCGAATGTTCAATCGAGGTCTTTATATCCTCATCACAACGGTCGTTTGCCCAATATGACTGCTGAAGCAAACCTCTCACGGCATCTATCTTCATTTTGCCCTTATCATCTGAGATATAATACATTCAAATTGTCCTTTCCTGCTTATTATAAGCGCCTAAGACACAACAGTTTCCACGGTTGTCCCTTTAGGCAGGGAGTCTACCAAAGCGTTTGATATATTGGAATTTACAGACTTTTTAGTTCATTGATAAATTGGGGAAAAACCGTCTGGTCTGTCATAAATTCAAATTTCAAAATGTGGCTTCCCGCACCACCCTGTATTTCTCCGAACACCTCGATGTGTCCAGTTCTGTCACATTCGAATTGGATAGTGTTTCCATAACCAATCTCACAAAAAGTCACATTTTTTCTCTTGAATGAGATTAAATCTTCCAGTGCCACAATGAATTTCTGTAATTCCTTATAATCGCATTCACAACCATCTGCAATACCAGAAAATACACCTGATTTGACTATGATATCAAATGAACAGTTATATGGATTTCCGTTTTTCTCGTCATCAATAGAATGGTAAAAATCTCTGATTGCAAGATAATCACCACAATATTCAAGCTTTGCTTCCATAATCAAATCACCTCGTCAAATTCAAGTTTGTCGGTCATTTTGTTGTGCTCCTTTATTTTGTCGATATGTTCGCCGATGGCGAACTCGATATATTTCTCGTTGTGCTCGAAATTCGATATATGCTCATTTCTTTCGCATTCGATATGTTGCCTGCGGCAACGAGAGATCGATAAGCGCCACCTTCTCGCCCCGCAGGGCATATCGAGTTGCGAAGCAACATATCGAGCCGAAGGCTATATCGAGTGACACGAAGTGGCACATATCGATATTGAAACTATTGTTTGTTGAGACAAACAATAGTTTCAATATGCGCTGTTCTCGGGAACATATCAAAGGGGTAAACCGTTCCCGGCTCGTATCCGTATTCCTTCAAAATAGCGATATCACGCGCAAAGGTGGCGCTATCGCAAGAGATGTAAACTATTTTTTCGGGGTTCATATCGTTTATTGTCTTAAGCGTCGCTTCCCCGCAACCCTTTCTTGGCGGGTCAACCACAACAACGTCGGGCTTTATTCCTTTGTTTTTTAGATGTTTTGCGCCCTCGGCGGCATCTCCGCAGAAAAACTCGGCATTCTCTATGCCGTTAATTTTTGCATTCTCCTTTGCGTTTTCGATTGCCTCGGGAACTATCTCAACGCCAAAGACCTTTTTAACCTTACTTGCAAAGGTTAGCCCTATCGTTCCCGTTCCGCAATATAGATCGATCAACACCTCGTCGCCGTGAAGAGATGCTACCTCTGCCGCCTTATTATAAAGCCTTTCTGCCTGATTTCTGTTTATCTGATAGAACGAGGCGGGGCTTATCCTTATTTTAAGGCCGCAAAGCGTGTCCTCAAGGTATCCTTCGCCGTAAACCGTTTCGTATTTTTCCCCTAGCACAACGTTGGTGTTTTTATTGTTAAAATTAAGAACCACCGTTTCGATTTGCGAAAATCGCTCGGTTATATATGAAGAAAAGTCCTCTTTTTCCGCAAAATCTCGGTTCAAAACAAGACAGAGCATAACTTTACCGTCTGCCGTCTTGCGAAGATAAATGTTTCGCAAAACTCCCGTTCCCGTCTCTTCATTATAGGCGGGAACTCGGTTTTTCCTCATAAAATTTATCGTTTCTTCTGCAATTTCAGAAAAAATCTTCGGTTCTATAAGGCAGTTTTCGGGTTCAATAAGCCTATGACTGCGCGAAGCAAAGAACCCGAAGGCCATCTCACCGTTTTTGTTTTCCCGAACGGGATAGATCACCTTGTTCCGATACCCTTCGGTTTCGGGAGAAGCCTCCGCAGGAGAAACGGGGGTATCTGTCTTACCGATTTTTCTGAGATTATCCGAAACGTATCTCGTTTTATAGCTAAGTTCGGTATCATAATCAACGTGCCAGAAATTGCAACCGCCGCACACGGTGCAGTCGGAACAAGCAGGGTTGCACCTGCCATTTCCCTCTTTTATAACCTTTTCTATCCTTCCGACCGAATAATTCTTCGTCACCTTGATTATTCTGACCTCAAGGCAGTCTCCCAAAGCAGAATTCGGAACAAAAACGGCTTTGCCGTCCTCGTCCCTGCCAATACCTGCGCCGTCGGTCGATAAAGCATCAATATTCAGTTTTATTATATCGTTCTTTTTCGACATTTTTCTGCTCCGCTTAAAATTAAGGGCGTCCTTTTCGGGACGCCCTCTTTAATTATTTTATAATGTCGGTTCCCATATATTTAACGAGAGCCTCGGGAACTGTTACCGAGCCGTCCTCGTTCTGATAGTTTTCGAGTATTGCGGCAACCGTTCTGCCAACTGCAACGCCCGAGCCGTTAAGGGTGTGAACCAGCTGAGCCTTGTCCTTAACGTCCTTTTTAAATCTGATAGCCGCTCTGCGTGCCTGGAAATCTTCAAAGTTCGAGCAGCTCGAGATCTCAACGTATCTGTTATATGAAGGCATCCAGACCTCGATGTCATAGGTTTTAGCACTGCTGAAACCTAAATCTCCCGTCGAAAGAGCAACAACTCTGTAAGGAAGGCCGAGTTTTGCGAGAACCTTTTCTGCATCTGCAGTCAGTTTCTCGAGCTCATCATAGGAATTCTCGGGATCTGCAAATTTTACAAGTTCAACCTTGTTGAACTGATGCTGCCTTATAAGGCCTCTTGTATCTCTTCCTGCGCTTCCTGCCTCGGCTCTGAAACAAGCCGAATATGCGCAGTATTTAATAGGAAGCTGTTTTCCGTCGAGAATTTCGTCTCTGTGGTAGTTTGTTACCGGCACCTCTGCAGTGGGAACGAGGAAATAATCGTTCGTAAGCTTAAACGCGTCCTCTTCAAACTTAGGAAGCTGACCCGTTCCCGTCATAGATGCACGGTTTACCATAAAGGGCGGGAAAATCTCGGTGTATCCGCTCTCGGCGGTGTGGGTGTCGAGGAAGAAGCTGATGATTGCTCTCTCGAGACGTGCTCCGAGACCTTTATAGAAGTGAAATCTTGTTCCCGTTACCTTTGCGGCTCTCTCGGGGTCAAGTAGGCCTAAGTTAGCGCCGATATCCCAATGCGCCTTGGGTTCAAAGGAGAAGTTTTTGGGTTCTCCGTTTCTTCTGATCTCAACGTTATCACTATCGTCGGTTCCAACGGGCACCGAGGGATGAGGAACGTTGGGTATTTCGAGAAGAATGCTTCTCTGTTTCTCTTCAAGTTCCGATATTTTCTGATCCGCTTCCTTGATTTTCTCCGAAATCTCTTTCATTTCGGCAAATATCGCGGAAACGTCCTTTCCCTCTTTCTTATACTGAGGAATTAGCTTACTAACCTTGTTCTGATTAGCCTTTAACTCGTCCGTCTTAGTCGAAATAGCACGGCGCTCCTCGTCGATTGCGAGAATTTCGTCGATCTTCTCGTCCATCGGCTTGTTGCGGTTTCTCATTGCCGTTTTAACGGCTTCTGCATCTGCTCTGATTCTTTTAATGTCTAACATTTTTATACCCTCTTTATTATTATAAGTTTTCTCCTAATATTTTTGCTATTTCTTTAAGCTCATCATCGGAATAGAACTCAATGGTGAGTTTTCCCTTTTTGCCCGTTCCCGTAACGGTTATATTCTTTCCCGTTGCCTCTTTGAGCGCCAGTTCGGTTTCCTTAAAGAAGGACGGCGTAGGCTTTCTCGTTCCCTCAACCTTTTCTTTTTCCTTCTTAACGAGTCTTTCGGCGTCACGAACCGATGCCTTAGTGTCAGCAATTCTTTTTGCCGCCGCAATTATAACCTTTTCATTCTCCAAACCGATAAGGGCTCTCGCGTGGCCGCCCGTGATATCGCCGTTTTTAAGCATCACGATTACCTCTTCGGGAAGGTTTAAAAGCCTTAAACTGTTAGCAACCGCCGAGCGCGACTTTCCAACCGACGAAGCGATCTCGTCCTGCGTTAATTCGTAGGTCTCCTGCAAATTCTTGTAGCCAAGAGCCTCTTCAACGGGGTTCAGGTCTTCTCTCTGCAGGTTTTCAATAAGAGCGATCTCCGAAACTTCCTTTTCGGTAATCTCCTTTATTATAACCGGCACCGAGCTTATCCCCGCCTGCATTGCCGCTCTGTATCTTCTCTCTCCCGCAACGATCTTATAGGTCGTGTCGGGCAGGGGTTTAACGATAATCGGCTGCAAAACACCGTATTTCTTTATAGATTCCGCTAAATCTTCGAGCGCCTCGGGAGAAAAATCTTTTCTCGGCTGTTCCTTATTAGGAACAAGCTCTGATATCGGCACCGTAACCGCGCCCTGCGAAGTCGACTCAACAACCTCAAAAAGTGCGCCGAGACCCTTTCCAAGACCACCTTTTTTAGCCATTACTATACCCCCTTAAATCTGTTTTTCTTTAAAAACTCTTCCGCAAGTTCAATATAAGCCTTGGCGCCCTTTGAGTTTCTGTCGTAATACTCAATAGGTTGGCCATAACTCGGAGCTTCCGAAAGACGAACGTTTCTTGATATAACGGTTGCATATATCTTTTTCGGGAAATACTTCTTAACCTCGGCGGCAACCTGCACCGTAAGGTTTTTTCTTCCCTCATACATTGTAAAGAGAACCCCCTCTATGTCAATGTCGGGGTTATAAAGCATCTTAACGTTTCTTAAGGTTCCAACCAACTGACTCAGACCCTCGAGCGCGAAATACTCGCACTGAACGGGAATTATAACCGTGTTAGTCGCACAAAGGCAGTTCAAGGTAAGAAGCCCGAGCGACGGCGGACAGTCGATAAAAATATAATCAAAGTCCGAAGAGCAGGTTGCAAGTGCCCGTTTTAGAACTGACTCGCGGTTTTCGACGTCGACAAGCTCTATTTCGGCTCCCGCAAGATTAGATTTAGAGGGAATCAGCCAAAGATTTTTATAGTCGGTCTTAAAAAGAACCTCTTCGGCGGTAGCCTGACCGCTAACGAGTTCGTAAGCAGTTTTGCCCTGTTTTTTATTAAAGCCGCAACCCGAAGAAGCGTTGCCCTGCGGATCAAAGTCCACAAGCAGCACCTTTTTACCCTTCGACGCAACACACGCCGCAAGATTAACCGCCGTTGTTGTCTTTCCAACGCCGCCTTTTTGGTTTGCAACTGCAATAATCTTTCCCAAAACGATCCCTCTCTAAAAACTTAATATATTGTTATTGTAGCACACTTTTTTATAAATGCAAACATTTTTGTTTCACGTGAAACATTTATATTGATAAATTTTCGTCTTTATGTTACAATTACAGCAGTTTATTTAAGGAATTGAAGAAAAATGGAAGACAGAGAGTATTATATTGACAGTTTTGACGTTGCCGTTATCGGTGCGGGACACGCAGGAATAGAGGCGGCTCTTGCCGCCGCGCGTCTTGGCGCGAAAACGGTTTTATTTACTATTGTGCTCGACGCAATAGGTAATATGCCCTGCAACCCATCTATCGGCGGCACCGCTAAGGGTCACCTCGTCCGAGAGATAGATGCTCTCGGCGGCGAAATGGCAAAGGCGGCAGACGAGGTCTGTCTGCAAAGCCGTATGCTCAACAAGGGCAAGGGCCCCGCGGTCTACAGTCTCAGAATTCAGGCAGACCGCAAAAAATATCAGGAAATAATGAAAGCCCGTCTTGAAAGCACCAAAAATCTTCAGGTAAAACAAGCGGAGATCGTTGAGATACGCGCCGAAAACGGCGAGGTAAACTCGGTTGTGACTCGGCTTGGCGCGGTTTACGGCGCAAAGTCCGTTATTATTGCTTCGGGAACCTATCTTGAAGGAAAGGTCCATATCGGCAAGACCAATTATATGAGCGGACCCGACGGTCTGGCCGCTGCGGTTGGACTTTCGGACAGTCTCCGTTCGCTCGGCATTTCCCTTAAGCGCTTTAAAACGGGAACGCCGCCAAGGGTTCACCGCAAAAGCATTGATTTCTCGGTGCTCGAGGTTCAAAACGGCGACGAGCCTATCGTTCCGATGTCCTTTGAAACCGAAAAGCCTCTTAAAAACAAAGAGGTCTGCTATATTGCCTATACTAATAAAGAAACACACAAGATAATTCTCGATAACCTTGACCGCTCTCCCCTTTACGGCGGACTTATTAAAGGAACGGGCCCCAGATATTGCCCGAGCATTGAGGATAAGATAGTGCGCTTTTCTGATAAAGAGCGCCATCAGATATTTATCGAGCCGGTGGGAGAAAATACCGACGAAATGTATCTCCAGGGAATTTCTTCCTCTCTTCCCGAGGACGTTCAGCTAAAGTTCGTCCGTTCTATTAAGGGGCTTGAAAATGTGGAAATGATGAGGGTCGCCTATGCAATCGAATATGACTGTTGCGATCCCTTGCAGTTAAATCCTACCTTGGAATTCAAAAACGTTAAAGGTCTTTACGGTGCAGGTCAGTTCAACGGTTCCTCGGGTTACGAAGAGGCGGCGGCGCAGGGACTCCTGGCAGGAATAAACGCCGCAAGAAAGGTGCTCGGTAAAGAACAGATAGTTTTAGAGCGAAGCGGCTCTTATATAGGAACTCTTATCGACGACCTCGTAACAAAAGGCGTCGAAGACCCTTATAGAATGATGACAAGCCGAAGCGAACACCGACTTCTTCTCCGTCAGGACAATGCCGATGAGCGACTGACTCCTTTAGGCTATGAAATAGGACTTATCTCAGAAGAGCGCTACAATCGCTTCTTAGAAAAAAGAGAACTCATAAAGAAGGAAATTCAGCGCACCGAAAATACCTTTATCCCGCCCAGCGAAGAATTAAACGCGCTGCTTGTTTCACGTGAAACATCTGCGATGTCAACGGGTATGCGGCTATCTGAACTTATCAAAAGGCCGCAACTTGACTACAAAACACTCGCACCCTTTGATAAAACAAGACCTGCCCTTCCCGAAGCGGTTTGCGAAGAGGTGGAGATAACCTTAAAGTATGAGGGGTATATCTCCCGTCAACAAGCTATTATTAATGAAATTAAAAGGCTCGACGGCAAAAAGCTCTCGCCCGACACCGATTATAAGACTATTCGCGGACTTCGACTTGAAGCGCAGGAAAAACTTAACAAGGTAAAACCCTTATCGGTCGGTCAGGCTTCTCGAATATCAGGTGTTAACCCTGCGGACATCTCGGTTCTTCTGATTCACCTCGAACAAGAGGGCAAATAATAAAAATCCCCCTATGGTAGTTTCTTCTATTCTACCATAGGGGCTTTTTTGTACTGTCCGCACAAATTGGGGCAGTCCATTATACGGGGGGATTTTTATTAAAACTCTATTTTCTTTTCGATATAATCGCGAAGGTCGGAGATCTTAACTCTCTCCTGCTGCATCGTGTCTCTGTCACGAACGGTAACGGTGTCCTTAAGTTCTCCGTCCTGAACGGTGTCAAAGTCAACGGTTATGCAGAGAGGTGTTCCGATCTCGTCCTGACGGCGATATCTCTTACCGATAGAGCCCGACTCATCATACTCAACCATAAAGTATTTTGAAAGCTCTTTATAGATCGGTTTTGCGTCGTCGCCGAGTTTCTTGGAAAGAGGAAGGATTGCCGCCTTGTAAGGAGCAAGTGCAGGATGAAGATGGAGAACGGTTCTGACGTCGTTCTTCTCTTCGTCAACAACCTCTTCGTCGTATGCTTCGCAAAGGAAGGCAAGTGCAACACGGTCGCAACCCAAGGAAGGCTCGATAACGTAAGGAATGTATCTCTCATTGGTATCGGGATCAAAATAGTCAAGCGGTTTGCCCGATGCGTCCTGATGTCTTCCGAGGTCATAGTCGGTTCTGTCGGCAATGCCCCAGAGCTCTCCCCAATCTGTGAAGGGGAAGGCATATTCGATATCGGTGGTTGCACGGCTGTAGAACGCGAGTTCTGCAGGTTCGTGGTCACGAAGTCTTAAATTTTCTTCCTTAATGCCAAGGCTTAAAAGCCATTTGAAGCAAAAGTCCTTCCAGAAAGCGAACCACTCAAGGTCGGTTCCGGGTTTGCAGAAGAATTCACACTCCATCTGCTCAAACTCACGGGGTCTGAAGGTGAAGTTTCCGGGAGTTATCTCGTTTCTGAACGCCTTACCAACCTGACAAACGCCAAAGGGAAGCTTTCTTCTCGTTGTTCTCTGAATGTTCGAGAAGTTAACGAAAATTCCCTGCGCCGTCTCGGGTCTTAAATAACAGGTCGAGGTGTTGTCCTCAGTAACGCCGATAAAGGTCTTGAACATCAGGTTAAACTTTCTTATAGAGGTAAAGTCGTGCTTTCCGCAAACGGGGCAAACGATATCTTTATTATCCTCAATAAACTTATCCATCTCTTCAAAGCTCATAGCGTCAACGTTTACCTCGGAATGAACGTCTCCGATAAGCTTATCTGCTCTCTGTCTTGAATGACAAGCCTTGCAGTCAACAAGCGGATCACTGAACGAACCAACGTGACCTGTGGTAACCCAGGTGGTAGGGTTCATTATAATTGCCGCATCGAGTCCTACGTTAAGGCCCGATTCCTGAACGAACTTTTTAAGCCAGGCCTTCTTAACGTTATTCTTGAACTCAACGCCTAACGGACCGTAGTCCCAAGAGTTAGAAAGACCGCCGTAGATCTCGCTTCCTGCGTAAACGAAGCCTCTGCCTTTGCAAAGAGCAACGATTTTTTCCATTGTCTTTTCACTGTTCTTCAAAATTATACCCTCCGTATATTATAATAGAAATATTACTCTTCGTTGTTCTCGGTTTGGGCGGTTTGTTCCTCGGAAGCGGATTCTTCTTCCTCTTCTCTCTGAACGATCGAGGCAGTAACTACTCTGTCCTCGCCCTCGGGTCTCATAACCCTGACACCGCCGCCGTAACGGCTCTGAACCGAAACGTCCTGGGAGTTTATTCTTATAATAACGCCGTTTGTTGCGATCATAACAACGTCATCGTCAGCTGTTACAGGACGAACGGCACAAACAAAGCCCTTGTCCTTATCCATACTGTAGTTCTTAATACCCTTACCGCCTCTTGTCTGAAGTCTGTATTCATCGAAGGAGCTTCTTCTTCCGAAGCCGCGGTCGGTAACGGTAAGAATTGTTGCGTCATCGGAAACAACTGCCGCACCAACAACAATATCGCCTTCCTTAAGGGTGATCGCCTTAACGCCTCTGGAGTTACGGGAAAGAGGTCTCGAATCGTCCTCTCTGAATCTTATTGCCATACCGAACTTGGTCGCAACAACGAGTTCTCTGTCTCCGTCGGTGAGTGCAGTGTAAGCGAGTTCATCGTCCTCGTCAAGATTAATAGCATTAATTCCCGAAACTCTGATGTTTTTGTATGCCGAGAGCTCGGTCCTCTTTATAATACCGTTCTTGGTTATCATAACAACGAAACCTGGATCGGTCATACTCTTCGTCTTGATCATGGAGGCAACGTGTTCGCCTTCCTCTAAGCTTAAGAGGTTAACTATGTTCATTCCCTTGGTGGTCTTTGAGCTTTCGGGAATTTCATAGCCTTTGAGTTTAAACATTCTGCCCTTATTGGTAACAAACAGAACGAGATCGTGAGTCGAGGTAACGAGAAGGTCCTCAACAAAGTCCTCATCTCTTGTTGCCATTCCGTTAACACCTCTTCCGCCGCGGTGCTGGGTCTTGTAAACGCTGACCGGCTGACGTTTGATGTAACCGAAGTGGGTCATAGTGATAATACTGTCTTCCTCAGGAATAAGATCCTCAATGTCAACGTCGCCGCTGACCGCCTGGATCTCGGTCCTTCTGTCATCACTGTATTTTTCTTTAATTGCGGTAAGGTCTTCCTTAACGATTGCGAGAACCTTTGAGTAGTCGCCCAAGATTTCCTCGTATTCCGCAATCTTTGCGAGAATTTCAGCCAACTCATTTTCGATCTTACTCTTTTCAAGACCGGTAAGCTGTCCGAGACGCATAGCAACAATTGCACTTGCCTGAACGTCGTCAAGGCCGAAGCGCTCCATCAAGGCTACCTTTCCGTCCTGAATGGTTTTAGAAGCCTTTAAAATTTTGATAACCTCGTCAATCCAGTCGAGCGCAATTTTAAGTCCTTCAAGGATATGCGCCCTCTCTTTTGCTTTTTTGAGGTTAAACTGCGTCTTTCTTGTAACAACTTCACCCTGGAAGTCGATATACTGCTGAAGGATATCCTTAAGCGACATTACCTTCGGCTCACCGTGAGAAAGTGCAAGTAAAATAGCACCAACGGTGTCCTGAAGCTGAGTGTAGCTGTAAAGCTGGTTGAGAACGACCTGAGCATTAACGTCTCGTCTGAGCTCGATAACGATTCTCATTCCGTCTCTGCCCGATTCGTCTCTCAGAGCAGTAATTCCGTCAACCTTCTTGTTCTTAACAAGTTCTGCGATCTGCTGCAAGAGATGCGATTTGTTAACCATATAAGGAATTTCGGTAACGGCAATACGGTATTTTCCGTTATCCATTTCCTCAATTTCGGCTCTCGAGCGAAGGGTAATTTTTCCTCTGCCGGTAGCATAAGCCGCCCTTATGCCGCTTCTGCCCATAATAATACCGCCGGTGGGGAAGTCGGGTCCCTTTATGTGTTCCATTATCTCGTCAAGCTCTGCCTCAGGCTTGTCAATAAGAAGTGTTATCGCACCGATAACCTCTCCGAGATTGTGAGGGGGAATGTTGGTAGCCATACCAACCGCAATACCGGTTGCTCCGTTAACAAGAATATTCGGAATCTTTGAAGGGAGAACAACAGGCTCTTTAAGTCTGTCGTCATAGTTGGGCATAAAGTCAACCGTGTCTTTGTCGATATCATCTACCATCAGCATCGACATCTTGCTCATTCTCGACTCGGTATAACGGTAAGCAGCAGGCGGGTCGCCGTCGATAGAACCGAAGTTACCGTGACCGTCAACGAGAAGATAACGAAGCGAGAAGTCCTGCGCCATACGAACCATCGCGTCATAAACGGAAGCGTCACCGTGAGGATGGTATCTACCAAGCACCGAACCAACCGTGTCCGCAGATTTACGGAACGGTTTGTCGGGGAAAATGCCGTTTTCATAAAGGGTGTAAAGAATTCTTCTGTGAACGGGCTTTAAACCGTCTCGAACATCCGGAAGAGCACGGCCTACTATAACCGACATCGAATAGTCGAGGTAGGCTTTTTTCATTTCCTTTTCAATATCAACAGGAATTATTCTGGAATTCTCTGTTTTATTAAGTTCATCCATTTACTTTTTCCTCCAAATGTTTTCTCTTGTCGCAAAACCTTTCGCCGAAAGCAGAAAGCATCTCGCGAAGCGCATCTACCTGTTCACCGGTTAAATATTCCTTGGGTGCGCAAAAAACCTTATCGGCTCCCGCGTCAATAACGAATTCGCCGTCGGTCTCATAGTAATTGCAGCCGTCCATTAAAGCGAAATCACTGTGATCCTCTGTAAAGAAGATCTTTCCCTCGGAAAACTCCATATAAAACTCATTGTCTGCCTTTTCTACCTCGAGAGCGATCTCTTTACGGTTTCTCGAGGGGAGATAAAAGGTTATCATTGCAAACGAGAAGCAAACCACCGCAACAATGATGCTGAGCGCAGAAGTCGGGTTCTGAATATAAGAAACAAGCCAAACAGCCGCAAGAATTATGAAAATAACGGCATAAATCAGGTGTTTCAGAGCCTTTTTCTTCTCATTTTTAACTACCTTAAAGCTCGTAAGAACGTTGAGCGCCGAAAGTTTGTATTTAAAAGCGATCTTATCCATTCCAATTCTCCGAACTAAATATCAAGATTGTTAACGTATTTAGCGTTTTTCTCTATAAATTCTCTACGAGGGCCAACCTTATCACCCATAAGAATGGTGATGGTCTGACCGGTTGAAACGATGTCTTCCATCTCAACCTTTATAAGAATTCTGTCCTCAGGGTTCATAGTGGTCTCCCAAAGCTGCTCGGGATCCATCTCACCAAGACCCTTATAACGCTGAATATCAACCTTTTTATCACTGTCGCCCGTCATTTCAGCAATTATCTGATCTCTTTCCTTGTCGGAATAAGCATATCTCTGTGTCTTACCCTTTGAAAGCTTATATAGAGGGGGCTGAGCGAGATAAACGTGTCCCTCTTCAATTAAAGGACGCATAAACTTATAGAAGAAGGTAAGAAGAAGTGTTCTGATGTGAGATCCGTCAACGTCGGCATCGGCCATAATAATAACCTTGCCGTAACGGAGCTTCTGAATATCAAATTCCTCTCCGATACCCGTTCCGAGAGCCATAACAACGGGAAGAAGCTTATCGTTTCCGTAAACCTTATCCTCTCGAGCCTTCTCAACGTTGAGCATCTTACCCCAAAGAGGTAAAATTGCCTGATAGTTTCTGTCTCTTCCGCTCTTTGCGCTTCCACCTGCCGAATCTCCCTCAACGATATAGATCTCAGTCATGGTGTTGTCTTTAGATATGCAGTCTGCAAGTTTTCCGGGAAGCGAAAGTCCCTCAAGCGCGGTCTTTCTTCTTGTTAGCTCCCTTGCCTTTCTTGCGGCCTCTCTTGCTCTCTGAGCGTTTATTGCCTTATCAATAACGCTTCTTGCAATCGAAGGATTTTCCTCAAAAACGGTCATAAGCTTATCGTAAACCAAGCCGTCAACAATAGAACGCATCTCGGTGTTGCCGAGCTTTGTCTTGGTCTGACCCTCAAACTGAGCGTCCTGAAGCTTAACGCTTATAATAACGGTAAGACCCTCTCGAACGTCGTCACCCGAAAGCTTCTTATCGTCTTCTTTTATTAAATTGAATTTCTTTCCGTAGTCGTTGAAAACACGGGTCAAAGCATTCTTAAAGCCTACTTCGTGGGTTCCGCCCTCGGTGGTCTGAATGTTGTTGGCAAAAGAGAGCAAAACCTCGTTATAACTGTCGTTATACTGAAGAGCAACCTCAGCAGAATAATTTCCGGGCTCTGTTTTAAAGTGGATAACCTCGGGGTTTAAAACCTCGGCACCGCTTTTTGCGTGAATATGCTCAACAAAGCTCTTAATTCCGCCCTCGTAGCAGAACACCTGACTTACAGCCTCGTCCCCTCTCTTATCGGTAAGGGAAACCTTCAGTCCTGCATTAAGGAAGGCTTCTTTTCTGAGTCTGTCCTCAAGTATTTCGTAATCGTAAACGTTTTCTTCAAATATTTCAGCATCGGGCTTAAATGTAACAACTGTTCCCGTTTTGTCGGTCTTTCCGATAACTGTGAGAGGGCCTTCTGCAATACCTCTCTTGAATTTCTGCTGATGGATCTCGCCGTCCTTATGGACCTCAACCTCTAACCATTCAGAAAGAGCGTTAACGACCGAAGCACCAACGCCGTGAAGACCGCCCGAAACCTTATATCCCTCTCCGCCGAACTTTCCGCCTGCGTGAAGCACGGTAAAAACAACGGTAACCGCAGGAATACCCATCTTTGCGTGAACACCTATCGGAATTCCGCGTCCGTTATCGGTAACCCTTATAACGTCTCCTTTAAGTATTTCAACGTCAATGTCTGTGCAGTATCCTGCAAGTGCTTCATCGATGGAGTTATCAACTATTTCATAAACGAGGTGGTGAAGACCCCTGGGTCCCGTTGAACCGATATACATACCCGGTCTTTTTCTGACGGCTTCAAGTCCTTCTAACACCTGAATCTGACTTTCGTCATAATTACTCATTACCTTTTCTTCAATATCCACGATAAAACCCTCCTATTCCTTACTTTTACCTAAATAATCTGTTCGTTTTATAAGCGTCGACGGGGAAAGCTGCGAAATATATATCTTTGTATCATTTTTAAAAGCCGTAACAACAAAAGATTTCGGCAGTTCATAGGAAACCGTGATAACCTTTTTTTCCTTTTCCTTTTTACCGAGATAATCTCTTGTGTGTTTCGAAACCGAGGTGTTATCGAGGTCGAAAATACCAAGTATTTCACCCGTTTTAACAACCGATTCATTACCTAAATGAAGATACATAAAAAGCGTCTCCGAAAATATAAATTTAACAGAAAAATTATACCATATTTTAAACATTTTTGCAAATAAATGTTAATAATTTATTTGCTTTTTTCTTCAGAAATTTTTCCGTCAGAAATCTTAAAAATTTTACCCGAAAATAACCTCAAAACCGAGGAAATATCACAGCAGGTTATAAATACCTGATTATCTTTAACGTGATTTAAAATAAAGTCCTGACGGTCTTCATCAAGTTCACTCATAACGTCGTCAAGAAGGAAAACGGGTTTTTTCCCCGACTTTTTATATATAAGTTCGCCTTCTGCGAGTTTAAGGGTTAAAACGATGCTTCTCTGTTGACCCTGCGAAGCATATTTTTTTGCCGAAAGAGCATTTATCTCAACCGAAATATCATCTCGGTGCGGACCGATAGTGGTAACTCCGGTTCTTATATCCTCATTTCGATTTATTTTAAAGGCTTTTAATATGTTTTCTTTTGAAAATTCACCCGAAACGGTCGCAACGTAAACGGTTTTCATTTCTTCCTTGCCGCCCGAAATTCCTTTATAGAATTCACTCGCAATTTCGGATAATTCCTTTAAATAACGAACCCTTTCCTCGCAAATGATCTTGGCGCAGTCGGCAAGTTCGTTATCATATGCATCCAAAACACCGTATAGCTCGGCGTTACCGTATAAATTCTTTAAAAGATTGTTTCTGTGAAGCAGAATTTTATGATATTTATGTAAAACCGTTATGTAAGAAGGCTTTAATTGGCAAATAATTCCGTCAATAAACTTTCTTCGGTTCTCGGGGGAGCCCGTTATAAAGGAAAGATGCGCGGGAACAAACGGAACCGCGAGAAACTTTCCTGCTAAAGCTGCACTCGTTTTCTTTTTTACCCCGTTTAAAATAACCTCTTTTGTTTCCCTTAAGCTTAAAATAACGTTATTTTCGCGCTCTCCGTCATAAAAATCCAGTTCATTCTTAAAAAAAGGGGCAGAAATCTTTATAAATTCCTGCTCTTTTATTGTTCTGAAGCTTTTGGCTCCGCTAAAAAGCCAGATTGCTTCAAGAATATTAGTTTTTCCCTGAGCGTTTTTTCCGTAAATAATATTAACTTTTTCACAAGGCTCCAACGAGATATTTTCAATATTTCTGAAATTCTCGATCTTAACATTTTTAATAATCAATTAAAAAACGCCCTTACTGTTTAAATTTAACCTCATAGGTCTTATTCTGGAAGGAAAAAGTGTCTCCCTCATAAAGTTTTTTTCCTCTTAAAAGGCAAACCTCATTATTAACAGAAACCTTACCGTCTAAAATGAGTTCCTTTGCTTCTCCCCCCGAATAAACAATACCTGAAAATTTAAGCGCTTGGTCAAGCTTTATAAAAGGAGGCTTAATTTCTAAAATATTCATAATTATCCTTTCAGTCTGACAGGTAAAACGAGGAATAAAAACTCATCTGATTCACAAGGAACTATCTGCATAGGTGAAAAAGAATTATTAACTAATAAATAAACCTCATCACAGGAAACTGCCTTTAAAGCATCGGCTAAATATTTATTGTTAAAGCCGATTTCAAAGTTTTCTCCCTGCATATCGCAGAAAATTTCATCATATGCTTTACCAACTGCGGTAGCGCAGGACATTTTAAGGGTGTTATCCTCAAAAATACATTTTATTGGGCTCTTAATTCTGTCTGTTATTAAAAGTGAAACACGGTTAACGCTGTCAAGCAAGGTCTTAACGTCAATTTTAATCTTTGTGTTGACCTTTGTTGCAATAGCTGCCTTATAATCTAAGAAATCACCCTCTAATAAACGGGAAATAACCGTTAAATTATCGATTTTAACAACGATATGCTTTTTTGTTACTCCAAAATCAACGTTTTCTTCTGTTTCGGGGTTTATAAATCTTGAAACTTCCAATAATGTTTTAGAGGGAACAACAAATTTTTTGCTTCCCTGATAATCAATTTTTTCTCTTCTTAATGCAAGACGGCATCCGTCAACCGATACCATTTTTATTTCTCCGTCTTCAATATCGAATAGAGAACCTGTGTGAACAGGGTTCTGATCGGTAACCGAAACTGCAAAGATGGTCTGATCTATCATTGATTTTAATGAAATACCGTCTATGCTTATCATTTCATCATATTCAACCTCGGGAAGCTCGGGAAAATCTTCTGCAGAGTTTCCGAGAATGGTAAACTCGGTAATTCCGCTTTTAATTGTTATTAAAAGATCGTTTTTTGAGAAAGAAACGGTGCTTCCGGGAAGCTTTGAAATAATATCTATTAAAAGTCTGGCATTTAAAACTATCGATCCCTCTTCTTTCACCTCTGCTGGCATAGAGGTAGAAACACCGAGTTCAAGATCGTAACCGGTGAGATAAATATTTCCTCTTTCCGCTTTAATAAAGATACCTTCTAAAGCAGGAATTGTAGATTTAGCAGAAACTGCTCTTGATACCTTTGAAATATAGTCGAAAAATATCTCTCTGTTGCAGGTAAATTTCATTTTATTTTCCTCCGAAATGATTATATGTATATATTTATTTTAGTAGTAGTAGAGGCGGTCAAATTGTTTAAAACAGTTATAAAGCATTGATATAGGACAAGCTTCGCCTCTGAAAATTTTATCAAAACTTTGATTAAAATTTTTGACGTTAAAAGTTATTAACAAGATTGTCGAAAAAAAGATGTTTAAAGTTTAAAAACAGGTTCAAAACTAACTGTTTTTAATATTGTTAATAATATCCTCTGTTATCTCTTTAATTTTCTGATCTTCCTCTATCTTCTTCTTATAAAGCTCGTTACTGTAAACAACGGTGGAATGGTTTCTTCCGCCGAATTCTGCGCCGATAGAAGACATAGGCATATCGGTTATCTCTCTGATAATATACATTGCCGCCTGCCGAGCGCTCGAAATAGGACCGTTTCTCTTATTGCTTCTTATATCCTGCGGAGAAACGTCGAAGGTTCTTGCAACCTCGTTTATTATCTTTTCAACAGTTATAGTAACGGGTTGATTATCAGATAAAATATCTTTAAGAGCATTCTGAGCAATTCCTATTGTTATCTTTTTGTTAGAAGAGAAAAGCTCGAGAGCCTTAAGCTTTTTAACAAGACCCTCTATCTGACGGATGTTGTTCTTTACCTTTTCGCAGATAAAATAGCAAACGTCGTCCGGAATGGAAAGATCCATAAGATCTGCTTTTCTTTTTAAGATAGCAAGTCTCGTTTCAAAATCAGGGGGCTGAATATCAACGATAAGACCCCACTCAAAACGGGTTCTGAGTCTCTCCTCAAGGGTTTTGATCTCTTTCGGAGGCCTGTCCGATGCGAGAATAATCTGTTTATTGTTATTATAAAGCGCCTCAAAGGTGTGGAAAAACTCATCCTGGGTTGTTTCCTTACCCGAAATAAACTGAATATCGTCTACAAGAAGAATATCTGCTCCGCGGTATTTCTTTCTGAATTCGGGAGTTCTGTTCTTTCTTATTGATTCTACTATTTCGTTGGTGAAATCTTCACCCTTGATATAGATAATATTGGTGTTAGGACGGGATTTTTTAATCTCGTGGCAGATAGCGCAAAGAAGATGGGTCTTACCGAGACCGCTGCCTCCGTGAATAAAGAGGGGGTTATAAGCCATCGAAGGATTTAAAGCAACCGCCTGAGCCGCCGCATGAGCCAGTTTATTTCCGTTTCCGACTATAAAGGTCTCGAAAGAATATTCATATTCGCCCGAATAAATCATACCCTCGGGAACGTTATCGTTATCATCAAATTTAACCTCTTCGGTAGCGTCCTCTTTAGTAACGAATTTGATCTCTATTTCAAAACCTAAAACGGCAGAAAAAGCCTCTTTTAAAAGGCTTTTATATTTGTTTTCAATAATACCCTTAACAAAAACGCTCGGCACCTCTAAAACCGCTTCCTCACTGTTAATAGAAACGGGCTCGATGCAACAGATCCAGGTATTATAAACAACCTTATTTATCTGTTTTTCACAGTAAGATTTAACAAATTCAAAAACATCATTAACTGAATTCATAACCCTAAAATCCCCTATCTGAAAAGATAAAAATTCACAAATAAATTATACCACAAGCCCCTTTAATTTTCAACAATAAAATTAAAATAAGTCGAATACTTTACCTTGACAATAACGAGAGAAAAAGGTATAGTATAACCATAACGAAAATCGGAGAAAAAAATGGTTATTTTAATAATATCTGCGGTTTTAGCGGTTATCTTTTTATTAATGTATGCAGTTCCTGTTTCGGTAAAAGTAGAAGTGGGAACGGGTGAAAAATTAAGGGTCCGTGTTTTCTATTTTTTTAAGGTGTTTGAAAATAAGGGAAAAAAGAAAAAAGAGATAGAAAAAACGAAAACTGATAAAATAAAAAAAGAAAAACCAAAAGAGAAAACAGATATAAAAGAAACTCTTAATTTGATTAAAACCGTGGCTCCAATTCTAAAGGAATTTTCAGAAAAAATTTATATATCGGAGTTTAAGCTTTTTCTGTCGGTCGCCAAGGAAGACGCGATGGAAACTGCCGTTTCCTATGGGGTTATGAACGCCGAAATATATTCCGCTTTGGCAGTTCTGAAGAATTTCTTTAAGATAAAAAAAGAAAATGTATTTATTCATCCCGATTTTAAGGGAGATAAAAATATTTACAGTCTGAAAATTAAAATTTCCGCAAAAGGATTTCACGTTTTGTCTCTGGCAATTAAAGCGTTAAAGGTATTTTTTAAGGATATAAATCAGAAAGAAGAAAGGAAGTAGAAAAATGCATCCAATCGAAGGCTTAATGGAAACCTCTCTCAAAAAAATAAGAGAAATGACCGACGTTGAAACCATTATCGGCGATCCTATAAAGGTTAGCGAAGAGGTAACGATAATTCCCGTTTCCAAGGTTTCATTTGGATTTGCTTCGGGCGGTTCGGATTTTCCGAGTAAAAAAGAAAAAGAACTGTTCGGCGGCGGCTCAGGAGGCGGAATAAGCATAGTTCCTATTGCTTTTCTTGTTATAAAGAATGGAGAAGTTAAAATAATGCAGCTTTCAACCGCGGATAATACGGCGGAAAAAGCAATAAATATGGTCCCCGAGGTTATTGATAAGGTCTCGGAGCTATTTAAAAAAGATAAGAAATAATAAAGAGAAGCAAACCGTTTTTTCTAAACGGTTTGCTTTTGATTTTTTCTCACGAAAGAAAAGGTGTATTAAAGGTGTTAAAAAGAAAGATTAAGCCCCGAAAAGAAATAAATATGTTAGAGGGGCCGGTCTTAAAAAACATAATAAGATTTGTTATTCCTCTTGCGATAATGAGTATTCTGCAGAACCTTTATAACGCGGCAGATATCATCGTTGTCGGAAATTTTGCAGGAGCTAATGCACTTGCTTCCGTTGGTGCAACCTCTTCCTCTATAAATTTGATAGTTAACCTTTTTATAGGTCTTTCTTTAGGTGCCTCGGTAACGGTTTCGCAGTTTTTGGGAGAAGGAAATCTGAAAAAGGTTTCAAAAGCGGTCCACACGTCTGTTTTGATTTCTATAATCGGCGGAACCTTACTTATGATTATTGGCTTTTTTATAGCAAGACCGCTTCTCACAGTTTTAAAAACTCCGCCCGAGGTCTTAGACGGTGCAGTTTTATATATGAAGATATACTTTATCGGTATGCCGGGCTCAATGATTTTTAACTACGGCTCCGGAATTCTGAGAGCGGACGGAAACACTAAAACGCCCCTTAAAATTTCTATGATAGCAGGTGTTTTAAACGTTCTTTTAAACCTTTTGTTTGTTATAGTATTAAAAATGAGCGTTGACGGTGTTGCCTATGCAACGATTATATCGCAGTATCTTTCGGCATTTTTAACCTTAAGGGTGTTATGCCATTCGGGCGGAGCGACCCGACTTTCCTTAAGAGCTCTCAGAATAGATAAAGAAGCTCTCTTTAAAATTCTTAAAATAGGCGTTCCGTCGGGAATAAACAGTTCGCTATTTTCGATTTCAAACGTGCTTATCCAGTCCACTGTTAACTCTTTCGGCGCGGCGGCGGTCGCAGGAAACTCTGCGGCAGGAAGTATAGAGGCCTTTCAATATGCCGCTCTTAACTCGTTTTATCAAGCAGCCCTCACCTTTACGGCGCAAAACTACGGAGCTAAGAAATATGAGCGCTTTAAAAGAATAATCGGTGCCTGCTTCTTATCGGCAACGGTCGTTGCGACGTTTTTCGTTCTGCTTTTGGTTCCCTTCGGAAGAGAGTTTATTATGATATATAATAAAGCTCCCGAGGTAGTGGAATTTGGATATATTAAGGTTCTGATTTTATCGGTAACTTACGTTCTTTGCACCTACCAGGAAGTTATAACCGGTGCCGTCCGAGCAATAGGAAAATCCTTCTCGGCGATGATAAACAGCGTATTCGGAATATGTATATTTAGGGTATTATGGATATATCTTGTTTTCCCTCTATTTAAAACACCCGAGAGCCTGTTTATTTCCTACCCTATTTCGTGGATTCTTGTTCTTGTTATGAATTCGATACTGTTTTATCTCAGTATTAAAAAACTTAAGAAACAAAAAGAAAGCGCCGAATGATCGGCGCTTTCTTTATTACTGCTTTTTTATAGAAATAAAAACAGACCATTCGGCAGTATTACCGATATACCTCCCCTTGTTTTCCGTTACAATGACGGTTTCCCAACGTTCTTCACCGTCGTAAACAGGAATATCAACAAAAATTTCTTCGCTATCGGGAAAGGAATCGTTTTCAGTTATAACAACCTGAATTTCTGCAATGGAGCCTCTATGGGAAGCGTCAAGAAGAATAGAATCATCAAAAGTTTTTCCGTCTAAAACGCAAAAATAGTCCCAATCATTACCAACCGAGTCATTGTAGACCATATCAAAAGAAACGGAAATCTTGTATTTATCGGAGTTTGGGTTTTTAATGGAAGATAAAACGTTATTTACAGAAGATGGTTCGTCCGTTTTATTATCAGAACAGGAGCCTAAAAATATTAAAAACACCGCCATTAAAAAACAAAGAAGTTTTCGCATTTCCATCACCTCATAAAAAAACGCACCCCGAAGGGTGCGTCGAAAAAGTGTTTATCCCCTCGGTAAGCTGCGACACCAACCGATTTCTCCACATAGGATAAGAGGAAAACACCTTTTACCAAGGTATTTTTTTCCTATGTAGAGACAAATATTCAATTGGTGTCGCAAGAACATATTACCATAAATAATTTTAAAAGTAAAGGGGAAAAAGTTAACCCCTCGGCTTTTTAGCCGAGGGGGTAACCTGAGGAATTTTAAATTAATAGTTTGTTGCTCTGACTTCAAAGTAGCTCTGAGGATGAGCGCAAACAGGACAAGCCGCAGGCGCTTTCTTGCCCATTACGAGATGTCCGCAGTTGCGGCAGATCCACATGGTTTCTTCTGCTTTCTCAAAAACAGCCTGCATATCAACGTTGTTAAGAAGAGCGCGGTATCTTTCTTCGTGGGATTTCTCGATATCAGCAACCATTCTGAATTTAGCAGCAAGAGCGGTAAAGCCCTCTTCCTCTGCCTCTTTTGCAAAGGTAGCATACATATCGGTCCACTCATAGTTTTCACCTTCAGCAGCAGCCTTTAAGTTAGCGGAAGTGTCTCCGAGCTCACCGAGAGCCTTAAACCAGAGTTTAGCGTGCTCTTTTTCATTGTGAGCGGTCTCTTCAAAAATAGCAGCGATCTGCTCATAGCCTTCCTTTTTTGCAACAGATGCAAAGTAGGAGTATTTGTTTCTTGCCTGGCTTTCTCCTGCAAACGCAGCCCAAAGATTTTTTTCGGTTTTTGATCCTTTAAGTTCCATAATAATCTCCCTTCATATTTGAGGTGTGCAGTTCTTGCAAACCCCATCAATAACAAAATAATAATCGGTCACTTTAAAATTATTATCTGAAAGACTCTCGGGCATAATGTTCGGCGTGAAGGGAAAGTCATAAACCCTGTCGCAAACCGAGCACCTGCAGTGAGTGTGCTTTTCTAAGGTGTGGTCGAACCGATCGGAAGAATTCGCAATGAATATCTTCTGAAGAGCACCCTCTGAAGACAGCGAATTTAAATTTCTGTAAACCGTTGCAAGACTTATGCTCGGATAATCTTTTGAGATATAAGCATAAACCTCTTCGGCAGACGGGTGATTTTTAAGCGACACCACCGCCGACGCAACAAGCTGTTTCTGGAGCGTGTTTTTCGTGCTCACGGACGACCCTCCTTTTCGATAATTGTTTCTAAATGATAACCGTTATCATTATAATAACATAAAAAAGAGGAATGTCAATAGTATTTCTTTAAATTTTTATAAAATTCAAAAAATTAAGCGAAGACTTTATAAGTCTTCGCTTAATTTTAATATTTTTTAACTATATTTTCAAGTTCTTCCCACTTGTTTTCCATATCGGAAACAAGCTTTATGTGGGTTCTGCTTCTGACGAGATTATGCTCGGGGTAATCGGTCTTGAAATAGGTGTCTCCCGAAAGATAATCGGTCAAAAACCTCATTCCGCATTCAAGAGTCATCGTCTTTGCGCCCCAAAGGAGATACTTTTTCTCATTTTCCGTAAGTGAACCCTCGGTGCCGTCGATAAAGCCCTTGGTGTATTCCTCAAAAAGCGCAGGACTAATAGAAACCTTGGAGAGATCCTTTTCGTCCTCGTCGCCGGTAGAAGCGCCGTAACGGATAGAGTCGCCGAAATCGTTAACCAAAAGGCCGGGCATAATGGTGTCGAGGTCGATAACGCAGATGCCGCGTCTTGTGTCATTGTCAAACAGAACGTTACTGATCTTTGTATCGTTATGGGTAACCTTTAAGCTAAGCTCCCCTCTTTCTAAAGCGTCGGTAAGAACGGAAGCGTCCGATTCTCTTGACGTGTAGAAAAGATATTCTTCCTTAACTCCTTCCGCTCTGCCGACAGAGTCCTTTTCAAAGGCGTCCTTTAAAGCCTGAAGCCTTTTCGGAGTGTTATGAAAATCGGGGATGGTTTCAAAAAGCTTGTCCGAGGGGTAATCGCATAAAAGCTGCTGAAAAATGCCGAAAGCATAGGCGCTTTCATAAAAATCACCCTCTTTTTCGGGACGCATCATTGAAAAAGAGTTATCAACAAAAGCATAACATCTCCAATAATCGCCCTTTTCGTCGATAACGAAGTAGTTTCCGTCGTCTGCAGACAAAAATCTGAGATATTTAGATTTTCCCTGAAAGCGAGGGGTCTTTAACTTTTCTGCTAAAAACAGGGTAACACCGATAATGTTTTCCATAAGCTCTTCGGGCTTTTTAAAAACCTCTTTATTTATCTTCTGAACGATGTATTTGTTACCGTCAGAGTCGGAAACAACGTTGGTGTCGTTAATGTGTCCTGCGGTGAAAACGTCGTGCGCGGTGTATCCGATGCCGAATTTTTCGCAAATGGTTTTAAGATCCATATGTAACTCCCTTAATCTAAGAACCTTTCGGGATATTTTCCCTCTGCCTTGAGCGCTTTAATATTCTCAACAACAAAAGGCTTATCTTCCTTATAGGTAACGCCGAACCACTTATCTCCAGAGGTCAGCACCTTAACGGTAGCCTTATTTTCCTTTATAGCCGAGTCAACGATCTCGGGAATAACGTATTCCTTTTTTATATCGTCGGCAGGGATACTTCTGAGAAAATCGGCAAAGCCCTCTTCCAAAAGATCGAAATAGTAAGGCTTGAAGATCCAGAGGTTCATCGAAACGATGGTGTCGTTATTAAGAATGAGCTCTTCTCCGTCGGGCTCTATGGAAACAGCCTGACCGTCTCTTCTTATTATCTTTGTTCTTTCGGTGATGGTGCTTAAATAACCGTCCTTAACGTCGCAAACACCTCTCGCAACCGAGCCGTTATCGGTAAGGGTGTTGTTAAGAATATAGCCAACCATTCCGAAAGCGTTTTCCTCGGGGGTGTTTTTGATAAACTCATAAGCAGTCTTAAAGCACTCCGCGCCGTAGAAATCATCTGCGTTGATAACTATAAAGGGCGCGTCAACAACGCCTTTGCAACAAAGAAGCGCGTGGCCCGTTCCTAAAGGCTTCACTCTTTCGGGGTTAACAGAAAAGCCTTCGGGGATAGCGTCAAGCTCCTGATAAACGTATTTAACGTTAGCGTGTTTAGCAATACGGTCGCCAACAAACTCCTTAAATTCTTTTTCGATCTGATGCTTGATTATAAAACAAATGTTTTTGAAACCGGCATTGATAGCATCATATATAGAAAAATCTATGATCATATGGTTTTGCTCGTCAACAGGGTCCATCTGTTTAAGTCCGCCGTATCGGCTTCCCATACCTGCCGCGAGAACAACAAGCCAAGGTTCTCTGTTCATAAAAGTCTGTCCTTTCTGAAATGAAGTTATAGCATAAGATATAATACACTAAATAATAAGTAAAGTCAAATTTAATTAAAAATCGAGATAGGGCGGCAGAGAAAAGGGAGACCCCTGCCGCTCGATTTTGCCGTTTTCCGATAAATCGTAGACGCGGTAGCTTCTGAGGTATCCCGAAGAGGTGCGCACGAACAGGTAATCGGAGCGAAAAAGACTCCCGTCTTCGCGGAGCTTTAGCTCATAAGCCTTAGATATCTTCCCGCCCGTGTAACCGAAAACGGTTTTTCTCGCAGAAACGATTTTTTCTTCGCGGACAGTATAATAGGAATACCTGATTAAAAGCCCGTTTTTATAGATTTCTTCGGAAAAAGCAACAGGTTCTCCCGCTTCTGAGAAAATAATTCCGAAAACGGCGTCCTTTTTGTAAAAAATCTGTTCGGTGGTGAGAATTTTTCCTCTTTCCAAGGAAGAAACCGTAACAAGCCTTCCTTTTTCGGAAAACCCGTATGAAAAACTGCTGTTTTTAGAGGGAGAACTAACAAGTTTCCCCTTTTCGATTTTAGAAAGAATAATGCATTTTAAAAGATCGGGAGATAAAGGCCCTCTGTGAAGTGCTTTTCCGCCGAGCGCAAACTCTTTTCTTAAGGGAGAAGCGCCAAAGCCTTGCTCTAAAAGTTTAGAAAGACGAACCTCTGCCACCGAAACGTCCTTCTTTATATTAGAAAGGTCTTCTTTTCCCTTTTCGGTCTTAACGTAGCGGTTAAAAGTCAGAAGTTTTTGGGTTAAATCTGCTGTCACGCTCATTTTAAAAGCCCTTCCCTGTGGAGCTTGTAGATCTCTTCGGTTGCAAGAGAAAGCTTCGTAACAACGTTTTTCTTTGTGGGGTAGCAGTAGAATGAGTCGTTATTTGTGGAAATATCAATGCAGTCGAAAGGCTTTATATAGCAGTAATCGTATTCGATGTGAACGCCATACATTCCCGCAGGTGCGCGTTCGATAAGATAAGGTTCTCCACGGTAAAAGCCCTCTAAAACAAAGCCCTTTTCCCTGTCGTGAGTGAGCCGCGCCTTTCCGAGATTTTCAAACTTCATGCACCTCGGGAGAGAATAGACCTCAACCTCGTCTGAGAAGGAGTAGTTCCCGCTTTCTATCTCGGCGCGAACGTTTGCCCTCTGCCATTCATACCAGTCGGGGATATGAGAAAACTCGGTTTCGCCCTCGTTGGCAGAAAGAACTCCGTATTCGTCCATAGTCCATCTTTTGTGGCATTCCTCGCAGAAGATCTCAGCACCCGAAGACGCCATCTTATGCTCTGCAAGGCAGTGAGGGCACTGATAAAGAACCTTGTGAAGTCCCTCTGCTCTGTAAGGCTCGTCGATTTTTATCTTATTTTCTCTCTGCCACTCATATTCGTCGTAGTAAAGAGCGTCCTTTATGATCTTATTAATCTCCTCAACCGATTTCGATTTAACCTCTTCAGCGGTGAGAATTTTGGTCATCGTGGTCTTAAGCGGAACCTTTCTCTTCTTGCGGTAGTTCCAGAACGGCGTATGGAGATAGTTGCCGTGGTGAACGAGCGCCACAACCGGAACACCCGCCATCTTAACCATTTTTCCGAGCGCTTCGGGGAGAATTGCGGTGGTGCCGATGGGGCTGTATCTCGCCTCAGGATACATGCAAAGAATATCGCCCTTTTTAAGAACACGCTTTATAGAGCGGATAAGGTGAAGATCGGTTGTGAACTTTCTTTTGCAGATGCAACCGAGAAGCTCCATAAGGAGAGGTCTGCGGTAATATCCGTCAATCGTGGCAACGTTGTTAACGCGGTGCGGGAAGGTTGCCATTGCAGAAATCTGAAAATCTATGAAATACATATGATTGCTGAGCAAAAAATAAGGGGGACGAAGGTCCTCCATTCCTATTTTCTCTATCTCATACTTAATTCCGCGCGGCATTAAAAGACGGCTCACGATGTAAAGAAGATAAACCATAATTTTTGGCTGCCTTATGGGATAACGCGCAGTGTTATAGTATTTTTTCTTTTTATAATTCACTTCCATATAAAAATACCCCCTGATAAATTATATTTTACCAAAAGGGCTTGTATATTGCAAGTGAGAAAAGTTTAATATATTATAATAAAGAAAGGAAGATTTTAATGAATACGTTTGAGAAAATATATGAGGTTGTTAAAACCATTCCGAAAGGAAAGGTTTTATCCTACGGTGAGGTAGCATTAAGGGCAGGAAATCCCCGTTGGTCCAGAGTCGTGGGGTATGCCCTTCATAATAACCCGATGCCAAAAATAATTCCCTGCCACCGAGTCGTTATGAAGGACGGGTCTCTCACCCCCGCATTCGCGTTCGGCGGCGAGGGCAAACAACGAGAGCTTCTCGAAGAAGAGGGCGTCCATTTTCTGCCCGACGGCAGAGTCGATATGAAGCGGTCAAGAGCGTGATTTTTCTAAAAACGAGAAAGGAAATGAAATCGCGCAGAGCGCGATGAAATCCTCGCAAAGCTCGGATGAAATCTGCGTTGCAGATGAAATTAAATCCGTCATTCACCCGACGAAGTCGGATTTCATCATGCAGTGATTTCATCCCACGAAAGTGGGATTTAGCCCGCAAGGACGGATTTAGTTGAAAAGAAACACCTTTCGTCTACAAGACAAAAGGTGTTTCTTTTCTGCGAAAGAGCGACTAAAAGTAGTAAAAGTAGGGGTAAGAACGACTAAAAGCACGCCGAATTATTTTAATAATTCTTTTTCTATTTGTTTCGCAACGGCTAAAAACACAGTTGCGTCATCATGCTCATCAAAATACTCATTAAAGACCGATGCAATTATCTCCGCTATGTCTTGCGCTGAATGGTCATCGCTTATTCTTGCGCTGATTTCTTTTGACTCAATATCAAACTCATCGGAAGGCGCACCGCTTGCCAACAAACCATAATAATCCATTTGGTCGATATACTTCTTAACGATGTGAAAACTGTTGGACATAAAAGCACCTTCTTTCTTTGGTATTATATCATAAAACATAGCGTTTTTCAATGATATATCGCTAACGCGATATGATATACGTCAAAGCCGTATGATATACTTGCTTCGCAAGTGTGATATAATATCCGTTCCTCCATATGCCGAAGGCATATATCATCGCACGACAGTGCGATATCATATCGAAGATATATCACCCGTTCCGTCAGGTACGGATATCATTGAAAAAATTCACCTTTGTCGGTAGACAAAAGTGACTTTTTTTCGTGCGAAAGACTACCTAAACGGAGCAGAATTGAGGGAAGAAAGCCCAAAAGTACACCTTAACTTTTGGGCCAACGTTTAATTTTTTTAATATTTGTCGTACTTAAACACC
>JAZNVP010000130.1:0-2452 GCA_045592865.1 Oscillospiraceae bacterium
TGCAAATAGGGGCGGCGGATATATCGCTTTGCGATAATGATGCCGCTTCGCTAATGATGCCGCTTCGCTAATGATGCCGCTTTGCTAATGATGTCGTGGCGTGGCCACTAATTGCGGTGTCGGCAGAGCCGACGGATTAAATCGTGCCGAAGGCACACCGAAATTTGAGCCGAAGGCGAAACATCGTTTGCGAACGCAGTGAGCACCTGCGGCGCCGCTTTGCGACGGATTAAATCGTGCCGAAGGCACACAACAACTCGCTCTCCGAGCGAATTTCATCCGAGCTTTGCTCGGATTTCATCCACGGATGACGTGGATTTCACTCACCGCAGGTGAATTTCATTGCGAACGCAGTTCGCTTTGCGATGTGAAGTTATCTGCGATAGTGAAGTTTTGCCTTCGGCAAAGTGAAGTTTGCGCCGAGGCGCAAGTTGATTAAACCGCGTCACTACGCGGTTTAATCAAGGGGGAAAAGAGGGTGGCGGTTATGTTAGAGTAGTAGCACAAGGAGGGCAATATGGACTTTG
The DNA here is from genome assembly GCA_045592865.1 of Oscillospiraceae bacterium. Classification (GTDB taxonomy): domain Bacteria; phylum Bacillota; class Clostridia; order Oscillospirales; family JAGBHD01; genus RGIG9114. The sequence goes on from JAZNVP010000130.1 coordinate 528, forward strand.
TAAAAATCAAAAACGACTATCAAAGCGGCGTTTCGGTTGCCGAACTTGCTCGGCGTTACTCGGTTTCTGCCGCGCGAATTCGCTACCGTGCCCGTAAGGAAAACTGGCGCTCGGACGACGCTTCCGCTTCTCTTCGCTCTGCCGTTCTCAGCACGGCGCGTATGCTTCTCGGACTTTCCCTTTCGGGTGAGGAGACGCTGCGGGGCGGCGGAAAGCTTGACCCGAAGGACTTAAAATACCTCACTGCCGCCGAGAAGGAGTTATCCGAGGTTATAAGGAGCCTTGGCGCCGACGGGTCGGGGGAACCGCTCAGAGAAAACGGCATTTCCCTGTCGGGTGAGAACGCAGGTGGGCTTATTTTCATTCCGAGCATTATTTCGGGGGAGGCATAGATGGACAAGGTTATATGGCGGCCGCAGAAAAAACAGGCTCTTTTTATGGAGCGGCCCGAATACGAATGTCTTTACGGCGGCGCGGCGGGAGGCGGAAAGTCGGATGCGCTTTTAATTGAGGCGCTTCGTCAGGTTTCGATTCCTCACTACCGCGCACTCATTCTCCGAAAGACCTATCCGCAGCTTTCCGAGCTTATCGACCGCTCTAAAATTTTATATTCACCCGCCTTTCCCGACGCCCGTTACACCTCGACCGACAGATGTTGGTCCTTTCCGTCGGGCGCAAAGATATATTTCGGGGCGATGCAGCACACGAAGGACCGCCTTAACTATCAGGGAAAGCGCTATGATTTCATAGGCTTCGACGAGCTAACACACTTTACCTTCGAGGAATATTCCTATATGTTTTCGCGTTCGCGACCCTCGGGAGAGGGCACCCGAGTTTACATAAGGGCGACTACCAACCCCGGCGGTATCGGGCACAGTTGGGTCAAGGAGCGCTTTATAACTGCCGCTCCGCCCATGACGCCCATCAAGGAATATTTTTCCACCAAGGCGCCCGACGGCAGTGTTATAACACAGAGCCGTGAGCGAATTTTCGTTCCTGCATCTGTCTTTGACAACGAGGCGCTTCTTTCCCAGGACCCCAATTATCTTGCCAATCTTTCTATGCTTCCCGAGGCAGAAAAAGAGGCGCTTTTATACGGAAACTGGGACTCTTTCGACGGTCAGGTCTTTCCCGAGTGGAAAAATGACCGCGCCCACTACCGCGACCGGCTCTGGACCCACGTTATCGAACCCTTCAGGGTGCCGAAGGAGTGGCCCATATACCGCGGCTTCGACTTCGGATTTTCCAAGCCTTTCGCGGTTGGGTGGTTCGCCATTGATTTCGACGGGCGCATTTATCACATTCGCGAGTTTTACGGCTCGACGGGTATTGCCGACGAGGGCTTAAAGATAGAGCCGCACGAGATCGCGCGGCGCATTCGCGAGATCGAACACGACGACCCCAATCTGAAGGGCAGAAAGATAATAGGCGTTGCCGACCCCTCGATCTACGATGAGAGCCGAGGCGAATCGGTGGCGCGGATGATGGAGGCATCGCCCAATTTTATCTACTTCACGCCGGGCGATAACGCGCGTATTGCGGGGAAGATGCAGTTTCACTACCGACTTTCCTTTGACGAGGGCGGAATTCCGATGTTTTACTGCTTTAACACCTGCAAGAATTTTATAAGGACCATTCCGTCGCTCGTTTACTCGCCCTCTTTGCCCGAGGACGTTAACACGGCGGGAGAGGACCACATTTACGATATGACGCGCTACGTTTTTATGACCCACAAGGTGCTACCGAGGCGGCCCAAACCCGTTACGGTTTTTGCAGACGACCCGCTTGATTTGCGAATTTCTTTCGCAAATCAGTGAAGAGGGGCGGCGGATAGGTCGCTTCGCGAAATGATGTCGCTTTGCTAATGAGGAATGATGTCGCTTCGCGAATGATGTCGTGGCGTTGCCACTAATTGCGGTGTCGGC
>JAZNVP010000131.1:0-16398 GCA_045592865.1 Oscillospiraceae bacterium
CTGTTTTTATATCAAAAGGACCTACCCCGTGAAACTTTTTGGGGTTCATTTCAGAAAATGGATAACCCTTTCCCTTTTTGGTTACGATATGGACGACACAAGGCGCATTCTCGTTTTTACAAGCGGTGAATGCGGAAATGAGCCTTTCAAGATCGTGGCCGTCGATGGGACCGTAGCAATCAATTCCCATATCCGAAAAATATGAATTCTTATATATTGCTTTTTTAACGGCATTTTTTGAGGATGCGAGAACGGTTTTTATACCTTTACCGAGAAGCGGAATGTTATCAAGCGCTATCTTAACACCCTTCTTTGTTTTCTGATACTCTGCCGATGCTCGAAGGTCGGACAGATGCTTCGAAAAAGCGCCGACGTTCTCAGATATAGACATCTCGTTATCATTAATAACTATAATGAGTTTGTCGCTCGTTGCGGAGATATTATTAATTCCTTCAAAGGCAAGTCCGCCCGTTAAGGCACCGTCTCCGATTACGGTTATTATATTGTTTCTTTTGCCAAGGTGCTTCTCTGCTTCGGCAATACCGAGCGCCGACGAGATCGAGGTGCTGGCATGTCCACCCGTGGCAAAATCGTATTTACTCTCGTTAATTTTCGGAAATCCCGACAGTCCGCCTTTCTGCCTTAAGGTTTTAAAGGCTTCCTTGCGGTCGGTTAATATTTTATAGGGATAACTCTGGTGGCCAACGTCAAATATGACCTTATCCTCGGGGATATCAAAAACGGACAAAAGGGCTACGGTAAGCTCTACCGAACCCAGATTTGAAGAAAGATGTCCCCCATTGCGAGAAACAGTTTCAAGTATATATTTTCTGACCTCACTACAAAGAGTTTTCTTCTCTTCAAGGGTCAGTTTTTTAACGTCCGCAGGTTTTTTGATCCCTTTTAACAAATTCATACTAATTCCCCGTTATTTTGTCCTGTTTGCCATTGTAAAGGCAATTTCCTTTACTTCCTCGGTATCAAAAGGAGTTCCCTCAATTGCTTTAAGCGCAAGAGAAAGTTCTTCTTTTATTATTTCTTCGCACCTTTCGGCGCCGAAAAGGCTTAGAAAGGTGGTTTTTTCGTTCTTATTATCCGATCCCGGCGCTTTTCCGAGTTCCTCTAAGGTGCCCGTTACGTCGAGGATATCGTCCCTTATTTGAAAGGCAAGTCCTATTCTTCTGCCGAACTCCAAAGAAGCGTTTATAAATTCCGAGTTTCCTCCCGCAATCGTGCCGAGCGCACAGGAAGCCATTATAAACTTACCCGTTTTGCCGAGTTGGAGCCGACGGAGTTCCTCTTCGGTTGCCTTCTTTCCCTCGAAATACATATCCGCCTGTTGACCGCCGACCATTCCTGCGGCGCCAACGTAAGAAGAGAGTATTTTAATGCACTCTACCTTTTCTTTATCCGGAAGAGGCGCGTTTGCGATCTCCTCAAAGCTTTGGGTCAATAGCGCATCCCCTGCCAAAATGGCGGTTGCTTCATCGAAGGCTTTATGAAGGGTCGGTTTACCTCTTCGAAAATCGTCGTTATCCATTGCAGGAAGGTCATCGTGAATTAAAGAATAACTCTGAATCATTTCAACCGCCGCCGATATTTCAATAGGCGCTTTACCTTTCGAGAAGGCGTTAACGAGCCTTGCTCTGAGCCTTTTTCCGCCCGAAAGGACGCTATATTTCATAGCATCGGTCAGTGTTTTTTCGGGATACGTTTCGGTTCTTTCGTCTATAGTTTTTTCAAGATATCTTTCAAGTTCATCTGTAAAACTCAAGATTATTCCTCCACCGCGTTTTTCTTTCCGTATTCTTCAATGGTCAGTTTTGCTTTCTCGATTTCCTTGGTGCAGAATAAAGAGAGTTCCATACCCTCTTTATAAAGTTCCACCGCTTTATCGAGGGGGAGTTTTCCTGCCTCTAAGGTTGCTGCGATCTCCTCGAGTTTCAGTATTGCTTCTTCAAACGTTACGTTATTTGCCATTTTGCTCCATCCTTTCGGTAACCTTGGCATACGCCGTTCCGTCGTTAAATCTGACGGCAATTTCGTCACCATTTTCAATTTCGGATATTCCCGATATAATCTTTCCGTTTTTCTGAACTGCGGCGTAACCGCGGGTTAAAACGTTCATAGGGTCCATTGCTTTAAGTTTTGAAACGTTTTTTACAAGTTCGTTCTGCCTGTTCGTTACAAGGCTGTTTATAGAATTCTGAAGCCTTGGAAGCACCGAAAGATATGCTTCCTTTCTGCTGCCGGTTATACTGTCAAGTCCTCTTTTCATTCTTAAGACCGATGCCTCTACCACTCCGTTATACTTTTCGGAGAAGTTTACCGAGCGAAGAATTCTCTCGGTCAGATAGACTATACCGGTTTGTTTATCTTCGAGATACTCGAGAGGTTTTCTGAAGAACTGATGGGAAAGAACGGTGTTTATTCTCGTTTCATCCCTTATCAATTTTTCGGAAAGCGCCGACGCCATTCTGAATTTTTCGTTATCTATATATTTTAAGATATCCTTAACGTCTGCCGCTACAAGCTCTGCCGCCGCCGAGGGCGTTGGAGCTCTTTTATCTGCAACAAAGTCGGCTATGGTGAAATCGGTTTCGTGTCCTACCGCCGAAATTACGGGATAGGGGCATCTGCTTATAGCATAGGCTACCCTTTCGTCATTAAAGCACCAAAGGTCAAGTTGGCTTCCTCCGCCACGCGCCAGAATTACTGCATCGATATTTTTTACCGCCGATACCTCAGAAAAAGCACTGACTATCGACTGAGGGGCTTCGTCGCCCTGCACGACCGCAGGAAACAGAAGCACCTTGCAAAGCGGATATCTTCGGGAAAGGACGTTTTCGATATCTCTGATTACCGCTCCCGATTTTGAGGTTATGACCGCCACTGTTTTGGGAAGCCTTTTGAACGGTCTTTTGCGGTCTTCTCTGAAAAGGCCTTCGGCCTCGAGTTTATTTTTAAGTTTTAAGTATTCTAAGTAAAGGCTTCCGAGTCCGTCGGGCTCCATTGTTTTAACGTAGATCTGATAGACACCCGTTTTCTCAAATACCCCTACTCTTCCGCGGATGATGACCTTCATACCGTCCTCTGCGTTAAAGGCAAGACGGGAGGCATCAGACGAGAACATTACCGCTCTGACCGACGCGTTCTGATCCTTTAAGTCAAAATAGAGGTGACCCGTTGCGGCGTGACGCTTAAAGCTTGAGAGTTCACCCGAAACGAGAACGTCCGAAAGCGCGGGGTTTGAACCTATCAGGGTTTTAACATAGTTATTCAGTTGTGTTACCGAGATAGGTGTTTTTTCCATACTCATCTCCTGCTAACGCGGCAATGCCGACGGCGTTATCTCCCGAGAGTTCACCGTCTGCAAATATACTGCCTTTTTCTTTTAGCATTTCTCTTATTATGCTGTTTTCGGTTACTCCGCCCGAATAGACCACCGTTTTATAATTTAGAAAGTTCTTTCGCATTTCCGATACGGCAGAACCGATAAACTGAAAGACGAACCGAGCCGTGTCGGCGTTTTCTTCACCGTCTCTCATCATTTTTTCGGCTTTATTCTGAAGCCCTGAAAGCGACGGGCAACCGTCCTTCATATAGGGTTTTATTTTAAAATCTTTACTGCTTTTAAGCGCCTCTTTTTCAAGAAAGGCACCCGCAGGAAACGGAAAGCCCATTTTAACGCCGATCCTGTCGATAGCCTGTCCCGCCTTTAAGTCGAGAGAAGAGGCAAGACGGTGGCATTTAAAGCCCTCGTTTACCTCGACGCACTCGGTGGTGCCCCCCGATATATGAAAAGCTAAAAACGGGAAATCGGGAATTTCTTTTCCCATAAGCGCGGCTCTTATATGGCCCATTTGATGACTGAACCTATATATTGGGATATTTAGCGCTGATGACACCGAAACTGCCGAAGCAACACCCGCTAAAAAAACGGGCATATAACTTCCCTCTTCCTCGGTCGGCGAAACAGAGACGCCTACCGCTTTGAGTGAAACCTCTTCGAAAAAAAGTTCCGACAGAATTTCGGGAAGATTTTTAATATGCATAAACACTGCGTCACTCTGGCGAAGCCCTATACTTCCCGTTTCGGTCTCGAGAAGTTTTCGGACCGATCTAAACTCACCGTCCTCAAACACAAGCGCGGCAGAGGTGCGGTAACAGCTGGTGTCTATCCCTAAAAACGCGTTTCTCATTTGTTTTTGATTACCGACGAAAGAACGCCGTTCACAAACGATGAATCGGGCGGAAGAGAATAGTTTTTGCAAAGCTCAACCGCCTCGTTTGCTACTACCTCATCGGGCGTTTCGATGAAAAGAATTTCAAAAACGGCAAGTCTTAAAACAGTTTTTGAAACGCTTGAAATTCTCTTCAAAGTCCAACCGCTGAGGTATTTTTCGATGGTTATATCGATTTCTTCAAGATTTTCCCTAACGCCGTTTACAAGCGAACGGGTAAAATCGTTATCGTCATACTCCCAAAGGGAAGTTTCCTTTTCCTCGACTGTTCCTGCGTCTTTATTGAAAAGTTCCTCGAACAAAACTAAAAATGCCTGTTCTCTCTGCTCTGTTCTGTTCATTTATTCCTCCGAAACAATGCCGGCAACAATAACATTTACCTTTTCAACAACAATCTTAGACATATTCTGAATGGAATTTTTAACATTATCCTGAATCTTATCAGAAACCTCGGTTATTTTTGCGCCTTTCTGGAGCTTAACGTATACGTCAACCGTTGCAACGTCTGCATTTAATCTGATAACAACGCCCGATTCGGGAGCCGATGCTTTGAGCGTTCCGATAAGGTTGGGAGCGGGTGACATAGATACAACGCCAACCGTTTCACTTGCAGCCGCAGAAGCAATTGTTGCAAGAACGTTTTCGCTTATTTTGAGGTTTCCTTTTGTTTGTTTTTCCTGATAACTCATTTTAGTTCCTCCTTGAATTTTAAAGGATACACCTATTCTGTTTTATTTTACCACATTATTTTCAAATTCTCAACTATTTTACCTCAACAATTATAATTTTTTCTGCAGAAATTCCGGTTTCCGTCATAACGGCTTCCTGTATCTGCACGGCCTGTGCGCCGGTTAGTCCCTCTATCGTTTGAACGGTTATATTTGCACCCGAATCGGTAATGTATGCGACGGCGTTCATCCCCTTGTTTTTTATAACCGATTCGATCTTGCTTTCTTTCTCGATAGCATCACTCAGTGCCGCGGTTTTACTGAAAAGCTCCGCCTTGCTTTCGTCATTAAGAGACGCGTCGGCAAGAACGCTGTCTAAGGCTTCCCTTGCTTCTGCGCGAGCCGAGTCGCGCTTTATTCTTGCATCGATAAGCTTCTCACACTCGGCTTCGGGTTCGTTATCAACGAGCACTGTTTCGCCGTAATTTTTATTGGAGTTTAATATTTCCGAGACCGAAAAATCTCCGTTCTGGCGGCTGAACTGCCAATTAAGATAGACTGCGAGGGAAAGTCCTACCGCGAGACATCCTAAAAGGAGCTGTTTTTTACCGATTATCATATTCATTTTCATAAGAGTTACCTTGCCTTTCTGATTTATTCTGATAATTTACAAACACATATTCTGTTGGGGCTAACGCCGAGCACGGCGGACACAACCGTTATGATATCCGATTTTACCGCGCTTTTTCCGCCCCCTTCGCATATTACCACCACGCCTTTTACCTCGGGGGTCAGGGTCTTTTCAACGAGCGCTTCGTTGCCGTTCTGACCCGATATAACTACCACAGTTTCTTCTGATTTTGCGCTATCGGTTTTTAAACTTTCCTTATACACCTTGGCACTATCCGAAGAAAGCGTTAGCATTACCTTGGTTTTACCCGCCCCATCTATAGACTCGATCATTTCGGTGAGTCTTTGTTCCGTTTGAGTTACGTAATCTTCTGCCCCTGTTTCTACTGCCTTTTCCCTGCCGCCCGGCAGATATGAAAGTGCTATAAGCATTACTCCCACTGCACCGACAAGAAAGATAACCGCTCTTTTGTTTTTTAATAGCGACGTTATTTTTTCCTTCAATTTACCACCTCTATTTCACATTCGAGCATTTCGGACAGTTTTTCCAGTCCTTTTGTGCTCTCGGTTTCAACCGTTATTCTTTCAATGGTTATTTCTTTTTCTTCGCTTACCTTTAATTCTATGTTTATTTTATCCTCTTCTATTCCGCTTTTTTGGGTTATGAGTCCTTTAATATTATTTATAAAATATTCTTGGGTCAGTTCTTCCCCGTATTTCTCATAAGAAGTCAGTTCTGAAGCCTCAAAATCTAAAATTGGCTTTTCGGCAGAAACTCCCGAAACTAAAGAGATAAGACTGATAATCAGATAAACACCCGTTACCGTTTGAAATATTTTTTCATAGCTTTTCCCCGGAATTATCATTGACAGCACCGACGCCGAAAACACCGCACCGATCAAGCCAATTCCGACTGTTCTTAACGATTCCATTCTAACCTCCGAGCGTTAGCATTAGTCCGACCGAGATTATACTCATCAGAAAAAAGCAGACCGTTATGCTCCATAGCACCGAAAATGCCGTTCGGACCGATCCGAAAACCTTAGAAATTTTATCGTTTCCCAATAGGTCTGCGACCGAAGAAGAAACGGTTAAAGTTAGTATCCAGAGAAGTATTTCCGCCGCAACCGGCAGAAAGAAAACGATTAGGGCGAGTATTCCGAAAATACCGAAGGTTTTAGAAAGAACGCCGACATAACTTCCTGCCGCGGCTACTGCCTCGCCGAGAGCCGAGCCTATAATCGGAACGAAGGAGCTTACGGCGAACTTGACCCCTCTCAGCGTTACCGAATCGCCCACTCCCGAGATTAGCATTTTTACCGAAAGCAGTCCCGAAAATAGAACGAGAAGCAGTCCTAAAAGAAGATTAACAGCCTTTTTAACCGACTCTGAAAACGGAACGAGACTATTATTATTCTGAAGCCCCGACACAAGAGAAAGGCATAGATACAAACTTATAAGAGGAATAACGATTACACCTGCGGCGGCAGATGCAACCGAGGAAAAACCGAGGACGATATATGCAGAGGTTGACGCCGTTACGACCTTACCTGATGCCGCCATAACCCCTGCAAACACGGGAGTAAACGAGGTCAAAAACCCCGACATTATGCTAAGATACTCTGATACTGCGCCAACGGCGTTTATGCCGGGTATTAAGGTTATTCCTGCCACTGCCGAAATTGAAGCGATGTTGACGGTTTCTGAAGAAGAACCGACCCCCAAAAGCTTTAGAACCGTTAAAATAACTGTTACACCGATCAGATATGCGGCGTTTTTCAGTATTGATATTTTAGAGGTTATGCTTTCCTTCAGCACTTTATAAAGGTCGGAAAGGTCGTTATTTTCCACCGCTTTTTCGATCGCATTGCTACTATCATATTTATCCATTATATCCTTAGCGTCGGTTTCGGGAGAAGCCGATGCCGTTAAGGTTAAGAGTATTGCAAAAATAATGATAAAAATCGTCTTTTTCATTTAAGAAGTCCCTTTGCGGTTTCAAAAAGTTCCGTGAAAAGCGGATAAGCCACGGCAAGAACCGCTATTTTTGAATATATTTCTATTTTTGATGCTAACGAAGCTTCACCTGCATCCCGACAGGCGTCTGCCGCAAAAGCCGAGATATAGCATATGCCGAGCGATTTTATGACAATTTTGAGGTTTTCTTTATCACTTTCGGTCACAAATTCAGATACTTTTGTTACAAAAGGTGAAATAAGCAGCAGAGCCGCAACAAGAATTACTATTCCACCGATGGTGGAAACGAGAAAGGAATACTCCTTTTTCTTATCCTTTAGCATTAATGAAAGCGCGGCGGTTATAACCCCTATTCCAATAACAGAGATAACGTTCATAATGAGAAAACATCCTTGATGGTTTGAAATAGTGTGCTAATTTCGTTAACAACGATCATAAGAACAACAACCAAACCTGCTATCGTTGTCATCATTGCCTGTTCTTCTCTTCCGCTTCTTATGAGAAGCTGATTAAGGACCGCCACGATAATGCCTACTGCCGCAATTTTAAAAATCAAATCAACGTCCATTTTTAACTCCTTTTCTTCTAAAGCATAATAACTATAAACAAAAGCGCGAGACAGACCGAGGTTTTGATATACAAAACACCCTTTTCGGAAAGTTCCGTTTCTGCCTCATCTTTTATCTCTTCCAGTTCTCTCATCATTCTGTCGAGCGCCTCCTTTTCAAAGCCAGGCTGCCCAGTTTTTATCTCGTGCAAAGCCGCCTTGACAACGCTGAAAGCCGCTTCATTACTTGATTTTTCATCAAAATCTCTTTGAAACGGCGGTGAGGAAAGTGTATGCGTTATTTCACCAATCGGCTTCTTGTAAAGGAGAATTCCTTTACAGAGTTTTTCTGCCTCTTTTATGAGTAATTTTATATTTTTAAGCCGTTCCGACAGTCTGTTTCGTTTGTAGACCCCTGCCGCGACTATCGCTATCGAGGCTATCACTATTCCGATTATTTTCATCTGTTTCACCGCCGAGCATTATAATTTCTTTGACCCGACCTTTTTCTTCACCCCCATCAAGAACGACCGCTGTTTCGAAAACGCCCTCACCTATGAGGCCTCTTCGTTCAAGATCTTCAGAAGAAAACGCGTGAGCCGACGCTATAACGCGAACACCTGAAAAGAGAGCCTTTCTTACGCATTCTATTTCTCTATCGGATATCTCATCGCATATGATAAATTCGGGAGAAAATGTCCTTATTGCTATCTCAAATCCGTTTTGTTTATCATAACCCGATAATATATCAACACCGTTGTCGATAAGCTTAGGGGCGCCGTTTCTTATAGCGGCTATCTCCTTTCTTTCATCGATCACTACCACCCTATCGCCGAGATTTTCACATAGATCTCGAAGAATGGTTGTTTTGCCGCAAGAGGCGGGTCCCGCAATTAGCACCGAGCCTTTTGCTTCTTTGATAATGCTTCTTATATGCTTTGAGGCACCTTTATGGCGGGTTGCTATTCTCAATGATACAGAGGAAATGTTTCTGACCGACACGATCTTGCCGTCTGTTACAACGGCGGTTCCCGCTACCCCTGCTCTATGGCCGCCCGAGAGGGTTAAAAAGCCGCTTTTTATATCCTCTTCGTGAGTGTATAACGAATTATCGCTTATGTTCTGCATAAGTTTATCTATATCGCTTCTTTCGGGCTTTATATAGACGCCATAAAGGCTTGGCTTGAAGCTCCCGAAAAGACCCGTTATAACAATTGGTTTAGATACACGGACGCGCACTTCGGTTGCGGTATCTGCTACACTTTCGGGAACAGATAACAGAGATGTTCTTATGTTATCGGGAAAATAAGAGCATATTTCCCGGAATTCCTTTTTCATATTTTTCCTCTTTATTCTTTTTTGTTAATTAATATGCCTTCTCTCCTTAATTTATGAACAAAAAAATAAGCCAACAGGATAAATCCTGTTGGCTTACGGCTTAATTTTTATTTACAGTTTTTAAGGATCTCGATTACGAGGCTGAACACCTTGCCGCTTGAAGAAATGCTGAGTCTTTCCAGAGGTGTGTGAACGTCCTTCATATTAGGTCCGAAGGATACACAGTCAAGGTCTGACACCTTGCCCGAGAAGAGTCCGCACTCGAGTCCGCCGTGGGTTGCGGCTATCTTCGGCTCTGCGCCGAAAATGCTCTTATAGGAGCTTAAAACAACCTCTCTCAAGGGAGAAACACGTTTATATTCCCATGCGGGATACTCACCGTGGAACTCGCATCTTCCGCCGAGTTCTTTAGTCATACTCTCGAGTTTATTCTTAAGCATAACCTTTCTTGAAGCAACCGAGCTTCTGACCGAATGAGCGGTTCTGAACTCGTTTTCCGTAAGGTCAACAACGCCCATATTCAAGGACGTTTCGGTGACTCCCGGGAAATCGGTGCACATAGCATAGACCCCGTTAGGAAGGTTAAGAAGCATATAGATAATTTTAGAGGTTACGTCGCAGGTTGTTACCGAAGCAGTTTTAGCACCCTTAACGAAGGCTTTAACAGACACGTCGGGATCTGCTGCGGCATACTCTATTTTCATTATCTTCTGGAAGTTTTCAACCGCCGAAAGAACTGCATCTACCTTATCAGAATCAACGATTATTGTTGCTTCTGCTTTAAGAGGAATTGCGTTCTCAACGAGTCCGCCGTGCATGGTTTCAATTCCGAAACAGAAATCTTTCTTAAGGTCATAGAGAAGTCTTCCCATTAAAACGTTGGAATTTCCTCTACCCTTATCGATTTCCATACCCGAATGACCGCCTAAAAGACCGTCGATAAGGATATAAATTTCGGTTCCGCTCTTCTCTGTTCTTTCAACAGGAAGGATGCAGTCGGTTCTGACGCCGCCTGCACAACAAACCGTTACCTCTTTATCGTCCTCAGAGTCGAGGTTTAAGAGCCATCTGCCCTTTAGGTTGCTGAAATCGAGTCCTTCTGCGCCATACATTCCCGTTTCCTCGTCTACAGTGAAGACTGCTTCGATATCGGGATGCTCATACTCATCACTATCTAAGATAGCGAGAGCCATTGCAACTGCGCTTCCGTTATCACCGCCGAGGGTGGTTCCGTTAGCGTAGACCCAGTCGCCATCGACTGCGATATCGAGACCGTCGGTTAAAAAGTCGATCGTGGAGTCGGCTGTTTTAGCGCAGACCATATCAATATGTCCCTGGAGAATAACGGTGGGAGAATTCTCATAGCCCTTTGTTGCGCTCTTATAGATAACAACGTTATTAAGTTCATCCTGAATATATTTAAGTCCCCTGCTCTTTGCAAACGCTACAAGATAATCGCTTATCTTCTTGGTGTTGCCCGATCCGTGAGGAATGGAGCAGATATCCTCAAAAAATTCAAAGACCTTTTTAGGTTCTAAGTTTTCAAGTTTTCTCATCACTATTCTCCTTAAAATTTATATTACGCCTACTTCTTCGCCTTTGTTTTTCTTTGCTTTGCCCTTGTTAACAGTCTGATAAACGTGCATTGCAAGAGCTACTGCGATAACGCCATAGGAAACGAACATTCTGATATATTCGCCAACTGCGGGATCTCCGAAAAGGTTCTTTGCAGCATCGGGCGTTACAACGAAGAGTGTGTGGAACAAGAGGACACCGATAATAGCCTGTTTGTTGGTTGCCTTTTTAACGTTTGCGCCACCTACGAGGATAGCTGCAACTGCATAAAGACCAACGTTTGTCTGCTGTTTAACGGTGTTGAAGGTTCCGAGGTTCTGAAGGAATATAAGCTGACCCCAAGCAGCAAGAACTGTTGAGATGCAGGTTGCGATAATTCTTGTTTTATTAACGTTTATACCTGCGCTTGTTGCTACTGCTCTACTCTGACCAACCGTTCTCATATCCTGACCAAGCTTGGTTGAGAACAACCAGTTGTTAAGGAAGCAGAAAAGAACGATTATGCCATAGGAAGCGGGAGTGATGTTAACCATCTTCATCATTTTCTCAATAGGAGAAATAAATGTGAGGACGAATGCTAACACCGAAACGCCGAAGAACACTAAGGTTTTAACGTTAAGTTTCTTGGTTCTGATAAGCTCTACTACGAGTTTAACGAGGAACACAACTGCTAACACAATTCCGAAAAGGAATGCTGCATCGTTGAGCTTTAAACGCTTTCCGCCGAGGAGTTTGTTGAAATACTCAACGCTCGGGAGAACAAACGTAAGCACCAAGCCAACCGCATAACCTGCTAATTTAATGAGGTTTTTATAAAGCGGAACCGCTTTGCTTTTAAGGTTGGTTAAAATATTTACGACGGTTGCAACTATAAGGATAACAAGGATAACCTTTGCAACAACGAAGAAGTTGAGGCTATCGATGGTTCCGCCAATGTTTCCGCCGAGGTCGAAGGTGTTTCTGAGTCCGAAGCCTCTATCAAGAAGGTTGGGGTCATCATAAGGGATGACACCGCCGATTATATAGAGAACGAAGAGACGGTAAACACCGTCGGCAAAGAAGCCGAACACGAGTCCTGCAATCATTTCAGCACCCTTGGTCTTATTGAATATAAGTCCTAAGAGATAGCCAAGGAGAATTGCGAGAGGTGTTGCAACTGCTGCGCAGATTATAAATCCGCTTATTCCTGTTACGCCATAGTGAACGCAGAAGAAAACTGATATCTGAGCTGCCATAGCACCTGCAACGATACCGAAGTTCATTCCAAGTCCTGCAAGGCAAGGAATTATAAGTGCGAGAACGAGACAGGTGTTACGGGCAAAACGCTCTGCAACCTGGTTCGCAACCATTCCGAAATGCATTCCCGATGCCAAGAATAATACGGCACTGAGAACTAAGATCATAACGGTAACTACATTATTCTTTAGAAAGCTACCGGTCTTTTTAAGCAAGGGTGATTTACTCATCGCCTGAACCTCCTTTTACCTGCGCAAGTGCATAAAGAATAACGCCGTTCTGAATTATCTGACGAATTGTATCCGAAATGTCGGTTCCCTGAAGGAGCTGATTGGATACAGGCGGGGTGAATATAACAAGTCCCTGATAGAGAAAAGTTCCTATAATAACGTGGCTGATTCTTGCTTTTGCGGTTGTTGCACCACCGATAAGAACAGCGGCTACGCACAAGAAGCCCATTGTTAAAGGAGCTCCGTAAGCCTGGAGATAACCGAAGCCCTGAGTGTAAACGATAATACCGATCGCACCGAGGATGGTTGAGAGTGCAATTCCCTTGACTCTCATCTTATCAACGTCGATACCGCTTGCCTTTGCGAAGGTGGGGTTAGCACCTGCTGCCTGAATAGCAAGTCCCGTTTTGCTCTTGAAATAGATGTGAACAAAAAGGCACATTAAAAGAACGAAGATAACAAGTCCTGTGGGGAATTCGAAGGTTCCGATCTTAAAGGAAAGGAAGTTATTCAGAAGGTATCCGAAGCTTGATTCCATAGAAACGGCATTACGAACACCGACACCGCCGAGAGGCCAGATAATTTCAGGGCTCTGGAACGGGAAACGGAACCAAAGGATACACATAAGATAGATAAAGGAATATCCGATATAGGTGGTAACGGTCATTTCTGATCCCTTTACCATATTTAGAATCTTTCCGTATCCAACACCGACACCCCAAGCAATAAGCGCCGCTACTATACAAGCGAAGAAGAAGGATGCCCAAGGTCCTGAACCGGGTAAGAATCCGTTAAATAAAGATGTGATCTTAAACTCGATAGCAAGAAGCGCACCTAAGAGTCCGCACACGATACCGAGAGATACACCGAAGTTAGGTCCGATACCGCATTTGATTGAGGGAACCATTGCGAGAACCAATACGCCCCACATTCCCCAATATTTAATGCTTGAACCAAGATATCCGGGAACGTCTATCTTGTTAACCGCAGCTGTGATTACGATTGCTGTGAAAAAGAGGAATACGATAAGACGGGGAATTCCAATGGAATCTATAACTTTTTTTATCTTTTTAGCATCCATTATTTATTTCCCCCTTTCGAGCCTGCCATTGCAAGACCGTATTCAGCATCCGAAGCCTCGGGTGCAAGTATCTTAGAAATCTTTCCGTCCGAAACTATTGCAATTCTGTCGGAAAGGCTTCTGAGTTCGTTAAGCTCGGAGGAAACGATAATAATGGTCATTCCCTCTTCCTTATTCATCTTAGCGAGAAGCTCTAAAACGAGTTTCTTAGCGCCGATATCAATTCCTCTTGTTGGCTCTGATACGATTAAGAGCTTAGGATTCATTGTGAGCGCACGGGCAAGGCAGACCTTCTGCTGATTTCCGCCCGAGAGTCTTCCGCTGAACTGCTTTTCACTTGTGCAACGGATATCAAGCTTTTTGATCATATCAAGAGCGTGAGCCTTGGCTGCTTTATCATCGTAGATCTTCAAAGGTCCTATTTTCTTAAGGAACTTTTCTTCAACCTGCATAGCGGTGAAGACTATGTTGTTTTCAATTGACTCATCAAGAAGAAGTCCTACTCCTCTTCTATCCTCAGAAACGAAGGCAATGTGCTTGGAGAGTGCATCGCCAAGCTTTGTGGAATCGATGGTTTCACCGTCAAACTCTATAGAGCCTTTTGTTTCATAAAGACCTAAGATACCGTTAGGAATTCCGACCTTACCCTGACCTGCGAGACCGCCGATACCGAGGATCTCACCTCTTCTGACTTCAAGGTCAACGCCCTTAACCTTTTCGCCGGGCATATCAACGTGGAAGTCAGTGAGTTTCAATATAATATCGTCATCCTTAAGATCACGTGTGTCGTCGGTTTTATCAACAAGGCTTTCAACCATTCTTCCGATCATAAGCTCTGCTATCTTAACAGCGCTGGTATCTTTAGTTTCAACTCTGTCAACAAAAGCGCCGTCTCTGAGAACGGTTAAGCTATCGGTAACATCGATAACTTCGTCAATTCTGTGGGTTATAAATATTATCGCAATACCCTTAGATGCAATAACTCTCATTGTATCCAAAAGTCTTGCGGCCTCACTCTCGGTTAAAACCGCAGTAGGCTCATCAAAAATAAGGAGTTTCATACCGGTTTTATCAATTTCACGCGCAATTTCAACAAACTGCATATAGCCGACCGGCATTCCGGCTACCTTTGCGTTTTCGTCAACGCTGAGTCCAATCGTGTCAAGAGAAGCTCTTGCATCCTTGCACATTGCCTCTACGTCAAGCTTGTTGAGAGCCTTACCGAACACTTTACTTGCAAGTGTGGGGGTCGTTATCTCTCTTCCGAGTTTAATGTTTTCTGTTACGGTGAATCCGGGGATAAGCATAAACTCCTGATGCACGAAGCCAATTCCAAGCTCCATTGCCTTCTGAGGATTGCTTATGTTAACCTCTTCACCATTGAAATAGATCTTTCCGCCGAAGCCGCCCGTGCTATGAATGACCGGCATTCCGAACAAAACATTCATAAGCGTAGATTTTCCGGCACCGTTCTCACCCATTAAAGCGTGGATCTCGCCGGGTTTAACCTTTAAATCTACCCCTTTGAGCACCTTGTTCGAGGAAAAGCTCTTAGTAATGTTCTCCATATGGAGAATATACTTTTCTTCCATTAGGTTTTTCTTCCTTTCCGTTAAAAATGCAGAAAATTGCTTCCCCTTATTTTCGATAAAAGGAGCAGTTGTGCACCAGCGCAACTGCTCCACGTCGAAAACAATTATAAAGCAATTATAATCAACTATTTATCTTGTTCTACCCTATTTCTGAATTAGAAATTGTAGAAAGGACACATGATCATGAAGAAGTTCTTAAGATCAGGGGTCTTATCGTCAGAGTAGTGGGTAAGAGTTGCAGCATCGCCTGCAATCTTCTTGATCTCTTTGAGAAGAGCTGCTTCGTCGCAACGCTCAGTGATCTCACCTTCGCACCACTTAATAGCATACTCAACGCCTGCTTCGATCATTACCATGTTTACAGGAACTTCCCAAGTAGACATACGTCCGGTGTTGCCCTTAGCTGCAACAGCCTTCTTGATTTCTTCAAGAACGTAAGGAACGTCGCCTTCGTGGCCCTTTGTTTCAATGTTGAAAGCAGAGGGATAGCCATGGTAAGGAGAAGGACAGCACTGCTGAGGATAGATAGCTCCGAGTTCAGCGCACTGCTGAATGAGCGGAACCTGCATCGAGCAGTTTGTGCAGAAGAATGCAGTATCTTTACCATACTGAGCAACATACTTAGAGATGTTCTCAGTAACCCATGCCTGAGCACCGGTTACACCAGCATCGCCGGTCGGATCGGGAGCAGTTGCTTCAACATACTCGATTCCGTTAGCTGCGCAGTTCTCTTTGAAGAGAGCCTGACGAGCAGAAATGGTAGCATAACCTAAGTGTCTCTCGAAGGAGATGTGAACGAAGGTCTTAGCGCCCATAGCCTTAGCCTGATCGATGATTGTTTTACCCATCTGGATTTCGTCAACGAGCATGCAGATGTCAGCCTCAGCTGCGATAACTGCAGGGTCCTCAGCGCAAACGCCAGTGATGAAGAGAACGTCATCGCGGGTTTCTTTTACCTTTTTAATTGCTGCTGTTGCACCGGGAACTGCCTGAACGAAAACGATAGCCTTAACGTCAGGGTCAGCTGCCATGTTTGTTACGGTAGCAATTGTCTGCTCGGTCTCAGAAGAAAAGTCATCGGGATATGTAGCGGTAACGATCATATCGCCATACTTAGCCTTCATGTCCTGAGCTGCCTGATACTCTTCCTCACCCTGAGAAACAGTACCTGTAATAATACCAATCTTGTAGTCAGCAGAGCTGCTGCTGTCAGTTGTAGCTGTACTTGCACTGCTACATGCCACTAAGCTTAAAGTCATGCCTAATGCCAAAATAAGAGA
>JAZNVP010000132.1:0-5457 GCA_045592865.1 Oscillospiraceae bacterium
ATTTACTGAACGGTAATAGTTCCGGATGTAACGGTTACGTTAGCGGTAGTGTCAATAACACCGGTCTGTTCTTCAACCAACGTTGCATAAGAACTTACCATATTATTAACAACAGGAGTTATTGTGATGTCTCCTGCCGAAGCACCGTCCTTAACCTTAAATTTAAGCTTTGCAACCGAGCCGGTAGAAGTAACGTTATCGGCCTGAGCAAAGGTTAAAACTAAGGGATTCTTATCGGTCAGAGGTTCTGCTCCGAACTTTGTTATGATGTTTCCTTTCTCGACAGACAGGAGTTCTAACTTATCCGAGTCGTAAGGAACACTGATAACAAAACCGGAGAAACCGAATTTAGTTTTATTAACGTCGAGGGTAAGGGTAACCTCATCACCTGCCGACGCAGTTTCAGAAGAAAGCCCCATTTCCATCTCCTCAACCTTATATTTAAATACGTAGTTGGGGTCGGGAGTCTTTGTTATCGGTAAATACTCAATAATTTCATCTGAAACGAGGATCTTCTTCTTTAATACCATAGAAGAGGTTTTGCAGTCTTTCTGATCATTCCAAGCAGCTGCAGACTTACCGATAACGATAGCATAGGTCTTACCCTTTTTAGCCTCAAAGGAAACAGACATATCTTTAGTTGTCGGAACTGCAACAGCATCACCGATCTGGGTAAAGGTGCTTCCGGAAACCTCATAAATATAAACGTTTATTCCGCCTCCGACAAAGATATCACTGTAAAGTTCATAGGTAGCATTCTCGGGCACCGTTAACTTAAATCCCATTCTAACGTTACCGTAGTCATAGACCCAACGCATCGAACCATCTGCATATGCCTGCATGGTGTTATTGAGCCAAGACTGATTTGCGTTAGAAAACTCATCTTGGTCTGCATATATTCTGCACCAAGCATCCGCTATGGTTCCATTGTCAATATCGTATGCAACAGGCTTTAAGAATCCGCTTTGAGTGTAGGAAGTATCCGCGGGATCCTGATAAGCTGTTTCCCAAGATCCTGTGTTGTTTCTGAGTTCTTCAGAAACGTTATATTCGGTGATGTCATAAACCGCAGGTGTTACCCTTTTGGGAGGAGATACTACCTTGAGATTAAGTCCATAAAGATTAATAGCGGCAGTAGACCAGTTAGTCTGGGTTCTGACTGCATAGATATAAAGCTTGTCGCCCTTCTTAAGCTGCATATCAAAGAAGAATCCATCCGCGTCAGAATCGCCGTGAGCATAAAGAACCTCTTTGTTCTTCTCAACTACTAAGGTCATCGCACCGAGGCCATCCTTTGTAATACTATCGCATTCAAGGGTATATCTTCCGTCCTTATCGGCGGTTATGATCATACCCTGCGAAGAAAGGTATTTTGACTTGAAGGTTATCTTATCATCATTAGGATAGCAGAACATACCGTAAGAGTCGTCAGCAGCGCCGTATAAACCGTAATACCAGCTGTAAGCCGGGTCAGATCCCAAAGCGGCAACAAACTTTGCCTCTTTAGCGTTAAGGCTAAGACCTACTCCTCTGCCGTCCTGCTTTCCAACCTCAAAGGAATCGTTTTCGGTGTTTTCGTCGGTCGTATTAACTTCTATCAGGTTTGCGTCGACATATCCCGTTGCAAACATTCCGTTAGTTGCAGGAAGTGCAGCAATATCATTTGTTACCATATAAGTATTAGCAAGCTTGAAATTCTCAACCGTTTCATTAGTTAAGATAGGAGCATATTCATTAACGATCTCAATCTTGAAGTTAACGATAACGTTATTTCCTTGGTTAGATGTGTCGTTAAAGGTTGTTCCAGCAAAGGTGAACTCAAGAGTATCTCCTGCGTTGAGAATAAGGCCTTCGAGTTTAGGAAGATTTTTCTTCTCGCCCTTTGCAACAACCATTTCGTCCATAAGCTTTGCGCCTTTATGAAGGATATTAACGTTCATAGAACCGTTGCCGCCCATAATCGACTCTTTGATATCCTGAGATCCGCCGAGCGCAAGGGGGATAAAGTTATATTTTCCGTTAACAGGAGCCGTAAATGTTATCTTCTGGGTCTGGGTCGTGCTTCCGTAAACGTAAATACCCTGAATATTCTTATCTGTTCCAACGCCCTGATTGTTAGGAATCATTATCTGAGCACGCCAAGGCTGACCTTGGTCTGTTGCCATATAACTATATGAAGTAGTGGTATACTTAACAGGTCCGAATCCTGTATAGGTATAAGCAACAGGCGAATATGAGAACTCTTTAAACTGAAGATTAGCAGCGTCGTCTCCCGAATCTCTAATAACACTTAAAAATTCACTTGCAACACTCCAGGTTTTAAGAACCGAATCGGCACTTGCCGAAAAGAGTCCCAAGAAGGCGGTAACGGAGATTGCAACAACCGAAGCTGCCGCAACTATTCCGAGTATAAGTTTCTTTTTCATATCTCATTAACCTCCTTCTATTAGTTAAACTTTGTTATCTGACCGGAAAGATACTGATAAATGCGAACTGCATCCGCAACGTCAACGTCTCCGTCCAACTGAACATCTGCGTTTATGTCTCTGATCCAAACTTCATATCCCGAAAGATATTTCATTAAAAGATCCGTATCGGTAGTATTGATAGTGCCGTTATTATCAACGTCGCCGTATAAAATGTCGCCGTCGTTAACGGTAACAGGAATTGAGCGTTCTATTCCTGCCAATGTAAATGTAACGTTTACGTTACCCTCTTTAGAGAAGTCGTAGTTAAACTTTACTGCCGAGAAATCTGTAACCTCGGTCTTGTGCTCATAGTTCTCGTAAGAAACTTCAATTATCATTCCCGTAGGATCGAACTTCGATTTTGTTGCGTAATTAGTAACCTTGGAAGGATCCTTTATTATAACAACGTCCTTAACAACGCCAACAGGTCTCTTTTCAACACCCTCGTATCCGCAAACGAAGCACTTAACGTGTATCGAGCCTTCCTTATTCCAGGTAGGATAGGTTATCCACTCTTCTTTAGCGGTGTGACCCTTAGCCGGAACTACCTTCTCATCAAGAACGCAGAAGCATTTATTACAAAGAAGCTGCTGTTCACCCTCTTCGGTGCAAGTAGCCTTTTTGGTAATTGCCCAGGTTGCCTTGGTGTTATCGCAAACGTGCTCTGTAACCGTTATTGTAGCAGTTGCAGTCTTTCCGTCAACGTTCACGGTAACTGTAGCCGTTCCAAGACCTTTTGCCGTAACGTAACCCTTTTCGGTGACCTCAACAACGTTCTTGTTGCTTGACGACCAGGAAACGTTGATAGCCGTTGCACCTGTGGGGGCTTTTATAGAATAAGCAAGTTTTATTCTGTCGTATTCGTCGATAGTGTAGGCGTTCGGTTCAATCGCAACCGAGGTGGGAGCGATTATGTCTCCAACCGTAACAACCACCTCGTCAGAGGTAAAGTCGTTATATGCAACTATTTTTGCAAATCCGTTAGCCTTAGGAGTTACCTTACCGTCCTGGTCAACCGTTGCAACTGCAGGGTTGGTGGAATACCACCTTACAGTATTTCCGATATTCGCACCTGAAACACCGTTAACTGCACTAAACTGAACTTCTGACAGTGAGGATTCGCAATCATATCTCGAAACGTCGGAAGTTCCTTTTTTTATTGATATGGAGTTATTTATCTTATTGGTTCTGACAGATTTGCCTGTCTTAATATCGAGAGTAAAGTTAACTCCGAGAAGCGCGTCTTTGTAAGACTCTCCGCCCGTAACGTCGCACTCAAAGTAGAGTTTCTGACCCTCGTTAAGCTTTATCTCTAAAAGACCGTTCTTGCAAGGATATTCAACGCTGGTTCTGTCTTTGTAGAAGTCGTAAACCCTGAATGCCGCGTCTTCCGACTTTAAAGAACCGTTGGAATTGAGCGCCGCGTCTGTATATATAAGGAACTTAACTCTTTCGTCGGTAATCGCCGTTGCGGTGATAGCCGAAAGGTCTATATAATAAGTATCGGTCTTGGGAGCGGTGAAACCGAGTCTCCAGTCAAACCCGGGAGTCCAGGTGTTCATCGTAACCTTATTTTCCTTGGTTATATTCATCTGATACTTACCGGCGGGGCTTCCGTAGCCGAAGCCAACCGAGCCGTCAGCGTATAGATTATATCTTGAAGCCCTGCCCCAAACCGTCTGGTCCCAAGGGCTCTTCATCTCTGCGAAGAAGGTTCCGCCGTTAACGAACCATTCAGGCCAGGTAAGGTTAGAGCCATCCTTTTTGCAGTAAATCATTTTAGTTACCGTATTGCCTTTACTGTCCGTTTTGGTAACGGGAACGTATTCTCCGTCTGCATTCTTTACCTTTTCAGGATAGGAAGCGGGAGCTGATTCACCAATATAAGAACCAACGCCGTAAGACTTGGAATAAACCTCACTCTTATCGGAGAAACTATTGAGAACTATGGAGAAGTTGCTGATAACACCGATACCGCCATCATGCCAAGGGTTCTTCTTTCCGTTTCTTATGTAGCTCTCTGCTTTGGTGGGGTCAAACTCAATGTAGAGCTTTTCGCCCTGTTTAAGTTCAATGCAGGTCTCGCAGTCCTGCTTGAACGCATCGGTCTCTTTAGCAGCTCTGACGAGAATATCGCCTTCCGAAAGGGTCTCCTTATCGGTATAGATAACAGCGTGGTTATCGTAAGACTCTTCGAGTTTTTCGGAAGAAAATGCGTAAGCCGTAACGTTCTTTCCGGGGATCTGCTTCGGAACGAGAGTGTAAAGTCCCTCAACGGGAGCCGTGAACACAAGTCTTACCTTTTTTGTGTTATACTCAGAAGCGACTTTAACAGTTCCGTCCTCATTAACGGTTGCACCGTTTTTCCAAACGTTCTGACTGTTAACGTCAAACGATGTCGTGAACGAGAAAGAAGCTGCATCCGGGAAAGCCGAACTGTAAGCCTTAGTCATGGGACTAAAAACGGCTCCGTCGTTTCCGGTAACCTCGAGCAAGAAAAGCGAGTTGCTGTAGTCAGCATCCTTCACGTCCGTATTGAAGTTAATCGTTGCTTTTTCGAGTTCACCTCTGGGAGTCCACTCATAAAGGTATCCGCCTTTCGCACCTTGAGCCACAGGATTGGTTGCAGCCGAAACCTTGGACTCCAACGCGGGAAGCGAAGTGAGCAGAACAGAACAGGTTAGAACTGAAGCTAAAAGTAACGCCAATGTTCTTTTCATAATGTTTCCTCCATTGTTATATTAGGGCATAGTCCACCCCATAATTTTACATAACAATTATATAATAAAACCCTACATTTTTTCTATTAACAATTTACACAAATAGAAAGATTTTTTTTGTGCATTTTTACGGTTTTTATGAATTATTTTTCCATTTTAAGTTAAAAATAAAAAAGCGGAAAATTTTGTTGAAATTTTTGAAAATTATTATTGACAAGCAGTATTCCGTTTGGTATAATAGTGGAGCGCTTTTTCGCAAGGAAATAAGA
>JAZNVP010000133.1:0-13329 GCA_045592865.1 Oscillospiraceae bacterium
TTGTGTTCGTTCTTGTAAGGCGACAGCCTTACTGCGAACATCACGCTTCGCCTTTCGAAAAAAGTCGTCGAAGAGAAACTCTTCGACCTGACAAATTGAGAATTTTTTGGAGAGGCGAAGCCGAAGAGTGCAGTAATACTGCCGTATTACAAACGATGAGGCAAGAAAAAATGAAAAATTATTATTTGTCAGGCGTGACAGGTTCAAGTCTTGTCACCCCAGGAGGAAGATATGTTAAGCGAACTTTTAAACCGTTACCCCGAACTCGTTTGTTGTAAAGAGAAAATAGAAGAGGCAAGAGAGGCCCTCATAAACTGCTTTTCAAACGGAGGAAAACTTCTCCTCTGTGGAAACGGCGGAAGCGCTTCCGACTGTGACCATATAGTAGGTGAACTTATGAAGGGTTTTTTAAAGAAAAGACCGCTATCAAAAACCGACAAAGAAGAGATGCTTAAAAACAATCCCTCTCTCTCTGAAAAAACTCTTTCTAAACTCCAGAAGGGGCTTCCCGCAGTGTCTCTCCCGTCTCTTTCGGTCCTCAACAGTGCCTTCTGTAACGACGTGGACCCCGAACTTATCTATGCGCAAGGCGTTTTAGCGCTCGGAAAAGAGGGCGACGTGCTGATAGCAATAAGCACCTCGGGAAATGCAAAGAACGTCTGCGAGGCGGCTTCTGTAGCGGCTTCGTTAGGTGTAAAGGTTATTGCCTTAACGGGCAAAACGGGCGGAAAACTAAAGGAAATTGCCGATATTTCTGTCTTAGCGCCCGAAACCGAGACCTTTAAAATTCAAGAACTCCATCTCCCGATATATCATTACCTTTGCGCCGCAGTCGAGGAACACTTTTTCGGATAAATAATAGGCTCAGCGAAAACTGAGCCTATTTACTTTTTATCTGATCTGTGGTAAAATTTAGAAAAAGGGGTTGATTCTATGAAGAAGATATTGTCTTTATTTTTGGTTCTGATGGTCGCTTTACCAACTTTACTTTCGTGTGAAAGACAGCAAACCGATGTTGAATCTGAAGTATCATCTATATCTTCAGTCAGTAGTGACAGTAGCAGCAGTATCGAAAAACTGCTTCCCTTGCCCGAAGATTCTATCAGACTTGGTTATTTAGTTAATGGTATAGACCAATTAAGTTCATATATAACATTAAAAGCCGACGGAACCTTCGAAGGCTCATGTGATAAATATGTTTATGAATCAAGCGATTCTATTTTGTGGGAATGTTTATATAAAAACAGTTATACAGGAACGTTCGTGAATATCGAGAAGATTAATGAATATTCGTATAAAATGGATTTAACTGATTTAATAACCGAACACCCTATCGGTGAAGATATAACTGATGGAAGAATAGAAACTATTGCCTCTGAGCCTTACGGTCTGACAGGGGGAACGGAATTCATCCTTTATCTTCCTTCAACTCCCGTTAATACTTTACCAAAAGAGTTTTTAGACTATTGGCCATATAGATTTTTTGAAAGAACAAGGGCTAAAGATACCCTTTCTTGCTACGCAATTCACAATGTTGCAACCAATGAAGGATTTTTTCATATTTCGTTAGAATAGTTGTTTTACCTAAAGGAGCAATATAGCGGAATCATATTCTCCACAGTTGCGGATAAATAAAAGGCTTGGCGTTTCGCCAAGCCTTTTTTAATTTATTCCGCAAGCCTTCATTATAATTTCAAATAAACCGAGTTCGTAATCGAGCGTGTATGGGTTTTCTTTTTCTCCTCTGACGTATGAAGCAAACGAAGCCATCATCGCGTCGTATCGGTCGAAACCGTCCGAAACACTTTTAAAGCCGGGATGATCCCAATCGCTAAGCGGAAACTCGTAAATAGTCGAGCATATATCTTTTTTGTTTTCAACGAAAAACTCAAGAGGGGTAATCTTGATAACCTTTTCGCTTCCCGTAATGGTAAGGGAACGCCTGAAATAGCCGCCCTTTTCTATAGCCGAGGTCTTAACCAAGGAAACCCCGTTATCATATTTAAGCGCCGCTAACCCTATGTCCTCGGAACTAACGCCATCGAGATGGGAAGAGCAGCTTAATGGAATTACCTCGTTTGGAGCCCCCATAACTCTGTAAACAAGGTCAATAAGGTGGCAACCGAGAAAGTAGAGCATTCCGCCCTTGAATGTGGAGAGCCACTCCCTCGTTTTCTCAGTATGGTGGCAACTCATATCGGCTTCAACGTATAAAATTTCTCCGAGTTCGCCCTTTTCGATGCGCTCAAGAAGATTTATAATCGTCGGGTTATAGCGATACATATAACCAAAATGAAGCACCGTGCCGTTCTTTTTAACGGTTTCTATAAGCTCTTTAAAGGAGTCTGGATTTTGGCTTCCCGGCTTTTCTATATGAACGTGCTTTTTCGCCTTCGCCGCTGCCAACGCGTATTTAGTGAGATAAATCTCCTCGGTCTCAACCGCAACGGCATCAATGGTGGGGTCGGAGAGTATCTCCTCAACCGTCAATTCGCGATAGCCTTCAAATTCGGATGCCTTTTCGGGAAACTTTTCTCTTTCGTTTTCGGGAAAAGCGTATCCCACTATCTCGAAAATATCCGATTGCTTTTTAAGGCTTACGAATATCTGATTTCCGTGACTGTTTTCGCTTGTGCCGATCTGCGCGATCCTTATTTTTTTCATCTTATTTTCTCCAATCAAACTGAACTATCGGGAAACTCTTATCGTTTGCAAGTCGGGTGAAAACCTCGGGCGAAACGTCGGGGGAATAGGACTCGTCAACGAGCGAAGAAAGCTTTATCCTGCCCGACGAAGATAACTTAATAAGTGATAATACGTCGTCTTTTTCGGTCCAGAGTCCGCCTTCCGACTCGAAATAGGGCCTTGCCATAGTGTGAGCGCCAACAAGGGTGATGCCGGGACCGTGCACCTTGCGGTAGTAGTCGATAGAAAACTCCTTGTTGCGAGTGCAACCGAGAAGAGCAACTCTTCCGAACATCTTCATGCAGTCGAGTATTCCGTCAAGTCCTGCTCCAATGCCCGTAACCTCAATTCCAACTGCGGCGCCGCCGTTTGTAAGGCGCTTTGCAGTTTCCGCAAAATCGGGTGCGTAAGGATCGAGAGCATAGTCAGCGCCCGAAGAAAGAGCCTTCTTTCTCTTTTCGGGATCGGGGTCAACCGCAATTATCGGAACGGCTCCCGCAGCCTTAAGAAGCGGTAGTGCGGTGAGTCCTAAAACGCCCATTCCCATAACTATCGCCGATTCGCCTATCTGAAGACGGCATTTTCTCATAGCACCAAGAGGGAAGGTGGCAATATGAATAAGAGCGGCTTCCTCAAACGAAACCGAGTCGGGAAGTTTGTAAACGTTTTTGACGGGCATATTTTGAATATCTGCGTGAATAGACCAGGATAGCGAAACCCTGTCGCCAACCGAAAGATTATTAACTCCTTCGCCAACCGCAGTTATAACACCCGAGGAAGAATAGCCAAGAGTTCTGGGGAAAACAACCGAGCCGGGATTATGAGCGCTAATATTGGGGTCACCGATAAGATTAGACCTCTCGGTGCCGCTGCTTATTGTTGAAACACACAGTTTCACCTGCACCTCGTTTTCTTTTGGCGGCAAAATTTCTTCACTTATAATTTCTGCAACGCAGGGCGCAGTAAAGGATATCTTTCTCCTGATCATTTTATCAACTTCTTTCGTTTTTCTTTATTCTACCGCTTGACAGAGACTCCGACAATATAATATACTGCGAATATAAGGTAAAATTCTCCGATTAAAAGGTGGGATTAAGGAATGAATAACCAAGAATTCTATGATAGTTTCGCGTTCAGACTTTATAGCTTTAATAAAGGGCACGATACCGATAACTTTATACCGGCGGGGATACCTGAAAACTTTGTTGCAAAGCTTTTAAACGGAAGCGGCAAACTGGTTATGAATAACGAAATAGTAAAACTTTCCGAAGGGGACGTATTTTTTATTCCCAAGGGATGCCGTTATCATTCCTATTGGTCGGTAAACGAAAAGAATAAACTCGAGTGGTTGTCATTAGGCTTTAAGTATTTCCCCGATAACAGTAGAGGAAAACTAAAAACGCAAAAAGTCGTGCTCTCCGAGGAGGGCGAAAGGCTTTTGTCGGAATTTTTATGTAACTTGGATGTAACGCCCAAATCGGTCGGAAGGTTATATACCGTGTTAGAAGAAATGCTCGGCAAAATGGACAGAGAAGAAACCAGGGGAGACTATCTTTCGGAAAACGCACTGAGGGTTATGAAAGAAAACCCACTTCTTTCCATAAGCGAGGTAGCGAAGGAAACAGAAATCAGCGAGTCAAGGCTATATGAGGCTTTCAAGAAGAGTATGGGTGTAACGCCCAATGAAATGCGGCAGAGAATACTCTGCGAAAAGGCAGAAGAGCTTCTGAAAACAACCAACCTCTCGGTCGAAGAAATAACGGGCAAACTCTCATTTAGTTCGTCAAGTTATCTGAGAAAGGTCCTTTATGCCCACACGGGCAAAACCCCAACCGAAATCAGAAAAGAGAATAGAATATAAAAATAACGGGCGGAATTTCCGCCCGTTATTTAATTTCGTTAACGTTATTGGTAACACCTAAAATATAGTCGGTAGATGTATTATATAGCTTAGCAAGTCTAATAAGGATATCAGAGGGAATATCGCGCAAACCGCGTTCATAGCGGCTGTATTGAGGCTGCTTCATGTTTAGGTAGTCAGCAACAAATTGTTGAGAATAATCGTGATCTTCGCGCAGATCTTTCAATCTGGGGTAGTAATTATCCAAGTCTCCGCCACCTTTCATAACCGTTTGGTATTGACATAATATCACGAGCATGGTATCATATTGTCGCATTATAACCATACGGTTATAAAAATAATGCTCTTACATATAATTGTGGCTTAAAAGGAGAGAGTTTATGAAAAAATTTATAAAGATAATTCTTTGGGTTGTTGGAGGATTTTTAGGGTTATGCGTATTAGTGGGGTTATTCGCACCGGAAAGTTCGGATATAAATTCATCTGAGCCTACCTCGTCTGTAGTTGATGTTATAGTTAATAACTCTTCAACCGAGGAGAACACAGATATTGTTGAGAAGAACTCTTCAACCGAGGAGAGTTCAGCTGTTGTCGAGAATAATTCGTCTGCCGAAGAGAGTTCTGAACCTCTTCACCAACATATATTTTCAGATGCTACTTGCTCTGCTCCCAAAACATGTTCTGAATGTGGCGAAACAATAGGCTCTGCTTTAGGTCACGATTTTAGAGATGGAAAATGCCATGTTTGCGGTGCAGCCGACCCTGATTATAAAAGCGAACCTATGGTTTGGATCGTAGAAGATGGGGGAAGATACCATAAGAAAAGTTCTTGCAGCCGTATGAAAGATCCATATCAGGTAACAAAATCGGAAGCAGAAACCTTAGGCAAGACTCCTTGCGGGAAATGCTATAAGTAACAACAAAGGCTCGTCTTTGACGAGCCTTTTTACTTTATTATTTGGTTGTGCTAAACTAAAAAATGGTGATAATATGTATAAACAAAAAATAGGAATATCAATCGGTAATAACTATTCTCTTCCCATAAGCGAAGTGGTTGCGCTTTTAAAGAAGATAGGATTTGACGCCATTTCGCCAGTTTGGGAAACCGAACCGTTGGTTTCTGTTGGGATTCGGGCCACGAAATGTGCTATAACTATTCTAAAGACCTGTTAAAGATATTCGGCGACCGCCTTATTATGACCCATCTTAACGATAATCTCGGAATCAGCAGATTTGACGGCAAAATATTTTGGACGGATGATTTGCATCTCCTTCCATACGACGGTATTGCCGATTGGGACTATAACGCCAACCGCCTTAAAAACTCCAAAAGGCAGGACGTTTTGAATTTTGAACTGAATATCAGGTCTAAGCCTGACCGACACGAAAACGACGTTTACACCCAAATGACCCTTGAAAATTATTTTACCGAAGCATATAAAAGAGCATGTAAGATCGCATATAAATATTCGAGATAACTAACAAGGCTTGACCAAATCGGGCAAGCCTTTTTAGTTAAAATAAAGTCGTTACCCAATAAATAACCCCATACACCACCCTCGCGCTCACGCCATACACAATAACAGGTCCCGCGATGGTGAAATTTTGGCACCTACGCCTAATACCCAGCCCTCTGCTGCTGTCAATATAGGACACATTATTTATATTTTGTATAATAAATAGTTGTCCTATATTTAACCCTTTTCCTTTACAAATTTAAGACAATATGCTATACTCAAAAATGCCAGTTAAACATTAGCGTTAATTCAACCTTGTTGAATCGATAGCGAGTCGTTATCGCATAACTAAACTATTGCATATTCGTATACTCAAGTAAATTGCTTGATGTGTTTAAGCATATTTCATATGCATCGAAACACATCTTCACAATTTCCTATACACAAAGTTTTGTTTAACTGGCTTATTTGCAAAACAGTAGGAGTTTTTCCAATGATTGTATATAAAGAAATTTCCTCAATTGAACAAGATTTAGAGTATGATATTAAAACATTGTATTCCATCAGTTATTCCTTGCATAGGCACTATCATTCGCTTAAGATTCCCAAGAAACAAGGTGGTTATCGTGTTCTGTCCATACCTGATATGCCACTTAAATGCATTCAAAAAAGAATAGCAGATGTACTGCTGTCACAAATAGCTATTTCACCCTATGCTAAAGCATACAGATACGGTGGAAACAATATCAAAAACGCTACTCCACATATCAACAAAGATATTGTTCTAAAACTTGATATACGCGATTTCTTTAACAATATTCTATATTCAACAGTAAAAGAAAAAGCTTTTCCGAAAGATAAATATTCAGAAAACATACGAATTTTACTTTCTATGCTTTGCTACTATAATGATGCACTTCCTCAGGGAGCGCCAACATCACCTGCTATCTCAAATATTATAATGTGTGAGTTTGATAATACCGTAGGCTCATGGTGTAGAAAGCGCGGTATTGCATATACTCGTTATTGTGATGATATGACATTTTCTGGCGATTTTAATCCCAATGAAGTTATAAAATATGTAAGGTTTGAATTACGGAAAATGGGATACTTTCTAAACAATAAAAAAACTATTGTTGCACACAAATCAAACAAACAAATTGTAACAGGAATTGTTGTAAACCAAAAACTTAACATTTCTAAAAAATACAAAAAAGACATTCGCCAAGCTATTTATTACTGTAGAAAATTCGGTATAGAAAACCATATGACATCTGTCAATATCAATGATTCTACCGAAGGTTATATACTGAAACTCTTGGGAAAGGTAAACTATGTTTTAACTGTATGTCCAAACAATATTGAATTTATTGACTATCGAAAGTATTTAAAAGGTTTAATATAAATGCTAAGAGGCACCGAGCTATCGGTGCCTCTTAGCATTTATAACATCTGCATTACCCAATAAATAACCCCATACACAACACTCGCACTCACGCCGTAGACGATAACGGGGCCCGCGATTTTGAACATATTAGCTCCAACGCCTAAAACAAACCCCTCTGATTTAAACTCAATAGCAGGGGAGGCAACCGAGTTCGCAAAGCCCGTTATCGGCACGATAGTTCCCGCACCCGCGTGTTTTGCAATATTATCGAACACGCCGAGCGCAGTGAGAAGAACGCTTAAAAATATAAGCGAAACACTCACAAGGGCAGAAGCGGTGTCCTTGTCGGCGCCGAGATTTTTGTAAACCGTGAGGAGCACCTGCCCGAGAGTGCATATTCCGCCGCCGATCAGAAAGGCAAAAACACAGTCCTTTAAAATAGGGCTTTTAGGTGCGGACCTATTAACAAGGTCCTGATACTTTTTAACGTCCATAAAAACTCTCCTTTCTGTTTAATATTTCCCCGAAAAAGCGGAAATATAAAATTAAAAGGCGGTGTGTTTGTGAAATTAAGAAAAATTCTAACGGGAGCAATAGTAGGGCTCGTTAACGGCTTCTTCGGTGCCTGCGGAGGAGTCGTCGCGGTGTTTATGCTCCAGAAATTCGGGCTTGATGCCCGTAAGGCTCACGCCGCCGCAGTGGGAATTATCCTTCCTATCTCGGCGGTAAGTCTTATATTTTATTTCGTGTCTGGGAGAGTAGACCTGTCTCTCTGTCTTGCGGTTATCCCCGCAGGACTCGTAGGCGCGGTGGTGGGAAGTCTGCTCCTTAAAAAAATAAAACCGAAATTCTTAAAGCTTCTCTTTGCCGCTTTGATGATATATTCGGGCATAACTCTGATAACGAGGTGAAAAATGAAACTTATAACTTTGATAGCATCCTTCGTGTCGGGAGTCTGCGCCGCAATGGGCCTTGGCGGCGGCAGTATTTTAATTCTCTATCTCACGCTTATCGAGAATATCGACCGCATAATAACGGGCGGCGTTAACCTTATGTTCTTTCTGCCCGTCGGCGCCGTATCGGTGGGAATAAGCCTTAAAAACAAACTCTTTTCATATAAGGAAATACTCCCCATAATAATCTCGGGAATAGTTTTCTCGGTGGCAGGAACCTTTCTTGCGTTCTGGCTTAAAAGCAAGATCGTGTCGGTAACCTTCGGGATTTTTCTTCTCGTCCTCGGCGTTTTAGAGGTGTTTAAGGTCATAAAATCACCTAAAAACAAATAGTCTTAAATCGGGGTGGTAATTCTGATAAACAGGGTGTCGGCGGTGGTTATAACTCTTATAAGAGCAGTCCTTTTGTTTTTATTAACAGTCCGTTATTTAAGGGTGTATTCGGTGTTGTTTATTTTATTTGGCGTGGTGCTTAGTTTTTATTTTCTTAGCTTTAGCGTAGCTGCGGGGGAACAAATTGCGGTGGGAAAAGGAATTGTCTTTAAAAGAAGAATATATCTGAATAGGGAAGATATTCGGTTTTTCGCAATAACAAGAACCCCGCTCGAATTTCTCTTCGGGGTAGCAGACGTAAACTTGGTCGCGAAAGGCTATAAAGTTAAACTATATTTCGTCAAAACCGAGGCTCTGGAGACCTTAAAATGAAAATAAGAGAACATCCCGTAACTTTGTTTCGCCAGTTTGTAAAAATCTCGGTTCCCTTGTCCGCAGTTATTCTGAGAAGAAATTCCCCCGAAACCGCGGTGGCATTAACCTTAAGTCTTTTGTATCTCTTTTTGTCGTTTGTAAGAAGAACGGTAAATATCTCCCGTGACGAACTCCTTTTATCAAAAGGGGTTCTGTTTCTGCGCAGAAAAATAATAAAAAGAGAAATGATAACCGGCATATCGAAAAGCAGTTTCCTCGGCATTTGTAAGGTGAGCTTTATCCTCGGGGGAAGGCTTAAGGAAACGGTGTATCTGACAAGTAAAAACTATAATAAAACCGCAAACAGCCTTTTTGAAAGTGATTTTTCCTCTGTAAAAAGAAGTTCTTCTTCGTCGGTTTTAAAAGCCTCGTTTTTTCTCGCCAACGCATTTGGCGGAGTCCTCACCGCCGCCGCATTCTTCGTCGGAATTTATAAAGCCGTGGGCGCAGTTTTCTACAAAAGTTTAGCATCACTACTCTTTGAAATAGGGGAGAAACTGCGCCTTTTCGAGCTACCGTTCTATATAATTCTGTCAACCGTAGCCCTGTTTAGCCTTGTTATATCGGTAGTTTCGAGTTCTGTAAAGTATCAAGGCTTCACAGAGCGTGAAGGCGGGGATGAGCGCAGGATCAACTTCGGTCTGATTTTGAAATACGAGTATATATTGAAGAAAAGTTCTGAACTCTGTAAATGCCGCGCCCACACTATTCTGTCGCGTCTTTTCGACGAAATATTTCATATGAAAATGTCCGAGGGACTCGGCAAAAAAGAAAACTTCTATCCATTAACGGTCTATTCTGAGAAACGCAGAGAGAGCCTTTGCCCAATAACCCCAAGAAAACGAAGTTACCTCTATAAGCCTCTGTTATTTTTAGCCGTGCTTATTCTTTTGTGGCGGAAAATACCGAAATTTCTGTTATTCATTCTCTTATTTCTCGCACTAAGGTATTTTGTGAACTCTCTTTACGCGTCCGTTTATTCTTCGGTCGCGGTGAGTGGGAACGGAGTCCACTTAAAAACGGGCAAGGGCGCCGTGTTCTATGAGGTATTTCTCCCGTTTGAAAAGGTCGCCTCGTTAAATACCCGAAAACTCTCATTTTTAAAAAACGGAAGCGTTAATCTCACCTTTATTTTAAATGGGAACGACGGTCAAAGATTTAAGATAAAATACCTGTCGAACGGTGCGGTAAAAGAAATCTTGGAAAAAATAAAAAACAATGTTGCAAAATAATCTTAAATATAGTATAATCACCCTATGGTGTGCGCCCTTGTATTAGGGTAGGTAGGTCTTGCGCGGCGGGGCGCCGTGAACCATGTCAGGCGGGGAACCGAGCAGCATTAAGCGGATGTCCCCGGGCGATGCAAATCAGCCTACCTATCCGAATACGAGGGCGCAGTCTTTTTTTAGAAGGAGGGTGAAGAACTGTGCATCTGTCGCTTTATAGGAAATACAGACCTAAAAGTTTTTCCGACGTTGTCGGTCAGGAGCATATAACGAAAATATTGCAGAAAGAGGTCGAAGGCGGCCGCGTTCACCACGCATATATCTTCACAGGCTCCAGAGGAACGGGTAAAACCACCTGCGCAAAAATTCTTGCAAAGGCAATAAACTGTGAAAATTCGCAGAACGGAAATCCCTGCCTTTCTTGTGATATCTGCGCCGATATCGAAAACGGTTCGGTCCTCGACATTGTAGAGATCGACGCCGCATCAAACACGGGTGTTGATAATATCCGCGATCTTAAAGAAGAGGCAATGTTCACTCCAGCCAGAGGGAAATATAGGGTGTTTATTATCGACGAGGTGCATATGCTCTCCTCGAACGCCTTTAACGCACTTCTTAAGATCCTCGAAGAACCCCCGAAGCACGTTGTCTTTATCCTGGCAACCACCGAGGTTGACGAGGTTCTCCCGACCGTCCTTTCAAGATGTCAGAGATTTGATTTTAAGCGTATAACGGGTGAAAAAATAGCCGAAAGGCTCAAATTTGTGGCAAACCAAGAAGGCTTTAAAATATCCGACGATGCCGCAATGCTTATCGCTAAAATATCCGATGGCGCTCTCAGAGATGCCCTTTCGATATTAGAACAGTGCTCGGTTTACAGTAACGATATAACCGCCGAGACCGTGGCAGCCGCCGCAGGTATCGCGGGAAGAGAGTATATAACGAAGGTCCTCGGGTTTGTTAAAAACGGAGAACTCGGACCCTGCCTCGAAGTGCTGTCAGAACTCTATTCGGGTGGCAAAAACCTCGTTAATTTCATCGAGGAACTGGCAGTAGCATTCAGAGACGTTATGGTGCTGAAATGCTCCGGCGGTAACGAAGAACTCCTTAACTGTATGCCCGATGAGGTGCCGTTCTATAAGGAGTATGCCGCGACTGTTTCTATGGACTGGTGCCTTGAAAAGCTATCGGTCCTCAAAAACGGGATAGACGGTGTCGGAAAGTCCTTTAACGACAGAGTCTTTTCAGAACTTATGCTCGTCCGCCTCTGTAAAGGCGCGGGTGTGTTCGAGGAAAAGGTGCCCGAAGCGGTAAAGGAAACAAAACCTGCACCTAAAAAGGTTTTAGAAGCAAAACCCGAAAAGAAGGAAGAAGTCAAGGAAGAAATAAAAGAAGAGCCGAAGGAAGAGAAGAGAGAAGAACCTCAGAAAACCGCTCCAATGAGTTTTGATAAGTGGAATGAGGTCCTTATAAATCTTTCGGGTAAAAGCCCGATGCTCTCAAGCATTCTTTCGGGAAGCGAAGCAAAGTGCGACTCTGAATCGGTCTACGTTATCCCCGAGAACGAGTTTTTCCACACGGTGATAAGAAAGGATAACAACGCCGCGCTCCTTTCGGCTGCGATCGAAGAGGTCTCGGGAAAGCAGTATAAACTGAAGGTAGCGGCAGTTAAGGCAAAAACAAAGATCTCTCCTCTTGAAGAACTCGCGCGCAGAGCCGAGGAAGAGGGAATTAAGGTTAACAGGGAGGACTAATAATGAAAGCGAGATTACCGCAGGGTTACGGCGGCGGAGCCGGAAATATGAACTCAATGCTTAAACAGGCTCAGAAGATGCAGGCAGATATGCAGGCGCTTCAGGAAGAGCTCGAAAATAAGGAATACACGACCACCGTCGGCGGCGGAGCAGTTGAGGTAACAATGACGGGTAAGAAGGAACTCAAAGCCCTCAAACTAAAGCCCGAAATCGTCGACCCCGACGATATCGAGATGCTCGAAGATCTCATAATCTCGGCAGTTAATGAAGTGAGCGGCAAGATCGACGCCGAGTCAACAGAGAGAATGGGTAAAATAACAGGAAATATGAATATTCCGGGGATGTTTTAATTATGTCAAGTAATCCGGTTGCTTTAGAAAAACTAATAGAGCAGTTTGAAAAGTTTCCCGGAATAGGCAGAAAAACCGCGCAGAAAATGGCGTTTTTTGTCCTTTCCGAAACCAAAGCCGAGGCAGAGGAGTTTGCCTCAGCGATAGTAACGGCTCACGAAAAGATAAAAAGATGCAGAATTTGTATGAACCTCACCGACGAAGAGGAGTGCAAGATCTGTAAAAATACCTCGCGCAATAAAAAGATGATATGCGTCGTTGAGGACACGCGCGACCTCTTGGCGTTCGAGAGAAGCCATGAGTTCACGGGGGTCTACCATATCCTCGGCGGTCTTATCTCACCGCTTGACGGTATCGGCCCCGGCGACCTTTTTGTAAAACAACTTTTAGACAGAATAAAAGTTGACGAACCCGACGAAATTATAATGGCAACCAACCCAACGGTCGAGGGAGAGGCAACGGCTCTGTATCTTAGCCGAATTATAAAACCCCTCGGCGTTAAGGTAACAAGACTGGCTTACGGTATCCCCGTAGGTTCAGACCTTGAATATGCCGATGATGTAACGCTTTACAGAGCTTTAGAAGGCAGAAGAGAAATTTAGTGGAAAGGATGGTGCGTTATGGGCGGAGACAGAGTTATAGCCGAGAACCGAAAGGCGCACCACGACTATTTTGTTCTCGAAACAATAGAAACGGGACTCGTTCTTGTAGGAACAGAGGTAAAGGCGCTCAGAGCGGGTAACGTTAATCTTAAGGACAGTTATTGCGAGGTCGCAGGCGGAGAGCTTTTTGTCCACGGAATGCATATAAGCCCCTATGAAAAGGGAAATATATTCAATAGAGACCCCGTCAGAGTGAGAAAGCTTTTAGCTCATAAAAGGGAGATCGACCGCCTTTTCGGAACAGTTG
>JAZNVP010000134.1:0-4654 GCA_045592865.1 Oscillospiraceae bacterium
ACAAGGGTAAAACGGTGTAACACCGTATAGTGGGATGAAATGAGTTGTTTGCGGAAAACCCTTTATTTAAGGCGGTTTTAGAGCATTTTACTACGTGTTATGAATAAGCAATAACATCTCAAAAAATCTAGCTATTCAAATTTGCAATTTGTTTATCAAAATCTTTATAATGAATACATCAGCATACCAAGACCTGCCGATATGAGTATCATCAGTATCGAAGTTGGTTTTTTATAATATAACATTAAACAGTTTAATTGTATATGTAATCCGAAATCTTGTCAACATATGCTCATACATAATCAAAGCGGATTTTAAAAGTGGAATTATTTAATCTGTAACGGCTCGGCGTTTCACCTGCATACTCCTTAAATTCACGCGAAAAATTCGCAACACTGCTAAATCCGCAGTTTTCACTGACCTCAGTAACAGACATATTGGTTTCTCTGAGCATTCTTTTAGCAAGCGTTATTCGGGTAGACAGGATATACTGCATGGTTGTTGTTCCCATGGTCTTTTTAAAAATTCGGCAAAAATGAAATTTACTCGTATGGGACACGCTGCAAAGCTTCTCCAGAGTAATCTTTTCGGATATATGCTCATTTATATAATTTAAGGCTATTTTTACAACGTCATTTCTTGACGAAAATTCATTCGTTCCGCTTGTTAAATATCTTTCTATAAGGACAAGCAAGCGCAAAACCGAAGACATTAAAACGGCTTCATTATACGGAGTATTTTCATAGCATTTAAGTTCATTAAATATAGTTTCAGCCTCAGCTTGTTCTTCTTCGGGCAGTTCAGCATAAAGAATCGTGTTTGCTGTTATATTTTTGAAGAGAGCAGTATCGGACAAGGCGGAAACAGCCGATCTAAGCATAACGGTTGAAAAGAAAATTTTACTTCTTTCATATGTTGAAGGATCGTTTGGCATAGTATAGTGATATTTTCCTGTTCCGAGAAAACATAAAACTCCGCGCTTTATCGGATATATATTCTCATTACAAACAATGCTTCCTCCATCTGAATGCATAAATATAATCAAATTGGTTCCGTCAGCGACAGGATGCCACAACTTAAAAAACGGGTCTTTACCTTTTTCATGACTGCTTAGTTCCATTTCATTTCTCCTACACAGATATCCTTATTATTTTAGCATAGTATTTGAAAAATAGCAATAATTAACAAAAATAAGGCAATACCTTTGTATTTTAGGCGTTGTTTTTGTGTTAAAATTAACGTGTAATAATAAATATTTAAAAATCAGGAGGACAATATGGAGATTAAAACAAAAGAAAAAAGGGGCATTTTCCCTGCGCTTTTAACCCCCTTTGACAAAAGCAATAAAATCAACGCAAAGGTTTTAGAAGAACTCGTTAAATTCAACGTTGAAAAGGGAGTCAGCGGTTTTTACGTTGGAGGTTCTACCGCTGAAGCCTTTTTGCTTTCTACAGAAGAAAGGATGGAAATTTTAGACATTGTAAAAAACGCTGCACCCGAAAAATTTCTCATCGCGCACGTTGGTTCAATAAGCGAGGATCAGGCAATCGCGCTCGGCAAACACGCAAAAAAAGCAGGATATGACATGGTGTCGGCGGTTGCTCCTTTTTATTATAAGTTCTCGTTCAAAGAAATTAAAAAATATTACTTTGATATTGCCGAAGAATCAGAACTTCCTATGCTCGTTTATCATTTCCCCGCATTTTCGGGTGTTAATATGGGAATTGCGGAAATATCACAGTTCCTCGAAGACGATAAATTTACCGGGATAAAGTTTACTTCAAATGATTTCTTTACACTTGAACAGTGTAAATCAAGATTTCCCGACAAGATTGTTTATAACGGTTTTGACGAAATGTTCCTTTCGGGAATCTCGATGGGTGCCGACGGTGGTATTGGAAGCACCTATAATTTTATGGCAGAAAAATATACAAAAATGCAGGCGCTTTACTCCGAAAACAGACTTAACGAAGCATTAGAGATTCAGAAAGAGGCAAACCGCATACTCTCCATTCTATACAAGGTTGGAATTATGGCGGGAGAAAAGGAAATTCTCAATCAGTTAGGCTTTGACTTCGGCGAGTGCCGTCGTCCGTTCCTTTCTCTTGCAGATGAAGACAAGGCACTTATATCAAAAGAAATTATACCGCTTTTAGATAAATAAGAGGAGATTAAAATGAATAAAGACACATATAACAAAATGGTTTCTCTCGCAAGAGATTACTACAAAAAAGCAGGCATAATCGTCAGAGAAGATGAGGAGATTGAGGTTGCAGACTTTGGTCTCGGAATGATTGAAAAGATTGGTCTTTTACTTTGTGTTTATGTAAACACAGAGAGGGTTTGTTCAAAGGAAATGGTGCTATTACCTCATCAGACCTGTCCTGAGCACAAACACGTTGAATCTTATGGTGCCGCCGGCAAAGAGGAAACATTCAGATGCAGATTCGGTAAGGTTTATCTTTACGTATCGGGCGAAGGTAAAAAAGAAGATATAAACGGCATTCTCCCCGAAACAGACACATCGGTTTATCACGAAATTATTCTTAATCCCGGTGAACAATACACTATTATGCCCGAAACACTTCATTGGTTTCAGGCAGGTCCCGACGGTGCTGTTATTTCGGAATTTTCAACCAAAAGCACCGACGAAACCGACCTGTTTACAGATAAGAGAATTATAAGAAAGCCCATAATAAACGGCTAAAAAGAGGCGATAAAAATGCTTTATATCGGCATTGATTTAGGAACATCGGCAGTTAAACTTTTACTTATGAATTCAAACGGAGAAATAAAAAATCTTGTGTCGCGCGAATACCCGCTTTATCTTTCTGAGGAAAACTATTCGGAACAAAATCCTGAGGATTGGTTTAACGAGACCTTAGCAGGTATAGAAGAATTACTTCAGAATGAAGATAAATCTGAGGTTGCGGGAATAAGTTTTGGCGGGCAGATGCACGGACTTGTCGTTCTGGACGAAGATGATAATATAATTCGTCCCGCTATTTTATGGAATGACGGAAGGTCAATAAAAGAAACAGAATATCTGAATAATATTCTCGGCAAGAAGAAACTTTCAAAATATACGGCAAATATCGCTTTTGCGGGTTTTACTGCACCAAAAATTTTATGGATGGCAAAAAACGAGCCTGAAAACTTTGCAAGAATTAAAAAAATTATGTTGCCGAAGGACTACCTTTCCTATAAGCTTTCAGGCGAGTTTTGCACCGACGTTTCCGATGCATCGGGAACACTTTTTATGGACGTTAAAAACAGGTGTTGGTCAAAAGAAATGCTCGGAATTTGCGGCATTAGTGAAAACCGGTTACCACGCCTTTGCGAGAGTAGCGACGTTATCGGAACACTTAAACCCGATATAGCAAATAAATTGGGGTTAGCCGATAACGTTAAAATCATAGCGGGCGCAGGCGATAATGCCGCGGCGGCTATCGGGTGTTCGGTTATTTCAGACGGAGAATGCAATATTTCACTTGGAACTTCGGGAACGATATTTATTTCAAGCGATAGTTTTTGTGCTGATGAATACAACGCGCTTCACTCATTTGCTCACGCTAACGGCAAATATCATCTTATGGGGTGCATATTGAGTGCGGCTTCTTGCAATAAGTGGTGGTGCGAAAACATACTGAACAACGATGATTTTTCCAAAGAGCAAGAAAATATCATGCCGACAGGTGAATGTGAAGTATTTTTCCTTCCCTATCTAATGGGTGAACGCTCTCCTCACAATGACCCATCAGCACGTTCTTGTTTTATAGGTATGAATATGTCAACAAGCCGTTCAGTTTTAACGCTTGCCGTTTTAGAAGGTGTTGCCTTTGCTTTAAGAGATTCTTATGAAATTGCTAAAAAGCTCGGTATCAAGATAGAACGAACCAAGATTTGTGGCGGAGGTGCAAAAAGCATGCTATGGAAGAAAATTATAGCAAACGTTCTCAATATAAAGGTAGACGTTATCGCAAATGAACAAGGTCCTTCACTTGGAGCCGCAATTTTGGCTTCGGTTGGTTGCGGGGAATTTAAAGACGTTAAAGAAGCCGCAGAAAAAATTGTTAAAATTTCCGAAACCATTATCCCTGACTCAGAGCTAACCGAAAAATACAACAAAAGTTATGAAAGATATAAAAAACTGTATCCGTCGTTAATGAATTGGTTTGGTGAGAAAGATTAAGGCATTAAGTAAAGCGCAGCAGTCGAAACATGCAGGCGAGTACACTCGCCGAAAGAATGTTTCGGTAATTGTAAGAGCCTTTCGAAGAAAGAAGTCTCTCCTACTCCGCCAACAAAAAAAGCACCCTTCTGGGTGCTTTCTTTGTTGGGAAAAAGCGACCGAAAGGTGCGTGAATATAGGTAAGAACGACTAAAAGTACACCAATTAGTTTTTT
This sequence comes from Oscillospiraceae bacterium, assembly GCA_045592865.1. GTDB lineage: Bacteria > Bacillota > Clostridia > Oscillospirales > JAGBHD01 > RGIG9114. The sequence goes on from JAZNVP010000134.1 coordinate 4,407, forward strand.
TGCAAGCGATATAAATAATCATTGTATGTATAGTAATCATCACTTTGATAAATAAAATCGTCGCAACAATGGATTGACGAAACCTCTCTTTCAAAGAAAGAATCATGACCTTTATAATACATCAAATCTATTATATCGTCTTTGGAGGTTAATAGAACATCTTTCGTACAAAAAAGTTGGTTTTTATCATTTCCGTACGGACACATAGTTCCGTGACGACAGGTCATGCAACAAGCAAGTCGAATGTC
>JAZNVP010000135.1:0-4397 GCA_045592865.1 Oscillospiraceae bacterium
CTGCGTTCGCAATGAAATTCACCTGCGGTGAGTGAAATCCACGTCATCCGTGGATGAAATCCGAGCAAAGCTCGGATGAAATTCGCTCGGAGAGCGAGTTGTTGTGTGCCATCGGCACAATTTAAATTTGTCGCAAAGCGACACAATAACCCACGCGGCGCGTGGATATCATCCGCCAAGGGCGGATTTCATCGCAATGCGATTTCATTCACGACCCTGTCGTGAATTTCACTGGCAAAGCCATCGCTTTGCCTTTATCTTCTCTTCATATAAATAAATAGAATCGGTAACGTAATTGCCGCGCCGACGAGAATTACAATAAGAATGGTGGGAATTCCCTCGTCAGAAAGCATATCGGGGGTTACCTCCCCGCCGGTAGCACTCGAGCTTCCGTCCGAAACGGTGTCCGAGCTTGTTTCAGAATAAACGTCGGAAATATCCGAAGAACTCTCCTCGGTCGAACTCAAGGTTTCCTCCGAACTCAAGGTTTCCTCCGAACTTGAGGGCTTATCATTGGTAATCGGCGTATCCGAACCCTTTTCTCTTATCTGAGTGTGCCTCTGGTCATTCTTGCAAACACGAATCTCCTGCCCGTTCGTATTCTCCTTCCATTCACCAAAATCGTGACCGAGCGCCTTTATCTCTTCAGACTTGGTGTGAGAGCGATTATTTAAGCAGGTGTATATCATAACTCCCGCCGATGTGCAGGTTTCCGCCTTTTGCCTTATTCCTTCATCCCATTTGTGTCCAAGCGGAGCAATAGTCTCTGTAACCGCGATTTCCTTGCAAACGTTACATCTTCTAACCCTTGTTCCCGGAGCTGTGCAGTTAGCCGCCTTGGTAATTTCCCACTTGTCCGAAATATCCTCGTGCTCGTGGTTTACTTTGTTGTTGTTAACTATTGTATAATCAGTTACCTTACCGCCATCAGTTCCAACCGTAACACCTGATATCCTGATGGTCGATTCATTATAAGCCGAATAATTCTTAACCGTAAAAACTAAAAACATAAGAGAGCCATCTTTGAAAGTAGTGTTAGACATCGAAATCATACTGTACCTGGATACACCGCTCTTGTTGGCATTATCAATTTTGTTAAAATCCTTTATATCTCCAAGCTTCTGCATATCAGTCGCACCTGTAAGCTCAACTACCTTGTTGTCAAATGAAACCTCAATAGTCAAAGCGTTCGCAGTTAAGTTTTTAACACTAACAGACGTCGTTACCTCTCCCGAGTTATATTTATCCTTGGTCGTTAGCGTAAAGGTCGGTTTCTCGGCAGCAAAAACCGTCGCGGATAAAACGCCGACGGCCATAATTAAAGCCATTGTAAAAGATATAATTTTTTTCATAACAGTCCCCCAAAAAAGAAGAATATATCTCCAAATTATGATACCATAAAGAGAATAAATATTCAAGCGTTTTTATCCCTATCTGAAAACACAAAAATGCCCGAGGTCTCCCTCAGGCATTTTTTGTATTATTCAGTTTATATTAAACCTAATAATTATTTGTTCTCAGCCTTTTTTCTTGAGAAAACAACTGCTGCAGCAGAAGCTATAAAGAGAACTGCGAGCATTACAGGGAACTCAACGCCTGTTCCTGCAGACTCTTCTTTATCGCCTTCAGCTCCGCCTTCGTTATCTCCGCCGCCGATTTCTTCCTCAGCAACTGTTCCTGCGAGGTATAAGAGGCTGGCGTCAATGTCAGCTTCAATTATATCAGCAGAAGTAAATACGATCTTTCCATCAGCGATGGTAGCATTAACCTCAACGATATCGCCGTCAATGGTTAAACCGTAAAGCTTTAAGCCTGTTGCATCCTTTAAGTTCTCTGCAACGTCAAACGTGTATTTAACCACAGGCTCACATGAAGCATCGCCGCTGCCGAAAGTATAGTCACCCTTTTCGTCGGTTAATGTTAAATAGAGTTCTTCAACAGCATTGTGACCCTTTTCTTTAACTGCATCAGAAACGATATCGAGATTCTTCTCGAACTCTTCTACCTGATCCTTAATTTCTTGTTCAGATAAGCCCTCAGATTCCAAAGATTTCTTATAGTCTTCGATAAGATCCTCTATACCGCCGAGCTCAGCCTTTAAGGTTCCGGAGAAAGCATAATCACTTCCGTCTTTATCGGTGATCTCCAACTTAACGCCTTCACCCTCAACAGAGTCAACAGTCTTAGCGATAGCCTCAGTATCCTCAACGAGTCCGCATCCGTTTACGCAATGAAGGGTTCTTTCGCCTTCTTCGTCAGCAGTAGGCTCTTTGGTAACTTCCCAACGAATATCGTGTCCGGTGGGATCAATATCTCTTGTCTCAAAGTGAGTAGGATCTGTTAAGCAAACTCTCTTTTCCTCGCCCTTGCCTTCGCAGGTAGCAGGAGAAGTCTCGGTCCACTCGCCCCAGTTATGACCGGTAGGATCGATGTCTCTTGTCTCAAAGTGAGAAGCGTCTGTTAAGCAAACTCTCTTTTCCTCACCCTTGCCTTCGCAGGTAGCAGGAGAAGTCTCGGTCCAATCGCCCCAGTTATGACCGGTAGGATCGATATCTCTTGTCTCAAAGTGAGAAGCATCGGTTTCGCAAACTCTCTTTTCCTCGCCCTTGCCTTCGCAGGAAGCAGGTGAAGTCTCGGTCCAAGCGCCCCAAGCGTGTCCGGTAGGATCAATAGGTCTAGTCTCAAAGTGAGAAGCGTCGGTAGAGCAAACTCTCTTCTCTTCACCGGGGGTCTCGCATCCTGCGGGAGTGGTCTCGGTCCAAGCACCCCAAGCGTGTCCGGTAGGATTTATAGGTCTAGTCTCAAAGTGAGAAGCGTCGGTAGAGCAAACTCTCTTCTCTTCACCGGGGGTCTCGCATCCTGCGGGAGTAGTCTCGGTCCAAGGACCCCAGTTGTGATCGGTAGGATCGGTAGGTCTTGTCTCGAAGTGAGAAGCATCTGTTAAGCAGGTTCTCTTCTCTTCACCGGGAGTCTCGCATCCTGCGGGAGTAGTCTCTGTCCAGTTGCCCCAGTTGTGTCCGGTAGGATCGATAGGTCTTGTTTCTGCAACAGCGTTACACTTGTCGCAGTATTTAACCTCTTCACCGGGGGTCTCGCATCCTGCAGGGATAGTCTCGGTCCAGGTAGCGTTAGTTGTGTCGTGGTTAGCACAAGCAACAGTAACCTTGCCGTTAACTGTTACGTAGTCAGAAGCGGTTAAAGCAACTCCGCCTGACTGCATAGCAGCAACAGAAACCGTAAGTGTGGTGTCGCCGTAAGCAGCAGCGTCCTTTACCTTAAAGGTAAGGGTTCCAAGTGCGCCGTCTGCAAACGAAACGTCACTCATATCAAACATAGAGTAGTCATAAAGGCATCTCGAGTTTGCGTTTTCTGGAGCGTTTATCTGCTTCATCATGCCAACCTGCTGCAAAAGGGTTCCCCCTGTTGCTTCTAAAACTGCAGGGTCGAAAGCAACCTGAACGGTAAGAGCAGAAGCCGAAACGCTCTCTACGCTTAAGGTTACCTCAACTGTGTCTCCTCTGTCGCCGGTAGCAGTGTTAACGCTGAAGGTAGGTTTATCAGCAGCGAAAACGTTGATAGCGCAGATGGAGAAGATCATTATTGCGGCGGTTAATGCCGAAATAATCTTTTTCATAGTTTTTCTCCTTTATTTTTTATTTTAATATTATGAAATCTGACCGTTAGCAACTGCAACGAAGAGCTGCTGAACGTCGATAATATTAACTGTTCCGTTTCCATCAAAGTCGCCGATAGCACCTGCTATATCGCCGCCAAATCCGTTAGCAACCTGAACGAAGAGCTGCTGAACGTCGATTATGTTGGTAACACCGTTTCCGTCATAGTCACCCATTTTGCCGCCCTGAACGCTAACCGTAACGGTGAGTTCAGTTCCTGCAACGGTGAACCTGATTTCCTGAGCATCAGTCTCAGCCGAAATATCAACCTCGGGAATAGTAATTTCGGAGAAGTCGGTAATAACGGTGGGAACGTCATAGTCGGAATAGGTAACGGTAACAATCATTCCGGTCGTATCAAGCGCTACAGAGTTAACGCCGTCCTGCATATAGTAGCTTGTTTTGTCGGGTCCGTTTGTGATAACAACAGAAGCAACTGTTGCTGCAGGGATAGGCTCTACAATGTCTATTCCGCATTCGTTTGCGCATTCCTTATGCTTGGAGCCTTCGGAAGCCCAAGTAGGATGAGTGTCAATTATCCAGTCACCGTAGTCGTGAGAACCGTATTCGGTAAGGTTCTGTCTCTCAGCAACCTCGCCGCAGATGGTGCAGATCTTAACCTCTGTGCCGTAAGTGCAGCAGTCGCCTTCGTCTTCTACGGTCCACTCAACGCCTTCAATGTCGTGAGAACCGTATTCGGTAAGGTTCTGTCTCTCAGCAACC
>JAZNVP010000136.1:0-1726 GCA_045592865.1 Oscillospiraceae bacterium
CTTTTAATTCTAATATCTCCTTTTCATATTTTTTTAGATGTGTATACTTTCTAGGCATAAAAATTCCTCCTATGGTAGTTTCTTTCATTCTACCATAGGAGGGTATTTTTTTCTATTGTCCGTTTTTAACGGACTTGTGCACTTTGTCGAATGGGGATTTTTTTATTTCAGTTTCTTAATAAAGCATCTTCTGCGCTTATGCCGTTCCTTTTTAAAGGTTTCCCATTGAGCAAGAACCTTAGCGTTAGTTTCAAGCATTGGTCCTGTTTCTGCATACTCAATTCCGGTTCTGTTGGAGTTGTTTATTAGATGATTAAGAATAACCGCGTTAAGACCTTTTCCTTGAAGTTCGGGTTTAACGGCAACTAAAAACATATCGAGCGCGTTATTTTTTGATAAGGAGCGAAGAACCCATATCCAACCGAACGGGAAGAGTCTTCCTCTGCATTTCTGCATAGCAGACGCCATAGATGGAGCGCAAACACCGAGAGCAACCATTTCTTCATTCTCATCCATCAAGAAACAAGCGTAATCGGGGTTGATAAGGGGAATAAACTTAGTAGCATATTTATCAACCTGTCGTTCATTTAAGGGAACCATCGCATATAAAGGAGCATATGCTTCGTTTGCCAGGTTGAAAACCTTTTTAATATAAGGCTTATAATCTTTTCTATGCTTTATTTCTGCTATGTGATAGTTATTTCTTTGCATAATTCTATCTGATATTCTCTTAAAGCGAATTGCTTCTTTAGAATCTGCATCGGGCTTGTATATTTTAAATTCTATCCAGTCAACGTCTTTTATATAGCCGAGTTTTTCGAGGTGCTCTATGTAGTAAGGGTGATTATAGTAAGTTATGAACATACTGCGGATATCATAACCCTCAACGAGCATTCCTTCACGGTCCATATCGCAAAATCCGAGAGGACCGTGCATCTCGTCGCAACCGTGTTCTATTGCATATTTCTCTGCGGTTTCGAAAAGAGCAGAGGAAACCTCATAGTCGTCAATAAAGTCAACCTGAGTGAAACGGCATCTTTTGGTGTTGAATTTTTTATTAGCTGCATGGCTGATTATAACACCGATTCTGCCGACGAGTTTATTATCCTTATATGCTAAATAACACTCTGCATCGCAGTATTCGAATGCAGGGTTTTTCTTTTTATCCCAATCGTCAAGATCGTCGCCGTAAAAGGCGGGAACAAAGAACTTGTTATTTTTATATAATTTGTTCGGAAAATCCACGAACTTACGAAGATCGTTTTTAGTTTTGACAAGTTTAATTTCTACCATAGGGTCAACTCCTTTATCAAAATACCCATATAATTATATCATATTGAGAAAAATGTGTCAAACAAAATAACCGTAAAATCGACAAAAACGGAAGTGTAATATTTAATAAAAAGTGATAAAAATTAATAATAAATAAGAAGCAAATACAAATAATAATAAAAAATTCGGAGGTAAAATATGCATCAAAAATTTTATATTTGTAAACATTGCGGAAACGTTATAACTATGCTTGAAAACAACGGAGTTCCGATTAAATGTTGCGGCGAAGAAATGATAGAAATCGAACCCGAAACTAATAAAGAAAAAGGTGAAAAACACACTCCTGTTTTTAGAGTTGAAGAAAACTGTGTCGTTATTAACGTCGGAAAAATAGAGCACCCTATGGGAGAAGAACATTATATTAAGTGGATATGCGTTCAAACTAACAGAGGTT
>JAZNVP010000137.1:0-3301 GCA_045592865.1 Oscillospiraceae bacterium
GGCGACCATATCTATAAAATGGACTATAATCTTATGCTCACCGAACATAAAAATAAGGGAGCCGATTGCACCATTGCCGTTATGGAGGTGCCGATGGATGAGGCATCAAGATTCGGTATTATGAATGCCAGGGAAGACGGAACCATATATGAGTTCGAGGAGAAACCCGAAAACCCGAAAAGCAACCTTGCTTCAATGGGAATTTATATCTTCTCCTGGGCTTCTCTCAGAAAATATCTTATTGAGGATGAGGAAAACCCCGATTCGTCTAACGACTTCGGAAAGGATATTATCCCGAAAATGCTTGATGGCGGCGAAAAGATGCTTGCATATAAATTCTCGGGATATTGGAAGGACGTTGGAACATTAGATAGCTTGTGGGACGCGAATATGGACCTTATCAACCCCAACGTTCCTATGGACCTTCACGATATGGAGTGGAGAATTTATTCCCGCAACCCCTCTTCACCCCCGCAATACATAGCCCCGTCGGCAGAGGTGCAGAACTGTATGATATCCGACGGCAGCAAGATCTACGGTAAGGTGGACTTTTCTGTAATCTATACCAACGTAACGGTTGAAGAAGGCGCAGTAGTGACAGACAGTATCGTAATGCCGGGCGCAGTTATTAAAAAGGGCGCACGGGTTGAGTATGCAATAATCGGCGAAAACGCAGTAGCCGGAGAAAACTCGCATCTCGGAGCCCGTCCGGAAGAGAGCGATATCGAAAAATGGGGAATATGCGTTATAGGACCCGATGCGGTCGTTCCCAAAGACTCACGTATAGGTGCGAAAGAGGTTCTAGGAAAGGGGGATCTTAAGTAATGATCAAAAATAACTGTTTAGGTCTTGTTTTTGCTAATATGCATGACGTTGACCTTAATGAATTAACGGAAAACAGAACAACGGGATCCATTCCTTTCTGCGGAAGATACCGCCTTATCGATTTCTCGCTTTCCAATATGGTGAATTCGGGAATTTCAACGGTCGGAATTATAACCAAGCATAACTTTGCATCATTAATGGACCACCTTGGAAGCGGCAGAAACTGGGACCTTGCAAGAAAAAGAGGAGGACTTGTTATTCTCCCGCCATACGGAAGACCCGGAACAGGCGTTTACGATGGAAGACTCGAGGCGCTTTGTAATGCTAAAGGATGGCTCGAAAAGAGAAAAGAAGACTACATAATTATTTCGGACAGTAACGTTATAGCCAACATAAACTTTTCCGACGTGGTAGATTACCACGAGAAAAACGGTGCCGACGTAACAATGATATATAAAGAAACCGAGACCGATGATATCGGCGGCGAATATCATATCATCGAAACCGAGAACGGACACGTAACCGATATCGTTCGCGAAAAGGGCAAAAAGGGAAAAAATAAGTTATCTCTCGATATTATCGTTATGAGAAGAGAGGACGTTATCGACCTTTGCACCGAAGCGCAGAAATATGCCTTAACAAGCTTTTCAGGTGATTATATCCGTAAGAATATCGGAAAGATAAATGTAATCGGTTATGAGTTTCAGGGATTTTCGCAGGTCGTTAATTCAATGAAGAATTATTACGACTGCAATATGGAGCTTCTTTCTAGCGAAAACAGTGAAAAACTATTCTTGGCGGACAGACCTGTTTACACCAAAGTCCGCGATGATTTTCCTGCTTCATACGGTCTTGAAGCCAAGGCTTCAAATTCAATGATAGCGGACGGTTGCATAATCGAGGGAACGGTTGAGAATTCCGTTCTTTTCAGAGGCGTAACGGTTGCGAAAGGCGCAGTCGTCAGAGACTCTATTTTGATGCAGGGAACCTCTGTTGGAGAAAACAGTAGTCTCGACTGTGTCGTAACCGATAAAAACGTAAAAATAACCGCGGACTCTACCCTTTCAGGCAGTAAGAATTATCCCGTTTATTTTTCAAAAGGAAAAACAGTTTAAGAAAAAGGGGTAATAATGAGATACACCGATGTGGTTTGGGATTTCAACGGAACGCTGATGGATGACGTTGGGATATCTATTTTAACGGTTAACGATATGCTTTCAAAGAGGGATATGCCCCTCACCGACCGAAAGGAGTATTTCGAAAAGATCGAAATGCCGATCATCCGTTACTATGAAAAAATGTTCGATTTCAACGTAACGAGCCTTTCGGAACTGACAAGAGAGTTTCAGGCAGGATATGATAGCTATCTTGATACGGCTTCACTTGCCGAAAACGCAGAAGTGGTTCTTGAAAAATTCAAGAATGCAGGAATAAATCAGGTCATAATTTCTTCATTCCCGACCGAAAAAATAAAGAATATATGCGAAAAAAGAGGAATTCTTCATTATTTTTCCAATATTTTAGGGGCAGAAGACATTAAGGCAGAGAGTAAGGTTGAGAGAGGCGTTGCCTTCGCAAAAAGCAGAGGCAAGGATGCGAAAATAGTCGCGATCGGAGATCTTCTTCACGACTATGAGATGGCTTCTGTGATGGGAGCCGATTGTATTCTCTACTCGGGCGGCCACCAATCTAAAGAGGACCTCTCTAAGTGTGGGGTGCCTGTTGCAGATTCAATGAAAGAAATTGAGCAAATGATACTGAAATAAAAACAAGCGTCCTTTTAAAAGGACGCTTGTTTTTATAAGTTAAGATTTGCGGGATTTATGCAGTTTGATCTTTGAGTATGTTTTTCTAAGTCTGTTGAGGAGCGTTTTTAAAGAAAAAAAGTGAGACTTCTGTATAGGAAGGAAATAATATAGTCTCTTTTCTCTTACGATTACATTAGTATATTTCCCACAGCCTTCGCATAAATCAAGGTCATCTGAAATTATGAAGCGGTTGGAACTAACGTGGGTTCCATTCAATTTATTCCAGCAATCTAAACAAAATTCTGCCATTCTCATCACCTACAATTGTTGGTATATTAGAGATTATAATTCATTATACTGTAATTGTCAAGAACATTTGTGGGTGAATGAATTATGAGAAAGATTTTGTCTGAGCGGCTAAAAGAATGCCGTAAAGAAGCGGGATATACTCAAAATCAGGTAGCAATATACTGCGATATCACTGAGAAGACTTATCAGAATTATGAACTGATGACCAGAGAGCCCAAACTCGAGATTTTAGTCAGAATTGCAGATCTTTATAACGTTTCGCTTGATTATCTTGCAGGAAGAACTAATGCAAAATAAAAAACAAAACCCGATAGGCCTCTGGACTGCACCAAGTTGTGCAAACAGCACAAAAAATTCCTCCTATGGTAGTTTCTTTCATTCTACCATAGGAGGGTATTTTTTTCTATTGTCCGTTTTTA